>JBEIUI010000063.1:0-19003 GCA_040374425.1 Verrucomicrobiia bacterium | reverse complement strand
CTCTTTGGCGGGGAAAGCGATCTCCCGCCACTCCTCCAGTTACCCGTTCGTGCAACCGTTCACCCAGAAAAACAACTCCCCACAAACTCTAACAGGATACAAATGCCGCACCATCCCGCGGCTCCAAACACTCAAGGAAGCGGATCAACAGAAGCCGAGTTCGATTTCGGCTCCATCCAACTCGGGGGAGTGCAGACCATCGGGTCGAAAACATCCGAAGCGGAGGGCAACCAATTTGCTGAATCCTCGGCAAAAGCGGCGATGTTGGCCAGCGGCGCCGCGAAATTGAGGCGATCCGGAGCGACCGCAGCCGCCACGATTTTTGACATCTGATTGGAGACTTGGGCGGCTTTGCCTGCCGGATCGCCGATCTGCCAAAAGCCCGGATGGGTGAGGACAAAAACCGTGCTGGCCGCCAATCCCAGCATGGCGGCGGCGCACTCCCAGATAGGGATCGCAGGCCGGAACTGGACCAGGGACTCGCGCTGCGCATCGCTCAGGGCGAGAACCGGGGCTTTTTCTTCGTCCAACTCAAATGACTCCTCAAGCATCTCGCCGAACTCGATCATCTGATAGATGTCCTCGCGACAAGCTTCAGAGACCGCAAGGATCGACTCCAAGTAAAGTCGTTCCTCAGGCTGCAGCTCGTTGAGCGCGTAATCGGTCAAATCCTGATCGCTGATACTTCCTCTCATTTCATGCAACTCCCTTCTTAAGGTAGATTATTTTTTCGTCCTTGTCGTCGCGCTCCATCTTACCGCGCAGATTGCGCATGGCCGCGTTGAGAATGAACCCTACGTTCCCCACGCTCAATCCCGTGATATCGCTCACTTCTTGGTAAGAATGGTGGTGATGGAACCGCAGGCGGATGACCTCCTGCTGGTTTTTGGGCAATTCTTTGACTAGTTCGGCCAACCGACTCACGCGTTCCTTCCGCTCCAGCTCCATCAGGGGCGTGAGCCCCTCGCAGCGCTTTTGCTCAAACTCCTGGGCTTCGACGTAGATGTAACGATCCTCTTTTTTGAGGGATTTCAGTGAACAATTGCGGCAAACGGTGAAAAGCCACTGCGAGAGGTGCCCCTCAATAGTCTCCTGATCTTGGTTGTGCAGACGCATAAACGTCTCCTGCACAACATCACGAGCCCGCTCAATTTCGCCTACAATGCTCATGGCGTATTGCAAAAGGGGCCGCTCATATCTCTCGAGAGCGCTTTGAACCCAGGCTGCTTTGCGTTTTTGTTTACCGAACATACGTCTTTTTGGGGGGGAATGGAGGTTCCGGAGGAGGACCAGCGCACCTCAGGAGATGAGCACCCCGAGGGTTCTGGCGTGAAACCCTCTCCCTACGGAGAAGGCTTCAACGTGTATAACCCAGCAGGAGCGGCTTTGATGAGTAAAACTTTTTACAAAAACATCTCCCGAAACAAAAATCCTCACCCTTTCGCCGGCCGAACCGCCAATTTAATCGACCAAACCCGCCCCCGAAGTGCTCCGGACCGATTCCAATGACCCCAGAAATGGGCGCCACGCATCGAAAGAACTCAGGCTCAGGATCACTCTCAATCCTCGGCACCCGCCATCGGGTCGCCCAATGTGAATGAGTCTCCCTGGGGCTATGTTTACTGCCTGCCGGGTTTCCCTTTGGGAGCCAAGCGTTCCAACAGAGAAAGAGTCCCCAGAAAAGGGGGGGGACGCAGCATCAGTAATTCTCCCGACGTGGGGAGGCACCGAACCTCGGCTAACACTGGAGAGATGAATGCAGCTCGGTCATTCTCGCCTTCCATTGATTGAGAAGCCCAACCCAACTCAAACGATCCAAAAGTATCTAAGTTTGAACCCTCCCGCTGATTGACGCAAAGGCTTCCCCATTTCTGCACGCCTGCGCTACCGTTCAAAGGCAAACTAAGACGGAGGAAAACACCAGCGTCTCCCCATAAAACTCAGGCTCTTCCCTATGCAATTACGTTCCACTCACATCCTAGCTGCGCTCGTTTCAGTAAGCGCCGCCTCTGCTCTTGCTGCAGACACCCAGTCCGGGAGCATGGATTATGGGCGGTTCCTCTCGACCTCTCTGAACAACACAGAGGGCAAAGACACCATCCGCTCCTCCGGGAAAGGCTGTGCCACCGACAAAGCGATCGCAATTAAATTGGGTCAGGACGATGCGGGAACGGTTGTTTTCGACACCGATCTGCTCCGGATGTCGGGAGGCTGGACCCAAGGATTCCTCAAATTAACCGGGGTCGCATTCGATGGAAAACATGGCCCGAATCCACAGCCCCCGGAGACTTCTCAGGTGATTTTCCAAACCAACCGGACGCCCGGCTGGAGCAAGGGGGATGATTTCGAGGATCCCCGCAAGGTGCCAACCGGGCCAGGGGCTTCCAGCATGGCCTTCGGGCCGCTTCCCAAGATTTGGGCCAAATACAAGGGCCTCTATTTAAGCGGCGACGACGTGGTGCTTTCTTACTCTGTTGCGGGTGCGGATGTGCTCGAGCGCCCGGCACTGGAGAAAATCGGGGAATCCGCCCTGATCACCCGCACCTTCAACATCTTGGGCAAAGCCAGCCACGCGGCGAACCTGCTTGCGGCTGAGGCCCAGGGCGAAAGCTCCATCGAAATCGCCCAAGACGGGCAAGTGGCGATGGTGCAGATCGATCCGCAAAACCCAGAAGCCCGCCTTTTTGTGGCCGCTATCCAAGCTCCCGGGGCGGCGAAGCTGTCGGCTCTTGGGCAGAAAGTTATTTTGAAGTTATCAGCCTTCACCGGGGGAGAATCTTTCAAGCTGGTTTATTTCCGGGGAACTGCGGCCGACCTCCCCAACCTGGTTGAAACACTCAAGACGCTCAAAGCACCCGAGAACCTCACCGCTCTCACCAAAGGCGGTGCCCCGCATTGGCCGGAGACGGTCACCACCGAGGGCTCCCTTGGGCAGGCTACGCCCGCCAGCCCCTACGTGGTCGACACGATCGCGCCTCCTTTCGAGAACCCCTACAAATCGCGGATCCGATTCGGTGGACTGGACTTTTTCAAGAATGGCCGCATCGCGGCGAGCACCTGGAGCGGCGACGTTTGGATTGCGACCGGCGTGGACGCCACCCTGGAAAAAGTCACTTGGAAGCGCTACGCCACGGGATTGTTCCAGGCTTTGGGCCTGAAAATTGTCGACGAACAGATCTATGTGTTGGGACGGGATCAGATTACCCGCCTCAAAGATCTCAACGGCGATGGCGAAGCCGATCTCTATGAGAACTTCAACAACGACGTCCAAGTCACCCCGGGCTTCCACGAATTCGCTTTTGATCTGCAGACAGACCCCGCCGGAAATTTCTACTTTTCCAAAGGCGGCCCGGTGAACCCGGGAGGCCGCGGCTGGGGCCCGCTCAGTGAGCACAACGGCTGCATCCTCAAAGTGTCCAAAGACGGCGAGAACCTCGAGGTTTACGCGACCGGAGTCAGAGCCCCAAACGGACTGGGAATGAGCCCCAAGGGCGGGTTGACCGTAGGCGACAACCAAGGAACGTGGGTGCCTGTGGATTACATCCACGAGGTCAAACAGGGCGATTTTATCAGCGTCCCCGACCTTTCCCACAAAACCCCAGCCCCTACCGAGCGCCCTACGCATCTCTGCTGGATTCCTTACGACTGGGATAACTCCTGTGGGAGCCACGTTTGGAACACGAGCAAGCAATGGGGGCCGCTCCAGGGCCAGATGCTCTATCTTTCCTACGGCAAATCCTCCCTCTTTAGCGTGCTCCAGGAAAGGGTCGACGGGGTGAGCCAAGGGGCACTGGTGAAGTTTCCGCTGCAGTTTGAAAGCGGTATTCAGAGGGCCCGTTTTAGCCCCATCGACGGCCAACTCTACGTGGCCGGCATCAAAGGCTGGCAAACCAACGGAGCCAAAGACGCCTGCCTCCAGCGGATCCGTTACACCGGGCAAACTGTCTGCATGCAAAATGCCTTCCACGTCACCGACAAAGGCATCCACATCGGGTTCACCAGCGCCGTGGACGCGCAGACCGCCGGGGACGTGGAAAACTATTCCCTGCAGATCAACGGTTACCGGTGGACCAGCGCATACGGCTCTGCGGAATACAAGGTCAGCGACCCGAACACCAAAGGACGCGACGATCTGACGGTCAAATCCGTGCAGGTTTCCGCCGACAAAAAGAGCGTCTTTTTGGAAGTTGCTGACCTAAAACCGGTGGATCAGTTTCGGATCAAGATGAACATCAAAAGCGCCGAGGGCCAACCGGTTCCCGCCGAGCTCGCAGGCACCATCAACGGGATTGCGCCCGACTCCAAACCCGGACTCACCTTCACCTCCTTGGAATAGAAAGACCCTTGTCCTTTCAAAAAAGGCCGCGCCTTGCCGACGCGGCCTTTTTTGGGCTGGTCGCCCCGCGGACTTGCGCCGGTGGGTGCAAACCGAAGACCCTCTTCTCTCCACCGTCTCCCGCCGTTATGCGCCCATCCTTGATCGCTTTTCTTCTCCTGGGTTTCTCGGCACTCCACGCTGAAGATTCCCCAGTCAAAGCGCCCCCCCTGCCAGCGCTGGCATCCAAACAGGACCAAGGGCTACTGCTCCAGCTCCAGTCGGGAGGAAAAACCGACACCCGTCTCACGCGCCTCGTAAGCATCGCACTGCCGGCGGGGGCGCCCGCCAGCCCATTCCTGCCTCCCGGTCCCGTGCAGTTGAAGTGGGAGGGACATCTCTACTCCGAACTCCGCGCCGATTACACCCTGCGCGCGGATGTCCGGGGCGACTTCCAGTTCAAAATCAACGGGGTGCTCGTGCTCAAGAGCGAGGGAAACGCTCCGGCTCAGCCCGTGAGCGAACCCATCGTCCTCAAAAAAGGCCTCAACGAAATCACAGCAGAACTCTCGGGCGATGGAAAAAGCGACTTGAGCCTGCAACTTCAATGGTCGAGCAAAGAGTTTCCCTTCGAACCCATCCCGCCCACGGCGTTCCGTCACGACAGCAGCCACACGGCGCTCAGGGAAGGAGCCCGACTCCGCGAGGGACGACTCCTCTTCGCACAACTCCGATGCACGGCCTGCCACGCGGATTCCACTTTTACTCCGCCCCGAGGCCAAGGCATGGCCGAGCTCGCTCAGGACGCGCCGGTTTTCGACGATATCGGCGCGAAATTCAATGAGGCTTGGCTGGCCCACTGGATCAGTGATCCCCATGAGATCCGTCCTCAGTCGCTGATGCCGCGGGTGTTTCACGGAACAAAACCGGGCGAGGTGGATGCGCGCGCAGCGGACCTCGCCGCCTACTTCGTGGCCAACGCGAAACGGGCGGAATCCGAGCCGCTCCCTGACGTAGCCGCCCAAGGAGGCGCGCTATTTGCCAATCTCGGCTGCATCGCCTGCCACTCCGCACCCGAGTTTGAGGGCGACGACGAACACAAACGCACACCGCTCTCCCATCTCAAAGCCAAATGGCATCCCCCCGCTCTCCGGGATTACCTCAAAAACCCAGCCAAAAACTACGCGTGGACCCGGATGCCGCACTCCCGACTCACGGACGAAGAAGCGACTCAACTCACCGCGTTTCTTCTTTCTGGCAACCAACGCGATTTTTCCTCGTCCGTGAAGGGCGATCCCGAGCGCGGCGCGCAGCACCTCGCCAGGAGCGGATGCCTTAACTGCCACGCCGGGATGCCGCCCACCACGCAACCGCCCCTCGCCGCCACACTCAAAGCGGGCTGGACCAAGGGCTGTCTGGCTACCGACTCGGCGGACCGGGGCGCAGCTCCTGATTTTCATCTCACCCCGGATCAGCGGTCTGCACTCATGGCATTCGCAGCCTCCGGATTGAACTCCCTTCACCAAGACTCGCCCATTGAATTCGCCAACCGCCAGACGCAACAACTCCGATGCGCAGCGTGCCATTCCCGCGATGGCGCTCCCAGCACATGGAGCGGCCTCGAGGGGGAAATGCTCGCGCTCCAGTCGGCAGCCCCCGCCCCGGCAGAAGGCGAGGAGGCCCCGGCGGCAGGATCCGTCGCCCCGCTTCTCACGTGGACGGGTGAAAAGCTTCAACCGCAATGGATGAAGCAGTTCATCGCCGGCCAGATCGCCTACAAACCCCGGCCCTGGCTCCTTGCGCGGATGCCCGGCTTTACCGCATGCGCTGAGGGCATTGCAGAGGGGCTCTCCTTGGATCACGGTTTACTGCTCAAGCAGCAGCCCGAACCGCCAGCCGACGTGAAGAAAGCGTCCGACGGAGAAAAGCTCCTGGGCGAGAATGGCGGATTCAATTGCACCGGATGCCACGGGGTGGGTGCGAAGCCGGCAACCGCTGTGTTTGAGGCCCCCGGCATCAACCTGGCCTACGCAAACGAGCGGCTGCGCAAGGCGTTTTATCACCGCTGGCTGCTCTCGCCGCTGCGGGTCGAGCCGGAAACCAAAATGCCGCGGTTTGCCGATGAATCAGGAAAGACTCCGCTCACGGAGCTCTACGACGGCAACGCGCGGGATCAATTTGAGGCGATCTGGGAATACCTGCGCACCCAGAAAACCACCCCGTAAATCTCCCGTGCGCGTCCCTCGCACACGCACACGCCGGCGGTTTGAGCCGGCTCGGGTTTTCCGGAACAGGCTCCCGCCAAAATCCGAGCAGTCCTGAGCAACCAAGGAGCAGCTAAAACCTGCCCACTCTGCGACCCTCCGCCTTTTGCTATGTTCCCCCGCACACTCTTCCTGTTCCTTTTACTGACGACTGCATCCTCCAAAGCCGAAGACTTCCAAGGCTCAACACACAAACTCGAGTATGATGAAATGCCGGTGGGCTACAGCAAGGCGACGCCCAACGGGCACATCGTCCGGCTCCAGGCGCAGATCAACTCCGGCGAGGTGCGCCTGCAATGGGACAGCGAGCAGGGCTATCTGCCGGCCCTGCTGCGCGCCCTGAAAATCCCCTCCTCCTCGCAGTTGCTCGTGTTCTCCAAGACCTCCCTGCAGAGGACGTTGATCAGCCCCAAAACCCCGCGCGCCCTCTACTACAACGACGATATTTATGTGGGGTACATTCCCGGCTCGGATCTCCTGGAAATCAGCGAAGCCGACCCGAAACTCGGCGGCGTCTTCTATCAGCTCGAACAGGTTGCCGCATTCAAGCCCAAGCTGGTGCGAAACGCCGAGTGCCTCCAATGCCACGGGAGCAACCGTTCCCTGGGGGTGCCCGGCCATTTGATCCGCTCCATCGGAACGAGTCCGGACGGGGAGCTCGACATCCAGACTGAAGCCGCCGACATCACCCACTGTAGCTCGCTCAGCGAAAGATGGGCCGGCTGGTATGTGACGGGCGAACACGGGTGGCAAACCCACCGAGGCAACCTGGTGGGAATCGAAGCCCTCGAACGCCAGGCCAGGGAGCCCAATTTCCGCGGCAACTTGAAGGATCTCTCAGCGCATGTGGATCTGAGAGATTATCCCGAGCGGACCAGCGACATCGTCTCGCATCTGGTGCTCGAGCATCAGTCGCACATGCACAACTACGTGACCCGCCTCAATTTCGAGGCCCAGCAGATGTTGGCCACCTACGGGCACCTGCGTTACCTCAACCGCCAGGTGCAATCGTTCCTGCGCTACCTGCTCTTTATCGAAGAAGCCCCTCTCACAGAGCCGGTCCGGGGCAGGGCCGACTTCCTCAACGCCTTTGCCGCAGACTCCCGTCGCGATGCCAAGGGCCGTTCCCTCCGCGACTTTGACCTGAATCGCCGCCTCTTCAAATATCCCTGCAGTTACCTGATTTACAGCGCGGGGTTTGATCAACTCCCCCCCCCGATCAAAGAGCGGATCTACCAGGAGCTCGGCGAGGTTCTCGATGGCAAAAACCCACAACCGGAATTCGCCAGGCTCACTTCTGAGGACAGGCGGGCCGTCAAAGAAATCCTACTCGCTACAAAAAACGATCTACCCGACTCTTGGAAAACGGGGGCTTCAGCGGGATCGGCGGCCGGAGTTTCAAGACCATCCGAGTAACCCCGACAGGCCGCCGGGCGCGACGTGAAAAAAGGGCCCCAGCCCGGGGGGGCAAGTTCGCGAGAGCGGCAGGCTAATGAGGGGAAACGTCCGTCATTCTAAAGAACCCGCGCTGCTCCACTTCCTCGATCCAAGAGGGCTTGACGCACCGCCCATAGCGGATGTGAGGGCCGCGCACCCAGGTCCGCCAGCCATCGGGGTACCGGGATGTCTGCGAATAAGGCAGAGCGCTGATCCGCTGCACCGCGTTGATCGAAAAGCCGTCTCCGAAGCGCGTGTAACGCCCCTCGGCCACCCAACTTGCGATGAGTTCACCGCGATAATTGGTGACATCAAAGCGGGTGTATCGCGACCTCTTGGGCCAGGATTCGCAGGCCGCCAAATTCAGCGCAGCCAAAAGAAAAAAAACTCGGGCGAAACTCACAAGAGGAAGGCTGCCACCCAGGCCCGCAGACCTCAAGCGCGCATCCGGGGAAATCTCCCGGCCCGGCCCCTCGTGGATTACTCTTTGCCTGAAAGCGCAACGGTTTGACGGGCAATCCAGCCACCGCCCACCACTTCATCGCCTCGATAACAAACGGCGGCTTGTCCGGGTGTCACAGCCCGCTGCGGGACATGGAGCTGCACCCGCGCCTTGCCGTCCTCACCGGGATACACCGTGGCCTGAGCCCCCGGATGGGCGTAGCGAATTTTCACAGTGACCTCAAACGGCTCGCTCAAATCGCAGTGCCACAGGCAGTGGTCGATTTCGAACTCCCCGGTCACCAAATCCTCCGCCTCGCCGACAATCACCCGGGCACTGGCAGGATCAATGTCGATGACGTAACGGGGCGTTGGGCTGCCGCCCGGCAGGCCTTTGCGCTGACCGATGGTAAAAAGCTCAATCCCCTCGTGGTCGCCCAGCCGGTTGCCTTCCTTGTCGTAGATGCCGCCCCGATGAAACTCTTCTTCACCCAGATGCGAGCGGAGGAACGCCTTGTAATCGTTCCCCGGCACAAAACAAATTTCCTGGCTGTCGACTTTATCGGCCGTTTTCAGGCCCAGCTTCCGGGCAATCGCCCGGATCTCGGTTTTCTCCATCCCACCGAGCGGACAGAGAGCCCTCTGAAGTTGTTCCTGACGCAGGCTGAAGAGGAAATAAGACTGGTCCTTGCGCGGGTCCCTGCCTTTGCGCAGAACCGCTCTGCCGGGCAGATGCTCGATCACCGCGTAATGCCCCGTGGCGATGAAATCGGCGCCGATGGCTCGCGCCTTATTCCAGAGGTTCCCAAACTTCACCTTCTCGTTGCACATCACGCAGGGATTGGGGGTGCGCCCTGCTTTGTATTCCGCCGTAAAATAGTCGATGACCATCTTCTCAAACTGGTCGGCCTCATCCACGACATAATGAGGAACCCCCAAACTATGAGCCACTGCACGCGCATCGGCGATGGCTTGGGGACCGCAACACTTGTCTTCCGCCCTCGAAATACAATCCTGCGGCCACACTTTCATCGTCACACCCACCACATCGTATCCCTCCTCTTTGAGCAGATACGCGGCTACGCTGGAATCCACGCCGCCGCTCATGCCGATGACGACACGGGGGCGCGGAGAAAGAGGTTCTGTTCCTGAAGAAGATGCGTTCAAAGCGGCGGACAGTTTCCGATTGAAACGCCCCGGGCTCAACCCCAATTTCACAGCCAAAAACGAAAACGCTCCCGCGAGAGAACCCCTTGGACGCGTGGGCGCTTTGGTGCAATCTGGCTTTTTTCGCGTGCTCACCCGTCTCCCCCATTTTCTCATCCGCCTCGCGTTGTGCGCTCTGGCCGCCTGCAGCCGCCCTATGGACCGGGCCGACTTGGTGTTTCTCAACGGCGCAGAACCCGAGACGCTCGATCCCGCTCTCATCACAGGCCAGCCCGAGGGACGCATCGCCTACGCGCTTTTTGAGGGGTTAACCGCGAATGACCAATCCGGCACCGCGCAGCCGGGCGTGGCGGAACGCTGGGACATCTCCCCGGACGGTCGCGTTTACACGTTCCACCTGCGCGGGAACGCCCGGTGGAGCAACGGGCAGCCGGTGACCAGCGCGGACTTCGTGGCGTCGTGGAAACGCACCCTGCAGCCCGCCACAGCCAGCGAATACGCCTACCAGCTCCATTACATCCGAAACGCCAAAGCCTTCAACGAAGGCCAACTGCGCGACTTCTCGGAGGTGGGGATCCGGACTCCGGACCCCGCCACCCTCGAGGTAACCCTCGAAAACCCGACACCCTTCTGGATCGATCTCTGCGCTTTCTCAACCCTGCTGCCCGTGCATGTGCCCAGCGTGGAAGCGGCCGAACGCAACAGCGAGAGCTTCACCCGTCCCGGGAAACTCGTCACCAACGGGGCCTACACGCTCAAGGAATGGCGGCTTTTTGACAGGATCCGCCTGGAAAAAAACCCCTACTACTGGAATGCGGCCAAGGTAGCCATGCGCACGATTGACATTCTCCCGGCCGCAAAACCCATGACGGCCTTCAACCTCTATTCGACGGGCATTGCCGACGTGCTCATGGACAAGGGCCTAGCACCAACTTCCCTCATGCAGGAACTCAAACGTCGCCCGGACTTTCACGCCGCACCTTTTCTGGGCAATTACTTCATCCGGTTTAACTGCACCCGCAAACCCTTTGACGATCCGCGTGTGCGCCTGGCTCTGAGCCTAGTCATCGACAAAGCCGCCCTCTGTGATCGCATCACCCGAGCCGGGGAACTGCCCGCCGGCAGTCTGGTGCCCCCGGGCACGGCCGGTTACACGCCGCCGCCCGGGCTGACCCGCTCCCCGGAAAAGGCGCGGCAGCTGCTGGCCGAGGCGGGCTATCCCGGCGGCGCACGTTTTCCGGTCGTATATTACCTCTACAAAGGGGACTCCGACCTCGACCAGAACATCGCCGTGGAGCTCCAAGCCACCTTCAAAAGGGAGCTGGGCGTGAGCATCCAGCTCGCACAGCAGGAGTGGAAAGTGTATCTCAACTCGCTCAGCCGGCTCGATTACGACCTGTGCCGGTCCTCCTGGGTGGGCGACTACAAGGACCCCAACACTTTCATGGACATGTTTGTCACCGGGGGCGGCAACAACCGCACGGGCTGGGGCGACAAACGTTATGACCAGTGGATCGCAGCCGCCGGCGCCGAACTCGATTCCCAGCGGCGATTCGACCTGTTCCGCAAAGGCGAAGAACTCCTGATCAGCGAAGCCGCCGCCATCTGTCCGCTGTTTTATTACGTGGGCATTCAATTCTATGACCCCGAGCGACTCGGCGGCATCGAAGCCAACCTGATCGACGAACATCCCCTGAAAAACATGTATTGGAAGAAGCCATGATCAGCAGGCTGGCCTTCGGACTCTATAAACTCACCACGGCCATCCTCGGCCTGTTTCCTCTGGAAACCACGTTCCGGATCGGCTGGGCGCTGGGGTATCTCGGCTATTACCTGGCCCCCTCCTACCGGCGCCTGGTCGAACACAACCTGCGGATCGCTTTCGGCTCGGAACTCAGCCCTACAGAACGGCGCACTCTGGCTCGCGAACATTTCGCCACCCTCGCCGCCAACCTGCTCAGCAGCGTCATGCTTCCAAGACTGCCCCGGGCTGAGATCCGCGCCCGCGTGACAATGGAGGGCGCCGAGGGGTTGGCCGGAGAGGTCCTAGCCTCGGGCCGGTTTACTTTCACCATCGGCCACATGGGGAACTGGGAACTCTTTGCGCAACTCATCCCGCTCATGGCCGACTGCCCCCTGGGCACGGTCTATCAGAAAATCTCCAACCCCTACCTCGATGCCGAGCTGCGCCGGGATCGCGCAGAAAGAGGGGTGGCACTGTTTGAGCGCAAAGCGGGGTTTCTCGCGGCGATAAAAATGGTGCGCAGCGGCGGGGGCATTGGCGTGCTCATCGATCAACACGCAGGAGACGGCGGCCTCTGGTGCCCGCTCTTTGGAAGACTCGCCTCCACTTCCATGCTCGCCGCCTCCATCGCGGAACGCACCGAAGGCTGGCTGGTTCCCGCCGCCATCTACACCGAAGGCGTGGCCCGCTGGCGCTGCGTACTCCAAGAACCCCTCAAGGCCTCCTCCGCCGGCCCCGAAGCCACGTCGGCCCGGCTCAATGCTTTCCTCGAAGCCCAGATCCGACGCCAGCCTGCCGACTGGTTCTGGGTCCATAACCGATGGAAAACGCCGCGCCCAAAGTTTCTTCTCGCCTCCTACAAACGCGGCCAGTTCATCCCTCCAGACACAAAACTTCAGCCGTTCAAAATCCTCATCCGCTCCAGTAACTGGCTGGGAGACGCCGTGATGAGCGCGCCTGCCGTTCGCGCAATCAAAGCCGGACGTCCAGACGCCCATGTGACCATTCTCACTCCGGCAAAACTCCGGGATTTCTGGGCGTCCCTCCCGGAAGTGGATGCGGTGCTTGGGATCGAGCCGGAAGAAGGCGTCTTCGCGGTCGCCCGCAAATTAAAGACGGGGTTTGACGCCGCCGTCGTGTTTCCAAACTCGCTGAGGACAGCGTTGGAGGTCTTCCTCGCCGACATCCCAAGGCGGGTGGGTTACGCGGGCCATCACCGTAAACTCCTTCTCAACCAGGTGTTTCGGCCCCCAAAGAAAAAGAAAAAGGCCCCCACCCCAGCGCCGGCCACTGCCGGCTCCGAACACCAGGTCCATCATTACCTCGCACTTGCCGAATTCATCGGCGCCGATATCCAAGGCGCCGTCTTTGCCTCGCCCCGCCCGGAAAACAGCACCGCCGGTCGGCCGGTGCTCGGGTTGTGTCCGGGTGCCGAGTATGGCCCGGCAAAACGCTGGTTGCCGGAGCGTTTCGCGGAGGTCATGAAAAGCCTCCACGCCAGCCACTCCTGTGAATGGAAACTTTTCGGGGTAGAGAAGGATCGCCCTGTCGCCGACTCGATCAGCGCGCTGGCAGGCATCCCGCATACGGATTTGGTAGGGAAAACGACGCTGGCGGAGCTGATCGCCGAGCTGCGCGGCTGCGACATCCTGCTCACCAACGACACCGGCACAATGCATCTGGCGGCCTGCCTCGGGGTCCCGGTCGTCGCGCTTTTTGGATCCACCGAGCCAACGCTGACCGGGCCCCTTGGGGAAGGACATACGGTGCTCCGGCATCCTGTGGAATGCAGCCCGTGTTTTAAGCGGGAATGCCCCATCGATTTCCCCTGTATGAAGGCCATCACCGCCACCGAAGTGGTGCGCGAGCTCACCGGACTCCTCAACCGCCTGGCCTCCGGCAGCCTCAGCGAACCTCCGCGGGAACCCCTCACTCAAGACGGAATTGACGGGGCCGGGACCCCGTGACCGTCCCGGAAGCACTCAGAAGAGAAGCCTCGGCATTCGCCCGGAAAACGGGTTGAACATAATTTGCACCCCACAGTCTCAAGACCAATCCCATGCCCAGCACCCAAGAACTCACCGAGCAGGTTCAAGAACACAGCCATTGGATCGCCCCGTTGCAGGCGCAAATTGCTCGGGTTGTCGTCGGCCAGAAATATCTCGTAGACGGGTTACTGACAGGACTGCTCACCAACGGACACGTCCTGCTCGAAGGCGTTCCGGGGCTCGCGAAAACCCTCACGGTGAAAACTTTGGCCCAGTGTATTCACACCGGGTTCCAGCGCATCCAGTTCACCCCGGACCTGTTGCCAGCAGACCTCATCGGAACGCTCATCTACAACCCGCGCACGGGGGATTTCACCACCAAACAGGGGCCACTGTTCTCGAATTTGATCCTTGCCGACGAGATCAACCGTGCGCCGGCAAAGGTGCAGAGCGCGCTGCTGGAAGCCATGCAGGAGCGCCAAGTCACCTTGGGCGAAAAAACCTATCCCTTGCCGGACCCGTTTTTGGTCCTGGCCACACAGAACCCCCTTGAGCAGGAAGGCACCTACCAGCTTCCCGAGGCACAACTCGACCGCTTCATGCTCAAGCTGCGGGTGGGCTACCCGACCAAGGCCGAAGAACGTCGCATTCTCGACCTGATGGCCACCAGCACTCCGGATCTGGAGGTTCAACCCGTGATCTCGCCGGCCGACATCCTCAAAGCCCGCGCATTGGTGAACCAAATCTATGTCGATGACCGGGTCAAAGACTACATCGTGGACGTGGTGTTCGCCAGCCGCGACCCGGGATCCTACCAGCTCGACCTCGATGGGATGATCCGCTACGGCGCGTCGCCCCGGGCCACGATCGCGCTGACTCTGGCCGCACGCGCCCGGGCGTTCCTCTCCGGCCGCGGTTACGTGACTCCGCAGGATGTCAAATCCATCGGCATGGATGTTCTCCGCCACCGCATCATTGTCAGCTACGAAGCGGAGGCGGAGGAGATGACCAGCGAAACGATCATCGGCCGCATTTTCGCCGGGCTCCCCGTGCCTTAACCGCCCCTCTCGTCCGATCGTATCGCCCCCCGCCCATGGAAGCCGCACGCGCCATCTTAAATAAGATCCGCCGCCTCGAACTCAAAACGAGAGGCATGGTGGACACCGCATTCGGAGGGCAATACCGCAGCGTGTTCAAAGGCCGGGGAATGAACTTCGAGGAGGTGCGCGAATACCAGGCGGGCGATGAGGTGCGCACGATTGACTGGAACGTGACCGCCCGATACGGCGAGCCCTTCGTCAAGAAGTTCACCGAAGAGCGCGAACTTTCCGTGATGCTTCTGGTAGACGTGAGCGCCTCGGGCAACTTCGGCAGCGTCGAACTCAGCAAACGCGAGCTGGCGGGGGAAGTCGCCAGCCTCTTTGCGTTCAGCGCCATCCGCAACAACGACAAAGTCGGGCTGATTCTTTTCTCCGATCACGTCGAACTCTTCATCGCGCCCAAAAATGGCCGCCGCCATACGCTCCGGCTGATCCGCGAGATTCTTTATTACGAGCCCAAAGGCCGCGGCACCCAACCCGCCACGGCTCTGGATTACCTCAACCAAGTCGTGCATCGCCGCTCGGTGGTGTTCCTCCTGTCAGATTTCCAAGCGCCCAGCTTTTCCCGCGCACTCTCAATCACCAGCCGTCGGCACGATTTAATCGCGATTCCAATCGTTGACCCCCGGGAAGAAGAACTCCCCGACGTGGGCCGTATCTCATTCGAAGACGCCGAGACCGGCGCACAAATCGAAGTAAACACCTCCGACCGTTCCACACGGCTGGCTTACGCCAAAGCCGTCGAAGCCCGTCGAAACGCCCAGTTGCGTGAGTTCCGCCAGAAACGGATCGATACAATCGCGCTGCGCACGCACGAGGATTACATCCCGTCCCTGCGCGCGTTCTTCAAATCCCGCGAACGCCGCCTGATGATCCGATGAATCCTCCGCGCGCTTCCCGCCCCGGACACGCCGCGGCCCCCTCGCTGCCGCCCGTTCTCTGGTTGGCGCTCATCGGCCCGATGCCGGCGTTTGTTTCCGTCGCTCATGCGGCGATCACAGCCGATGCGCCGACTGCCCCCGGCTCCAACTCACCGCCCGTCCCGGAGCTGGAGATCCGCGATATCGCTCCCCCGGTGGACGCGTTTCCTTATCCACCGTGGATGATTGCTGCGGCAGCCGCTCTGTGTGTCCTGCTCTTGAGCGTTCTGATCTGGCTCTTCATCCGATGGCTGCGGAGTCGCCCGGCTCCGCCCCCCCCGAGCGCTCGTACAACCGCCCTGACACGGCTTGAGACGCTTCGCAACGACATCCAGAAGCTCGACCCCTACTCCTTCAGCATCGCGATCTCCGAGATTCTGCGCACTTTCGTGACCGCTCACTTCGGCCTCCTGGCCATCCAGCAAACCTCTTCGGAGTTTCTCGCTGCGGCAACTCACTCCGACAGGTTCTCCCAAGAAGACCGCGCGCTCTTGGCGCGATTCATGGAGAAGTGCGATCTCATTCAATTTGCCCGAATCCCGGCCTCCGAAATCGACAATCGCGAGCTGCTCAGCAGCGCCATCGCGTTTGTTCAAGCAACCCGCGCATGATCCCGCCGACCGAAACAGCCCTGCGTTTCGAAGCCCCCTGGGCGCTGTGGCTTCTGTTCTTGGTGCCCCTCATCGCGTGGTGGACCGGAAAGGAGGGCAACGCGCCCGCCCTGGTTTTTTCGTCGCTCCAAAACCTGGCGAGCCTCGGAACCCGGCGCAAGTCGCGCTCGGGCGCCATCCGCCTGGCCCCCCTGCTGCTGGCCCTGACGGCTCTTGTTCTGGGGCTGGCTCGACCGCAGAAAGGCAAACAAGTCAGCCGGGTGGAGGCCAGCGGGATCGATATTCTTTTGGCGCTGGATGTCTCCCGCTCCATGCTCGCTGAAGACTTCACCATCGGCGACCAACGCGCCAACCGCCTCGATGCCGTAAAACAGGTCACCCAGAAATTCATCGAAGGCCGCCCCAACGACCGCATCGGCATCGTTGCATTCGCCGGCCGTCCGTATCTGGTCAGTCCCCTCACGCTCGATCACGACTGGCTGCTGCAAAACATGGAACGGATCCGTATCGGGCTTGTCGAAGACGGCACCGCAATCGGATCGGCCATCGCCTCGGCCTCCAATCGCCTTAAGGAAAAAGAGTCCAAAAGCAAAATCATCGTGCTCCTCACCGATGGCGACAACAACGCAGGCAAAGTAACCCCCGCTACGGCTGCAGAGGCCGCCAAAACGCTCGGCATCAAAATTTATACCATCGGCGCCGGTACACGCGGGTTCGCCCCGGTGCCGGTCAAAGACATGTTCGGTCGCACGGTGTATCAGAAGGTGAAGGTGGAGGTGGACGAAACCACCCTGCGGCAAATTGCGACCGTCGCAAACGGCCAGTTCTACAGAGCCACCGACTCCAAGTCCCTCAGTCAGATCTTCAATCAAATCGATCAGCTTGAGAAATCCACCGTCCAGCTCAACCGCTACACACAGTACCGCGACCTGTTCCCTTGGTTTATCGGATGCGGTCTCGCGTTGCTGGCCCTGCAAATCGGCTTGGAACAAACCGTCTTGAGGAAGATCCCATGAACTTCGCACAACCGGCCTGGCTCTGGGCACTGGCAGCGGTCCCCGTATTTGGCGCCCTGTTTCTGAGCTCGGAGAGACGCCGCAAAGTCGTCCTCAGAAAACTTGTCGCCGCACGGCTGGAAGCGCGTTTGACGGGCACCGTGAGCAGTGCCAAACGCAGGGCCCGCTTTGCACTGTTGCTCTTGGTGTTCGCCTTCACGGTCCTCGCATTGGCTCGCCCCCAGTTGGGTTTTCGCTGGGAAGAATCCCGTCGCAAAGGGCGCGATGTGCTGATCGCAATCGACACCTCCAAGAGCATGCTCGCCACGGATCTCCTGCCGAACCGTTTGACTCGTGCCAAGTTTGCGGCTCAGGACCTCATCGACCGTCTTCAGGGAGATCGCGTCGGGCTCATTGCCTTTGCCGGCAGCGCTTTCCTTCAAGCGCCGCTCACGGTCGATTACGGCGCCGTGCTCGAGGCCCTGAAAGAACTCGATCCCGACATCATTCCCCAAGGTGGCACCGACATCGCCGCCGCCCTCAAAACCGCCGAGGACGCTTTCGGCAAAGGCGAAAGCGAAAACCGTGCGGTCATTCTTTTCACCGACGGCGAAGATCTCGAGGCGGCGGGCGAAAAAGCCGCAGCTCAGCTCGCTGTCAAAGCCCGCATTTTCACCGTCGGCATCGGTTCACCCGAAGGGGCACTGATCCCCGCCCCGGGTGCGCGGGCTAGCGAGTTCGTCAAAGACCCAGAGGGTCAGATCGTCAAATCCCGGCTCGATGAGGAGCGATTAAGGAGGATTGCCGAGGCAACGGGCGGGTTCTACGTTCGCCTGCAAAACGGTCGGGCTGAAGCCGAGCAAATCACCAATTCCGGCCTTGGTAAAATGAGCGAAAAAGAAATCGACGAAAAACTCTCACGCCAGCCCATCGAACGCTATCAATGGCCCTTGGGCGCGGGTGCACTGCTTTTGGCCGCAGCCGCCCTGCTGGGCGAACGCAAAAGGGGCGCCACGGGGCAGCTAGCGGCCGCGCTCTTTACCCTCATTGTCTGTGTTCCCCGGGGTGCATCCGCCAAAAACCTGGGTCTGGAGGACTACGACCGCGGGAACTATCAAAAAGCGCAGGAAACCTTTTCCGAACAACTCAAACGGCATCCCCGTTCCCACGCGCTCCATTACGATCTGGGCAGCGCGGCCTATAAATCCGGGGACCTCGATAAGGCACTTGCCTCTTTCAGCCAGGCCCTGACGACTTCGGATCCCGCGCTCCGAGCCAAGGCGCAATATAACTTGGCCAACACCCTCTTTCGCCGCGGCGCATCACAGAAGGATCAAGAGCCCAAGCTCCAGGAATGGAACAACGCGCTGCAGCATTACGAGGCCTCCCTTAAAACCCAGCCCGACAACGCCGACGCGCGGTATAACCGCGATCTCGTCCGGCGCCTCATCGAGGAGGCCCAAAAACAGCCCCCACCATCCGATCCCGACCAGTCCCCTAAAGATCAGAACAAAAACAAAAAGAAGCAGCCCCAGAACAAAGATCAAAAGCAGGGCTCCAACTCTTCCGGCTCCCCGGAACCCGAGAACGATTCCAAGCCGAACGATCCGCAGGATTCCTCGCAGAAACCATCTGCCAACGAAGAAAAACAGGACCCTGCTCAGGATTCCCAAGACGCGCCCTCTCAACCTCCTAAGGAGCCGAAGGAAAACAAGAACCAGAACGCATCTCCAAAAGAGGACGCTGACAAAAACAAAACCGAAGGGAAAAGCCCTGGGCAACAGGCCCAGAGCAATCCACAGAACAAAGAGGACAAAAAGAAGGACGGCGCACTCAAGTCCGCTCCTCAATACGAGGGACAAGCCTCGGACGCGCAACAGGAACAAGCCAACGAAGCGCGCGCGGCCGAAGAGGGCAAGATGACGCCGCAACAAGCCAAAAGCCTCCTGGATTCCCTCAAAAACGAAGACGAACGCATCAAATGGGTTGACCCCTCCCAGCAGCGCAGGCCGGGTCGGTGG
>JBEIUI010000183.1:0-3123 GCA_040374425.1 Verrucomicrobiia bacterium | reverse complement strand
GGCCATTAACGTTCAGGACTCGGCTGACACGGCCATCGTGCGCATTGTGGTCAGCGATCCGGAAGGCGTTCAAGACACGTTCCGACTCCACGACATCCCCTTTTCCGTCTGCGAACTCTGCGTGGTCGAATTGAAGGAAGCGACCGAACTTGGGCCCCTCCTCGCCGCTCTACTCCAAGCGGAAGTCAATATTTTCGGCAGCTACGCATTGCTGACCCGGCCCCGGGGCCGGACCGCCTTGGCGCTGCATGTGGAAGACAACGAGTGCGCTTACGCTGTCCTCAAATCCTCCGGCTTCAGGATTCTTTCTCAATCGGATATCTCTCGTTAACCTGCCGGACTCACCCTTCGTGTTCCCCAGCGCCGACCTGATAATTACCTGCCCACATTGCAAGGAACTTGCCAGGGTTCCAGCGGCAGTGCCGGGCTCTCCCGAAGGGATGGTCATTTGGAGCGACGGCTTTCAAGACGCGCCGTTCAGTGAGCGCCCTCCACGCGTGACACGGTGCGAAAAGTGCCTCCGGTATTTCTGGACCGACGAAGCCCAGACCTTGGGACACCTTCTTCGGGGTGCCACTCCATCTCCCAAACAGGTGTCGTGGGCGGATGCGCCCGCCATCAAACGTCTGGATGAAGCGGGGCTGCTGGATGCACTCGCACAGGGTGTTGCCCACTCTCCGGAATTAGAGCTCGAGCTGCGGGTGGCGATCTGGTGGCGGGGCAACGACGTGTTCCGAGTGGCGGACGCCCCCGTCGGCCACGCAACGAGCAAGGAGGCCGTCTCAAACATGGAGCACTTTATAGAAATGATGGGCGACGGCGCAGATGACCTCCTGCTCTTCCGCGCGGAAGCTTTGCGTCAACTTGGACGCTTTGAAGAAGTTGAGAACTCGCTCCAGACGGTTTTGTGCAGCGACTATGCGCCTGCTAAAAACCGATTGCTGGAGCTCGCCCGCGCCGGTGACAGGAAGCTGCGAAAACTCTTCGACGCGCCTGCCATCTAAAGCCCGACTCCCCTCTTCTGGAGTTCCCCTAAAAGGGCCTCGTGGCGATCAAAATGGTAGTGGTGGCAGTGGAAACCCAACCTGCGAGCCGTCTCGATGTTCGGCAGAAGGTCGTCCACGAAAAACGTGGTCTCCGGCTCCAGCCCGAGTTTCTCGCAGGCAATCTCGTAGATTTTGCGACCCGGCTTGGAAGCTCTTACCTCGTAACTGTAGACCCCGGACCTGAACTGCCCGAAAAACGGGTATCTGCGAAAAACGAACTCCCGGTGGATATCACTTGTGTTGCTGAGGAGATAAAGCGGGTATCGCTCTTTCAAACGCTCCACCAAGGCGACCATGGGCGCATTCGGCTCAAAAATATCCTCCCAAGCCGCCACGAAATCACTCTCAGTGCCCCGATAGCGCAGCACCTCAAAGGCGCCCTCCAGAAAGGCTCGCCGACCGATCCGCCCATCCTCGTAGGCTTCCTTGATCGATTCCACAGCTGACAGGACACCCACTGCGTCCGGCACGTCGCTCTGCTCCGCGACCGACCGTAGCGCGATCGAAAAATCAAACCGCAACAGCACGTTGCCAATATCGAAAAGAAACGCCCGGATCGGCGCAGGTTCCAGATGCACCCGAGGAGAAAAGCACTTCCGTGGCACGAAAGGCAATCCCGCCCCGAAGTTTTTGCCCGAAGCCGTCCGCAAACGCTTCTGGAGCGTTTCACTCCTTCCGTCCTGAAATAAAACGAGCGATTTCCAGGGCGGCACCGGGACGGCTGAGTCGAGCCACGTTCTCGCTCCACTGCTTCCAGAGACGGCCGTTATCGGCCGCGAGACGCTCCACGGCGCCCTGGATCTGCTCCGGAGTGGGACAAACCGCGCCGCAGTGATTCTCCAACAGCAACCGTGCATTGCCTTCCTCCTGCCCCGGTACCACGTGAGTTATCAACATGGGTGTTCCCGCAGCAATGGTCTCCTGCACCGCAGCTCCGCCGGCCTTTCCGATGAGCAGATGATGGCTCATCAGTAACTCCGGCATTTGATCCGTCCAACCGTGAATCTCCAACGGACGGCCAGCTGCGACCTTTTGAACTTGTTCCTGAAGATCGAGGTCCCTTCCTACCGTGACCGTTAGCTGCACCCCCTCCAGATCCAACAAATGCGACACGATGACGGGCGCCAGAGCCTTCCCTGCGTTCACCATGAAGAGCACTTTTAGCGGGCAGCCCTCTCCGGGACACAGCCGCTCGGCCCTTTGCTCCGCAAAACGCGGAGGAACAGGGAAACCCAGGTCCCGCAACCGCTCCCCCGCAACACCCGCCGTGCGCATCACCCGGGCGGTGTCCGGGTTCGGAACAATGAATGTGTCGCTCCCACACCGATACCAGACACTGTTTACCGTGATCGAATCGGTCACGATGGTATGGAATGCAAACGGCCGCTGGCCAACGTCCGGATACAGCCGGTCCATAAAATAACCGTAGGCAGGATAAACCGAAACAACGGCATCGGGTTTTTTTTCTGCCAAGAGCCGCCCCAAAGCCCGCTGCATCCCGCCCATGAGAGGCATTGTCAGCGGAACCAAGGGGAGACGATCAATGAGCTTAAAAACTCCGGCCCAGACCAGAGGGGCCCGATTAATGAGTTCGATATAAGCGCGCCGGGACCAGTGGTAAAAATCGCCCCCCACCAAACCAAACACATCCACCACTTCCGAGGATACACCGAGCTGTTCGAACGCCTTGTGAAGGCCACGAGCCGCCGCGTTGTGCCCTTCCCCGTATCCAGCCGTGAGAATAAGAATCATGCGAGTGAAGCTTCTGAATCGGCACCTTATTAAGGAATCCTCGTGGAGGGAGCGAATTTAACAGAGCACCGTTAATTTTCACACCGCTGTCACAGGAGGGCTACGCAAACATCCACCGCTTTCCAACCAAACACCGCGCAATGAAACACGGCCGCGCAGCCGCCAGTGACTTTAGCCTTTGCAGGGCCCTTCCCCGCCTTAATTTAAAGCTTGCTGCTCTGCTGACACACCAAACAAGGCCGTTGTCCGCAGGGCGCATTCCAGAACCTCCCTGTTGCCTCCCATGAAAAAGTCCGCATTTACGCTCATCGAACTCCTGGTCGTG
>JBEIUI010000115.1:0-10719 GCA_040374425.1 Verrucomicrobiia bacterium | reverse complement strand
CCCTCCCCACCCGGCACCGGGAACAACCTCAAAGATCCCAAAGAACCCAAACACGCAGGTTGGAACTTCGGCTTTCGGGCTGAACTCAGTGCCATTCGGGACAGTCCCCAGCCGCCAGAATGGCACCGATGAGGGCGCCAACCTCGTGGGCAAATTGGCCGCGAGGTTGCCCGCTGGAAGCTCTTCGGCCAGCAGCGAGAAGATCGACTTAGACCGGGTAAACACCGACGCGCTCTGCCCGTAGGGCGATTGGTTGTATTGATTCACCGCATTCTGCAAATCATCCACCGGTTCCGCGTGCACCACGGATACGAACGGTTCGGTTTCCTGCGACGCATCCTCTCGTCGCATGGCCGCGCCCACGTAATAGCCACGCTTACCGTTCACGGTCGCCTACACTTTTCCGGGTAAAACCCAGTCGCGCTCCGCCGCGATCAATGCGTGGCAACGGGCAAGTGCCCCGGCTTGGATGAGCGGCCCGAGCTGGGTTCCCATTCGCAACGGATTCCCGGGCACGATGTCCCGGCGTGCTTTCGCCAACAGCTCTCAGAACGGGGTCGGCACGCCATTCTCCACCAGCACCCAACTCGTGGCTTTCCAGCGCTGGCGCAGGCGAGGGTGGCCGTATGGGCGATCAAAGCGGCCGCTCGGCTCAAATCCACATCGCGGCAAGCGCAATTCGCGTGGTAATCGCTCCCGGACACCGACCCGGCCCGGACATGGGGCTTGGAATCGGCTACAGACGCCGTGCCGCTGCCCTAATGTTGGTCCAGATCGATTACCGCGCACCCCGGGCGATCCGGGGCTCCCCGAAGAGGACATCCCACGATCAAACCGTTAAACGTGCAGAAGCCCTCGCCGTGATCGTCAAAGGCGTGGTGAATACCGCTCACCAAAGCGGCGCCCACCCCCGTTCCCAAGGCTTCCCGCGCCGTGCAAAAACAAGCGCTGCCCGTCAGGCAACCCGATCCAAAGAGCTTTGGCGACCATGGGTATTTCTGGGATTCCGCCCGTGCGCGCGGCTCACCGCTCCGAACCGCCTCGATACAGTCCGCAGTATGCACCAAGGCCAGCTGGCCGGGCTCCAATGCCAAGGGTTCGGTTAAGCAGACCCGGGCATCGCTTTTGAAGCGTCCGCCACCCAATCACACTTGCAGATCGGCATCGGATCCTTGCCCAAAGGCGCCGCAGTGCCGGGATGATGGAAGGCGGCAACCATCGACCTGAATTTACTTAAGCCTCCCCGGCACAAAACCCAACGGCGGCAGCGCAAACAAAAGTGCCGGGTCGACTCAATCCAAGATCCCATCGGTGGGAGCCAGCAAAGGAACCCAGACGTTATCCCGAGGACAGGTTTCCAAGCTCAAAGCCGGGTGTGCCATGTCGGCCGAACGCAGCTGCTGCGCATACAGAGCCCGGAGAGCGGACACCACAGAGCGCAATTCTTTCCCGCTCATCACAGTTTCCCCTTCCCTGCCCAGCCGCCGCAGAACCAACTGGAACGGCAAAGGTGTTGCCCCCCCGGCCGCGTCGATTTGTTCAGGAGCCCTGAAATCGGGCTGATGATAGACAAAGGCCCGGGGATCCACCTTCTTGAACCCGGCTTTTTCATAAGCCTTTAGCCGGAGGCCCGTTCCCGCATCTCGCGGATCGAAAAACTCCATCTCAGCCACCAGAACGAGGGGAGCCGCCGGGGAAAGTCCATGGGCGCGAGCGCACCGCCGCCCGGAATCCACCGGCAGCGCCCGCATCCAGCCCGCCAGCCCGGTGCGCCGCCACTCGGGCAGCACCAAGTTATGGGAGAGATGCACCACCACCTCGTTTTCCATGGCGACCGCCGTGTGATCGCGAACCGCCGCCAACCTGCCCCGGGACAAAACCACTGCCATCTCATACAAAAACCGGGGGCCTGCGCAAAAACGCGCCTCCAGTGTCGCGCGCCTTTCCATTTCTCCGCGGGCACCAAACTCCTCCCACAGCGCCGTATAACCCGTTTCAAAGAGAGGATCGTGGATCCCGCGGATCCTGTGGATATCGAAAGATGACCCTTCCAGGGAAGCGGCTGCGCGATCGCCGGGGGCGAGATCGTCCGGGGAGGTAATCATGAGGGGAATGTCGTCCAAGGCGGTCGATTTGGCAAAACCGCTGAAAGGATCTAAATTGCTCTATGAACACCCCAGACACCCTCCGGCGGGCCGATCAGCGGTTTCACCTACATCCGTTCACCCAGCACGAGGAACTCCACGCGCTGGGCACGCACATCTTGGTGGAGGGCCGCGGGGTTTTCCTCCGGGACAGCGAGGGCCGCCAGCTGCTCGACGGGCTCGCCGGCCTGTGGTGTGTGAACGTCGGATACGGTTGCTCGGAGATTGTGGAAGCTGTGCATGCGCAGATGCAGCAGTTGGCCTACTACCCCTCTTTTTTTAATTCCACGACCGAACCCGCCATTTTGCTGGCGGAAAAACTCGCAGCCTTGGCGCCGCCCGGAATGGGCCACACGCTTTTCAGCAACTCAGGCTCTGAAGCCAACGAGACCGCCCTCAAGCTCATCCGCACCCTGATGAAGCACCGGGGCACCCCCGGCAAAACCAAGATTCTCTCCCGCGAATTTGCCTATCACGGAGTCACCCTGGGCACAACCAGCCTCACGGGGCTGGCAAGTTGTTCCGCGCCGTTTGACCTGCCGCTGCCCGGGTTTGTGCATGTGCCGGGACCGCACGCCTACGCGGCGAACCGGGAGGATGACCCGGCCGCCTACGGCCAGTGGTGCCTGGAACAAACCGAACGCATCTTGGAACGTGAGAACCCGGACACCATAGCCGCGATTTTTGTCGAGCCCGTGCAAGGGGCCGGAGGAGTCATTGTGCCGCCTCCCGGCTACCTCCAATCGCTCCGGGCGTTGGCCCGGCAACACGACATTCTCTTTGTGGCCGACGAAGTCATCACGGCTTTTGGCCGCGTGGGCGACTGGTTTGCGAGCGGCCTGTGGGAGCTGGAACCGGACCTGATAACCCTCGCGAAAGGGCTCACCAGTGGCTACCTGCCCCTTGGCGCGACGATGGTGCGCGATGAATGGGCGGAACTCCTCATCCACGGCGGCCCGCTGCGCACGGTTTTACTTACAGCGGCCATCCGACTTCCTGCGCCGCCGCTCTCGCCAACCTCCACGTGCTCGAGCGCGACGCGCTCCCCGCCAAGGTTCAATCCGATACGGGCCCCTATTTTCAGAGAAAAATACGCACCCTCGCCGACCACCCCGCCGTGGGGGAGGTGCGCGGCGTCGGGCTCATCGGCGCTCTGGAACTGTTGCCGCCGGGAGGAAAAGCGCGCCTTGACCCGGCGGCCCCTCTGGGGATCCGCGCCGCCAAACTGGCGCGCGAATCCGGGGTCATCGTCCGCGGCATTCGCGACCTGATTGCCGTGGCGCCCCCGCTCATCATCAGCCATGCGGAGATGGATCAGCTCTTTGAGGGTATCGAGCGAGCTCTCGACCGGCTCCACGCTTCGATGACCTAACCCGATCGGAACCGATCAATCTGGGGGGGGTATCCGAAACCCCGAAGGTCAAACGGATTTACAGAGAGGAACGAAGTGACAGGCCCTAGCGTTGCCTAATTTCCAAAAAACTCTCCGCGTCTACGCGCCTTGTAGATGCTCCGCGTGAACCTTTTCCACATGACAAAGCAGAAGTATCCATTGCGGTGATTTTCCACTCCTTCCGGTGGCTTCTCTCCCCTCTCGTAACCAAGGTGATCATTCAATTCCCCGGCCAACGCGCGGTCCACTCCCCGCTTGATTCAATGTGCGATCAACCCACCTTCACCAACTACCGCGTCTCGCGTGATCCCTCTCTTGGCCAGTAATTGATCAATCAACGCATCCGTTTGCTCCTTCGCTGCTTTTTCTTTTTTGGTCATTTTGAGGTGCAACCGATTTCTGGACGGTTTTGTGCGTTATTTTGCGGGGTCAAAGTGGGTCTCAAACTGGCTCGGGGTTTTGTATCCGATGGCCGAGTGTTTGCATTGGGTGTCGTAGTAGCCTTCGACGTACTCGAAGGTTTCAAAGGGGGTCACTTGCATTCTCGAAGCATCCTCATTCTTTGTCGCCGAAAGAACGCTGCTCCTGGACACATTCCGCGTTCAAGGGCTTTAGAAATTGGCTCGGCACAACGGGAAAGACCAAACACAAGCAAGCAGCACAGAGGCCCTGGTGGCACTGCGTTCAGGCGGGCTCGACACAGCCTCAAGCAACGGACCCGGTAAGCATGTGAATGGGCGTTTTTCTCTTCCAAAAAACGGGGTTTTCCGGGGCACATTTCCTCGGAAAAAGGGCTTCAAAATGAGTCTCAGAACGTTTCGCGATGAGTTCAATGCGTCCGGGGGTCGCTGAAACCAATGCGGCAGCGCGCCCTAGCCGGCCATTGAAAGTGAGTCGCTGCGATTGAGAGTTGCCGGGCGCAACGGAGCAGCTGACGATTCCGGCAATGTCCGACTTGTTTTCCGAATCTCTGCCTCTTGAGGAAACGCGCCGCGAGATTGCGGCTCATGGGCCTTTGGCCCAACGCATGCGCCCGGTGAATTTGGAGGAGTATGCAGGCCAGCAGCATTTGCTTGCGCCCGGGAAACTCCTCCGGCGCGCCATCGAGGCGGACCGGATCAGCTCGGTCATTTTATTCGGGCCACCGGGCACGGGAAAAACGACCTTGGCGGAAATCATCGCCCGCGCCACGCAATCGCGTTTTGAACGTTTGAGTGGAGTGGAGAGTAACGTGGCGGACCTCCGCAAGGTGATTGCCACGGCCGCGCACCGTCTCCTGAATAAATCGCAGCGGACGATCCTTTTTATTGATGAAATTCACCGCTGGAACAAAGCGCAACAAGACGTGCTTCTCCCCGACGTGGAGAGAGGCAACATACGACTGATTGGAGCCACCACCCACAACCCGTTCTTTTATATTAACAGCCCGCTGGTCTCGCGCTCGCAGGTCTTTCAGCTTGAGCCCCTGCCCCCCGAGCAGCTCATCTCCCTCCTCAGACGCGCCCTTACGGATGAAAAACGAGGGTTAGGCTGCCAAAAAATCCGCGCCACGGAGGACGCGCTCCAACACTTGGCCGTAACCGCCGATGGGGACGCCCGAAAAGCGCTCAACTCCCTGGAGATCGGCGTCCTCACCACGCCCCCCGACAGCGAGGGCACCATCCTATTTAATTTGGAGGCCGCCGAGGAAAGCATCCAGAAGAAGGCCGTGGTTTATGACGCCGACGGCGACCAGCACTACGACACAATCAGCGCCTTTATTAAATCTGTACGGGGCAGCGACCCGGATGCGGCTCTTTACTGGCTCGCGAAGATGCTGTATGCGGGGGAAGACATCCGATTCATCGCGCGGCGACTCGTCATCTGCGCGAGCGAAGACATCGGGATGGCGGACTCCCAAGGGCTGAGCGTGGCGGTAGCAGCCCAGCAAGCGGTGGAATTCGTTGGGTTGCCAGAGGCGCAGATCCCGCTCGCGCATGCCACGGTTTATCTGGCAACGGCTCCCAAGAGCAACCGCGCTTATGAAGCGCTGCTGGCAGCGAAAAACGAAGTCGAGCGGGGGGTCACGCTGGCAGTGCCCCCCGCGCTCAGGGACAAACACTACAAGGGCGCCAAAGAACTCGGACACGACGGCTACAAATACAGCCATGATTACGAAGGCGCTTACGTTCCCCAGGCATATCTCCCAGAGGGCCGCAGCTACTATCACCCCAGCCAACAGGGCGCCGAAAAACGCGTCAAAGAACGACTCGATTACTGGCGGGCCCTCTTTGAGCAGGCACAAGGCGCTTCCTGAAAACCGAGCTTTCCCAAGCTCACGCGCCCCTGCAGAGTGATTCCCCAAATGAGCACCCATCGGCTGGAACACACTCAAATCATTCCGGCAGGCCTGGAAACATGCTGGAAGTTTTTCTCAGACCCTCGGAACCTCTCCACCATCACACCGGCCGAACTCGATTTTCAGATCCTCACCGAAATCCCAAGTGCGATGCATGCGGGGCTCAAAATCGAATACCGCGTGCGGCCCCTTCTCGGCATTCCGATGCGATGGATCTCGGAGATCACAGAAGTGGAACCTTTGCGTGCATTTGTGGATGAACAGCGCAAAGGCCCCTACCGGACTTGGCACCATCGCCACGAATTCCGGGCCCTTGATGCCAACCGCACGGAGATGCGAGACGTCATCAATTACTCGCTTTGGCTCGGTCCGCTTGGCGACTTGGCTCATCTCTTGGTCGTCCGACGCCAACTCAAGCACATCTTCGACTACCGGACCGCCGCAGTGGAAAGAATCTTCGGCTCTATTTGATTCGCCCTCTCATCAAAACCGCGTGGACGTACGCTGTCCCCGGTCATTCACAGCAAATTCCCGATCCCCCTCTCCCGCAGCGCCTCGACCGGGATTCACCGGGCTTTCCGACATGCGATAATGGGGCCGCCCTTTTCCCTGGCTCCGCGCGGCAAGCCCGCTGGAGATGCGCACTGGATCCAGGCCGCCCTTTGCTGTTTCAAGGTGCCTCCACCAGCCGACGCACCACCCACGATGGGGTCACGTTCTTAACGACCATCTGCAGGTCGAGCTGCTTTTTTTTGCCGTCGTCATCGTAATAAATCGACTCGGTGTTGTTCACCACTCCCACCACACAGCCCTGCTCGTCGAGCACGGGACAACCGCTGGAGCCCTTGGCAAAATCCGCCGTAATCGACATGAAATGGGAACGGCCCGAGGATTCTTTCCAGATGCTATGCCTGGCAACGTTTCCCGTTGTGAGCATGTAAAAACGCTCATCCGGATGACTCATCACCGCCACGAAAGCACCCACCGGGGCGGGCTCTTTTGCCAGAGAAAGAGCCGGCAGCTCGGTGCCCTCCTGAAGATCCAACTGCAGCACCAAAACGTCGTCTACCGGATCGTGAGCGATTGCCTCTTTTACAGCGAATACTCGGCCATCGCGCGTCATCGCAACCAAACCGCGGGATTCTTTGTCACTCGCCACGTGCAGGCAGGTTACGCACGCCCCAGTCTTGGAAATAAGAAATCCTCCCGCTGCCGTCGCAAATTGGATCTTCTTGGATTTCGGATCTTTGAAAAATTCGCCCAGGACCAGGGTCGCCTCCTCCGCTTTTCCAGCGATCCGGGCCAAAGAAAGCTTTTCCTCGCCGGATTCACTAAGCTCCAGCTCACAGCGCCGCTGGTTGATCTTGAGTCGGTGAACACGGGAACTGGCCAGCAGCTTGCGGCCTTCCTGCTCAAGGTAGCCGACCATATCGCGGTCGTCGAACGGCTGGCCGGTCTGCGGTGGGAGAACGAGGGGGGGCGGCGTCTTTTGTAGGACCACATCCCCTGAAGGTGCGGGCGATTTGGCCGGTGCTCCCGCCTGTGCGAAGGCGAGAGTCATGTTCAGGGCCACTCCTGCACCGAGTAAAAGGAAGCAAATTCTCATCGCGCCCGGGATCTTCGATGAAGACTTTCTGGAGCGCCAGCGGCCATTTCTACTCCAAAGAAAAATTGCGGAGGCACTGGACACTAAACCGTCAAAATCACGCCCCCGGGTCAGAAAAAAACGGACGGACCCGTTACGAGTCCGTCCGTTTTATTACAGAATTTTGTATTAAATGCTGCGGGTTAATTTGCCTCGGCCGGCTCTTCCTTCTGGGATTCCGGCACATTGAACGTGAGTTTACCGTTCTCGGCGCTCACCGTCGCGCTATCTCCGGCCTTGATGCTTCCACGCAGGATTTCCTCGGCCATAGGGTCCTCAAGATACCTCTCCACAGCGCGGCGCATGGGGCGGGCACCGTACTGCGGATCGTAGCCCTTCTCGATGAGCAGGTCCTTGGCTTTTTCGTCGAGAACCAGATGGATTTCTTTGGTCTTGATCCGGTTACAAACCTTCTTGATCTCGAGATCCACGATGGTCAGCAACTCGGGCTTACCGAGGGTGTGGAAAACGATGAGGTCGTCCAGCCGGTTGACAAACTCCGGTTTGAGAACCCGGCGCGCTTCCTCAAGAATCTTATCCCGCATCACGTCGTAGGCTTGTTCGTCCCGGTTCGAAACCCCAAAACCCATGACACTGGACTTCTTGATCAGTTCAGCCCCGATGTTCGAGGTCATGATGATGATCGTATTCCGGAAGTCGATCTTCCGGCCCAGGGAATCGGTGACCTTCCCCTCTTCTAGAATCTGCAAAAGCAAATGCATCACATCGGGATGGGCTTTCTCGATCTCGTCGAAAAGTACCACCGAATACGGACGCCTACGCACCGCTTCACTCAACTGACCGCCCTCCTCGTATCCCACGTATCCCGGGGGTGATCCGATGAGGCGGGAGGCCGTGAACTTCTCCATGTATTCCGACATGTCGATCTGCACGAGCGCATCGCGATCCCCGAACATGAACTCCGCCAAGCTCTGGGCGAGGAACGTTTTGCCTACCCCGGTGGGTCCCAAGAAGATGAAGGAACCAATCGGACGCCGGGGATCCTTGAGATCGGCCCTTGAACGTCGGAGCGCCTTGGAGATGGCCACCACCGCCTCAGCCTGGCCGATGACCTTGCCTTTGAGTTCGTCCTCCATTCGAAGCAACTTCTGGGTCTCAGCCTGTTCCATCCTCTTGAGAGGCACCCCCGTCCATTTCGAGACGATGTGCATCATGTCGTCTTCAGTGACCACCACCTCGCGCTCCTCGCGTTGTTCACGCCATTCGGTGAGGATCCGCTCCAGCTTCTCCTTCGCCTGCTTTTCGTTGTCCCGCAGCGCAGCCGCCTTCTCGAAATCCTGGGCTTTGATGGCCCCCTCTTTCTGCCCACGGATGTCCTCGATTTCCTGTTCGATCTCTTTGACGTCCGGCGGCCGGGTCATAGAGCCGATTCGAGCGCGTGCACCGGCCTCGTCCATGATGTCGATCGCCTTGTCGGGCAGGAACCGGCCGGTGAGATAACGGTCGCTGAGTTTAGCGGCCGCCTCCAGTGATTCGTCGGTGTAGCGCGCCTTGTGATGCGCCTCGTATTTGGACCGAAGCCCTTTGAGGATGAGCACCGTCTCCTCCACACTGGGGGCTTCCACTTTTACCTGCTGAAAACGGCGTTCGAGCGCTGCGTCTTTTTCGATGTATTTGCGGTATTCGTTGAGCGTGGTGGCGCCCACGCACTGCAACTCGCCCCGACTCAAAGCGGGTTTGATGATGTTGGATGCGTCCATCGCACCCTCCGCGCTGCCCGCGCCGACGATCGTGTGCAACTCGTCGATAAAAAGAATGACGTTTTTGGTCCGGCGAATCTCGTCCATGACGGCTTTGATCCGCTCCTCAAACTGGCCGCGGTATTTTGTCCCCGCCACCATCAACGCGAGATCCAGGGTGATGACTTTCTTATCCCGCAACAACTCGGGCACGTTGCCGCTGGCGATTTCCTGAGCAAGCCCCTCGACAATAGCGGTTTTTCCCACCCCGGCCTCACCGATCAACACAGGATTGTTCTTGGTGCGTCGGCAGAGCACCTGCACAACGCGCTCAATTTCCTCCTGACGCCCGATCACCGGGTCGATCTCACCTTTTTTGGCCAACTCGGTGAGGTCCCGTCCGAAAGCACGGAGGGCGGGAGTCTTGACATCTTTCTTACTTCCCACGGGCTCCTGAGGCGCTTCCTGCTCGGCTTCAGGCGGGGTGAAATTGGGATCCAATTCTTTTAGGATCTCGTTGCGGGTGCGTTCGATATCGACCTCAAGGTTCTTTAGCACCCGAGCGGCTACGCCTTCGCCTTCGCGCAGAAGCCCCAGCAAAATATGCTCGGTACCGACGTAGGAATGATTGAGGGATTTGGCTTCTTTCCCAGCCAGAGCGAGCACCTTTTTGACCCGGGGAGTGTAGGGGATGTTCCCCACCATCTTGGTTTCCGGGCCGCTGCCGACCTGCTTTTCCACCTCCATCCGGACCGTTTCAAGGTCGAGCCCCATTTTCTGTAGCACGTTGACCGCAACGCCCTGCCCTAGCTTGATAAGCCCTAAGAGCAGATGCTCTGTGCCGACGTAATTGTGATTAAAACGGTCCGCCTCTTTCCGTGCGAGAGCCAGAACCTGTTGCGCGCGTGGAGTGAAGTTGTTCATCATTTTTTCTCGGATGGCCCTGGGTTTCCTAGGTTTGTTGACAATCGATAAAAGGTTTCGGCGACGAGTGCAACTTGGCGCGAATGAAATCTCCGCGCAAGGCACCCGCAAAACTTTCTGGCAATTTGTTCCAGACGCCCCCCCGCTCCCGCCACTCCTCCCGCTCCGGGCTCCGCGCATCCAGGAACCTCCGTAGAGTGCTCAAACCGGCTCTCATCCAAAAGGTTCTCAGGCAGGTCCCCCGCTTCCCTCCGCAGACTCGGGTGGCGGCGGCTGGCTCGCGTCCGGCTTGGGAAACTGGGATAACTTCGCCCGGATAATCTCCGCGCGCAAGGAGTCCCGCTCCTCCGCAGCGAGTTTCTGCTGGGAGCCCTTCTGGAGGTGGGCTGGTTGAGTCTCAATGAAAAGTTCATCGACAGGTTGGCGGCATTCTTCGGGGAAAAAATTGAGGTCGATCCCCAACTTGATGAATGAAAGCAAGTTAAGGGCCTCCTTCGAACTCATCGAATACGCGTGCATCAAAATTCCGTACCCACGCCCAATATGATCCATCAGGGTGGCACGCTTCTTCTGGG
>JBEIUI010000041.1:0-24606 GCA_040374425.1 Verrucomicrobiia bacterium | reverse complement strand
GAGGCTGTGAGGTGAGGCTGTGAGGTGAGGCTGTGAGGTGAGGCTTCGCCGCCCAGCCCCTGCATTCCGCCAGGCCAGCCAGCTTACACGTTGAACCGGAACTCGAGCACGTCGCCGTCCTGCACGACGTATTCCTTCCCCTCGATCCGCAGCTTGCCCGCTTCGCGCGCCTTGGGAAAGGACCCGAGCTGGATGAGGTCGTCGAAGTGGACGGTTTCCGCGGCAATGAACCCCCGCTCAAAATCGCTGTGGATTACTCCGGCGGCCGCCGGCGCCTTGTCTCCGGCGCGGATGGTCCAGGCCCGGGTTTCCTGTTCGCCCGTGGTCAGGTAGGTGCGCAGGCCCAGGAGATGATACACGGCGCGGATCAATGAGCCGACCCCGCTGCTGGCGACGCCGAGGCCGGTGAGATATTCCGCGGCTTCCTCCTCCGAGAGCCCCGCCAGTTCGCTCTCGATCTGGGCGCTGATGACCACGGCTTCCGTGGCGAAATGGGCCCGGGCGTAATCCTGCACGGCTTTCACATACCGGGCGGCGGGAGTCAATTCCGCCTCCTGGCTTGGGGTGACGCCCGCGTTTTCTTTGCTGGCCTGCACCAGAGCGGAAACGTTGGCCAGGTCGGACTCGGCCACGTTGCAGGCGAAGATGGTCGGTTTGTTGCTGAGCAGGAAAAATTCGCGCACCAGTTTCTGTTCTTCCTCGCTGAGCTCGAGTGTGATGGCGGGTTTGCCTTGGTCGAGGTGCGGAATCAGTTTTTCGCAGACCGCGATCTCGGCTTTGGCCTGTTTATCGCCGGACCGGGCCAGTTTCTGCTGGCGTTCGGCGCGTTTTTGGACGGAGGCCAGGTCGGCGAGCACCAGCTCGGTGTTGATTACCTCGATGTCGCGCACGGGATCCACCGACCCGCTGACGTGATGGATGTCGGCGTCTTCAAAGCACCGCACCACCTGCACAATGGCGTGCACTTCGCGGATGTGGCTCAGGAACTTGTTGCCCAAGCCTTCCCCGGCGCTGGCTCCCTGCACGAGTCCCGCAATGTCCACAAACTCGATGGCGGCCGGAACCAGCTTTTTTGAGCCGGAGAGTTTGCTGAGCACCTGGAGACGGGGATCTGGCACCGTGACCACGCCCACGTTCGGGTCAATGGTGCAGAACGGGTAATTGGCCGCCTGCGCCTTCTGGGTGCGGGTGACTGCGTTGAAAAGAGTGGATTTGCCGACGTTGGGGAGCCCGACGATACCTGCGGAGAGCATGGGATTAAAAAAGAGTGAATGGCTTGGGACCGGACGCATCCAGCGCGTCCGCAAATGGGGGGGCGACTTGACTGGATCTTCGGGATTCCATCAACCCAATAATCTGGCGAGCCCGGTTCCCCGGATTTTCCCGTGGCGGATTTGAGGTCCGGCGTGTTTGTTTACGCGGGTTTCAACCTTCGCCATGGCCCCACTCGCCCAACTGATCCAACACGCCGATGCCCTGCTTCAAACCCGGGAGGTGCTCGATTGGGCCAACGCATGGAACGGTTTGCAGGTGGCAAACTCCGGGCGGGTTACCCGGATTGTGGCCGCGGTGGACAGCTGCGAGGCGGTAATGGCCCAGGCGGCAACCGTGCCGGCCTCTTTGCTCGTGGTGCACCACGGGCTTTTCTGGAGCGGTGTTCAGCCTGTGGTCGGATCCGTCTATCGGAAGTTGAAGACCGCTTTTGATGCGGATCTGGCCGTTTACAGCGCGCATCTGCCCCTGGACCTCCACCCGCGTCTTGGGAACAACGCACTCCTCGCCAAGGCGCTGGGATTCAAGAGATGCCGCCCGTTTTTCATGGAAAAAGGCCGCCCCATCGGGCTGCGGGCTTCTGTTCGAGTCAGCCGGAACGCTTTGATGGAACGCTTGGGCCGGGTGCTGGGGACCCCGCCGCATCTGGCGGCTGGTGGTCCGGAACAAATCCGCGAGGTGGGGGTGGTGACTGGGGGCGCCGGGGGCGAGGTGGCTCGCGCGGCTTTGGAGGGTGTGGACACTTTCATCACCGGGGAGGGGCCGCATCATTCTTTCACCGCCGCCGAAGAGTTGGGCGTGAACCTGTTTTACGGCGGCCACTACGCGACGGAGACTTTCGGGGTCAAAGCGCTCGCCGCAGAGCTCTCCCTCAGGTTCCGCGTTCCCTGGGAGTTCATCGATCATCCCACCGGGCTTTAGGGATGAGCCGGCAGGGGTTTTTAGGACGCGATTTTTTCGAAACGCACTTCCTTGAGTGCGCGCGGGAACTTGTGGGATGCGAGCTGGTTTGGAACGGTTGCGCGGGCCGGATCGTGGAGACGGAGGCCTATGCGGTGCTCGGCGATGAAGCCTGCCACACTTTTGCCAGGGCGGCTGCCCGGGCATTTGTCGAAAGAAACCCGCCCGGAACCGCGTATGTGTATTTAAACTACGGAATCCACTGGCTCCTCAACGTGCTGGTTAAAGGCCAAGCGGAGATGGGGATCATTCTGATTCGCGCCTTGGAACCCACCCAAGGCATCCCCCTCATGGAAGAGCGGCGCCGAACCACCTCGCATCGCGCGCTGTGTTCGGGCCCCGGCAAGCTGGCCCAGGCGCTGGGGATTCGGGGAACCGATCACGAGCGGTCGCTCTGTTCGGGCGCCGGGATCGGGTTCCGGGCTGGCACACGGCCGGTCTCGGTGGTGTGCGACACGCGGATTGGAATCAGCCGGGCGAAGGATTTGCCATGGCGGTTTCTGGAGAACGAGAGCTCTTATGTGAGCGTCAAACCCAGGGGCGCTGGGCCGGGAACATCGGACTGCTTGAAACAAAAAGGCCAAGCCGGATGATCCGGCTTGGCCTTGTAAGAATCGACCCCCTCGCGGAGAACCGGATTACTTGGAGTAACCGGTCGAAGCGTGGGTCGTGGTGGTCGTTGCGGCCTTGTCTTTGGCGCAAGCGCCAAAGCTCAGAGCTGCAGCGGCCAGAGCGATGAATGCGAAGAATTTCATGAGATTGTGTTTCCCTCCTTTCTGCGCCAGTTGGCGGCAGCGGCAGATGATGGGGGATCACGGGAGTGACACAACGCTTTTTTTACGGCGGCGCGTCCTGAATCAAGGATTGCTCGTTTAACCGAGGATTTCCACAGGGGTTCCCACCTCGATTTGACCGTAGAGATCGATCGCGTCGGCGTTGCTCACCCGCACGCAGCCCATGCTGGCGGGGGTCCCCAGCTGGCTCTCGGCGTTTGTGCCGTGGATGTAAATGTAGCGATCCCGGGTATTGGCATTGTGGGGTTCCACGCCTTCCAACCAAAAAATCCGGGTCTGGACATGGTCGTGATCGTCCTCCTCCTTACCCAGCCGACCCGTGGGTTCGCGGCCGACGAAAATCTCTCCGGGCGGCGCTTGATCCCCGATTTTTTCTCCGACCCGGAACCGGCCGGTGGGGGTTTTGTTGCTGCCGGGTTCTTCGCCCAAGCCGAAGCGGGAGGTGGAAATCACGTAGCGCCGGAGCAGGGTTTCACCCTCGAGCAGGTCGAGTGTTTGTGAAGGGACATGGATGCGGATTTGCATTGCAGCGGACAGCTTATAAAGTGCGCCCCCTTTTTATGAGTAGAAACTTGCACGTTGCCATTGTCGGGGCCACCGGAGCGGTCGGAGTCGAGATGATCAAGACTTTGGAAAAGCGCCAGTTCCCGGTCGGGAAACTCACCCTGCTGGCGTCGGCGCGTTCGGCGGGCAAGACACTGAATTTTCGCGGAGAACCGGTGGCTTTGCAGGAGCTCAAGGAGGATTCTTTTGAAGGCGTGGATGTGGCTCTGTTCAGCGCCGGAGGCGGCATTTCCAAGCAGTTCGCTCCTTTTGCGGTGCAGTCGGGCGCTGTGGTCATTGATAACTCGAGCGCTTTCCGGATGGATGAAACCGTGCCCCTGGTGGTGCCCGAGGTCAACGGGGCGGACGTCGCCATGAGCCGGGGGATCATTGCCAACCCCAATTGCACGACGGCCATCACGCTGATGGCGCTTTATCCGTTGCACCAGGCTTTCGGCGTGAAACGGCTGTTCGCTTCCAGCTACCAGGCGGTCAGCGGCACCGGGGCTCAGGCCATCGAAGAGTTGCGCACGCAAGTGGCGGCTCTTGCCGAGGGACGGCCGGTCCAGCCTCGCGTTTATCCTCATCAGATCGCTTTCAACGTGCTCCCGCATGTGGATTCTTTCCTGGAGAGCGGTTACACGCGGGAGGAAATGAAGATGCAGAACGAGGGCCGCCGGATCATGCATCACCCCGGGTTCAAGGCTTCGGTAACGTGTGTGCGGGTCCCAGTGTACCGGGCTCACAGTGTGTCAGTGAGCGCGGAGTTTGAGCGGCCCGTTTCCCTCGAAAAAGCGCGCGCCGTGCTCGCAGCGGCGCCCGGACTGGATCTCGTGGATGACCCGGCGCAGAACGTCTACCCGCTCCCGCTCCAATGCGCTGAGAGGGACAATTGCCAAGTGGGCCGGCTGCGGCTTGATTGCGCTCTGGAGAACGGGTTGTCGTTCTGGGTGGCGGGCGACCAGCTCCTCAAAGGTGCCGCGCTCAATGCGGTGCAAATCGCAGAGCTCCTCTGACGCAGAGCTCCTCTGACGCAGAGCTCCTCTGACGGGCTCACGGGAGAGAAACCCCGGGGCTTAATCCTCGGCCCGGATCACGAGCACAATCTCGCCTTTCACGGTCTTCGCACTGTAATGCGCCAGCAGTTCCGGGGCGGGGCCGATCCGGAACTCCTCGAACTGTTTGGTGAGTTCGCGGGCCACGCAGAGGGGGCGCAGAGGGAAATGCCGGGCACAAACCTCCAAGGATTTGACCAGCCGATAAGGTGACTCGAGAAAAAGGGAGGTCTCGGTTCGGGCGTTTGCAGCCAGCAATTCCCGTTCGCGCTGGCCACTTTTGGTGGGAAGAAAACCGCCAAAATAAAAAGCGTCAGCCGGGAACCCAGAGCCCACCAGCGCGGTGAGCAGGGAAGACGGCCCCGGCAGCACGGTGTAGGGCAGTCCGCGTTCTATGCACGCCCGGAGAAGGCGGTTTCCAGGGTCGGAGATCCCTGGCATCCCCGCGTCGGAGATCACCGCCACGTTTTCTCCCGCTTCGATGCGCGTTACGAGTTCCTGGGTCCGACGCGCTTCGTTGTGCGCGTGATAGCTGAGCAGCGGTTTGTGGATCTCAAAGTGGCGCAGCAGGTGGCCCGAATGCCGCGTGTCTTCGGCGGCAATCACATCCACGGCTTTGAGGGTTTCAAGAGCCCGCAGGGTGATGTCCCCAAGATTGCCAATGGGCGTGGCGACGAGGTAAAGCACGGTGTGCGGGGCGGTGAAAAGCCGGCCTACCAACCTTCGCTGATTTCGCTTACGATACGGATTGCCATGTCCTCCGCAGCCAACGGCAGCGCCTGGCGTTCGTCTTGGTTAACGTCGGCCGCGTTTCTGTCCGATCCGTTGACGAAAAAGCTGGTGGTTCCATTCGCCGAGCGACGGTTGAGAATTTTACCCGTGCGGCGGTTGACGAGCTGGTAACTGACCCGGAGTTGGAGGGTGTATTCCCGGGTTTGGAGCACGTTCCCCGCGACATTCCGGGCCGAGTTTCGGGTCACCTGCTCCAAGGTGCCTTCCAGGATCGCGTCTGCGTCTTTCTCACTTGCGATCCGATACGTGCCGTCCTGCTGGATCTGTTTGATCACGCAGTTTGCAAGGAGCACTTCCACCCGCGTTTCAAGAGTGTCGTTCTTGAAAGAGGGCACGGCGATCGACTCGATGCCCGCATACGCCGTCGGTTTGACCGGTCCAATCTTGTATCCGGCGCAACCGGCAAAAAACGGCGCAACTGCTAAAATCAAAAGCAAGCCGTGCCGGCCAAGGGCAGAAAAATAGCGCATCTATTCCGGGGGCTTGGGAACACTCGGGTCTTTGGGCAGCGCCTCCGGCAGAGGCGGCTCCAGCGAACCAGGCAGCGGCACGAGCGTCTGAGGCGACGTTCGCAATTTGATGCGGCTCGAGGGCGACGCCTCTTCGGATTCGGGAACTGTGACCGGAGGCCCCACGTAGTCGGGTCTGGAGACCGTGTCGATCTGGGCCTGCATTTTGCGCCGACTTTGAACTTTCGCGCCGGTTTCCACTCTCTCGGGCCCCGCCTGGAGCGCTTCTTCACCAAACTGCGCCTTGAGCGCCGCGATCCGGCTTTTTGCGAAGGCGCTCTCCGGAGAGTCCGGCTGCGAGGCGACCACGTCGTTGTAGTAAATGATGGCCGCTTTGTAGTTCTTGGTTTTGTCGTAGAACTTGGCGATCCCCAGGGTGCCCTCCGCTGAGCCTTTTTCGAGGCTCTGGATGTTTAGCCGAGCTTGCGCCACTTTCTCGCTCTCCGGGTAGCGGTTGAGAAAATCCTCGAAGGCTTCCCTGGCTTTTTGGGCTGAGAGCCGATCGTAAGAGCCTTTCCGGTATTGATAGAGCCGAACGTAACCCACTTGGTAGAGGGCGTCTGCGGCGATGGGTTCCGACGCGTAGCGAGACGCCACCGCCTGATACGCCGTGATGGCGGCCGCAAAGTCCCCGCTTTTCTCGTGTGCCTGCCCGATGTTGAACTGCGCCAAAGGCGCCCATTTGCTAAAAGGCGCTCTCTTGATGATTCCATCGAACATCTCCCGGGCACGGTTCATTGAGGGGGCCAAAGGAACACCGAAAACTTTCTTTTTCTGCCCCTCGAGGAAGAGCTTTCCGATTTTGAACATGGCCTCCAAAACCCGGTCCAGATCGTCCCCCCGGGGGTACCGGGCCAGATACGTATCGTAAGCCTGGTAGGCCTTTTCCCATTCGCCTTGGCGCTCAAGTACCGAGCCGATCTTCAGCTGCGCTTTCGGCGCGAATTCCGAGGCCCCGTAACGTTTGAGCAGACCTCGATACGCGCCGAGCGCCGATTGGAGATCCTGGGCTGTGTCGAGCTTCTCGGCCTTTTGCATTTGCTCGGCCGGGCTGCCTTCGATGGCGCCGCTGTTGTCTTCTGCGAAACTCCAGCCTTCGTTGGGGCGATAAATCACCGCCCCTTGGGTGGGTTGTGCGAGAGGGAGCAAGAACAGCGAAAGACAGGAAACTACAACGCACTTTCTCATGAAAACGCGGAACGTAACGGTCGAACTCCGGAGCGTCAAGCGGCGCCAGCCGGGGGCTTGGGGCGCGTTGACTCCATGGCCGATGTGTAGACGACCACGGCAGGTATTTGCGGCCCTTGCGCTCGCGCCTGGACCTCAAAATACGTTTTGAGCGGCGCGGCATCCTGCGGTGGAAAAATCCGCATTGGGGTTCCTGCCTGTTTGAGTGCACGTTTCGCGGAAGCAGTTGCAAAAGAGACACAGAGACGGAGGGAAGAGGCTCAACCCGACCTCTGCGACCCGGTTGGTGTGAAGGGTATTTGGGCGGGGTTTTGGGGGCAGGACAGAGAGGGGGCGGAGCACCCTGGCGCCCCGTCAAAGGGCTTACGAAACCCCAAGACCTATGCCAGGAAGCCCTCGTGAAAGCGGTTCTAAAAAGCCCGCTGTCTCTCTCCAAAAAAGCGGAGCAAGCCCAGCAGGACATTGGGGAGGCGTTTCTCGCCTTTTTGAGCGGCTGCGCTTACAGGTGTGATTTTATGAAGCCGTTCCAAACTCTTGCGAAGGTTCGTTCCCCGGATGGCTCCCTTATCACGCTGCACGAGCACGACGGGGAGCATTACATCAAACACAATGGCCGACAGTTGATGAGCACCATCTCCACGGTTTCCGAGTTGCGCCTGGCTGAACTGGGGTGTCGGCATCTTGGAAAAGTGGCCGCGCCGCGGGTGTTGATTGGCGGGTTGGGTTTGGGTTTTACGCTGAAGAGAGTGCTGGAAATCACGGGTGAAAAGGCGGTGGTGCACGTTTCTGAGCTCTTGCCCGAGGTGGTGCAGTGGAATCGCGAGTTGTTGGGGAAGGTCAACGGCGAGTTGCTTAAAGACCCGCGGGTGGAGGTGCTCATCCAAGACGTGTTTCAGGTGCTGCGCGGGGTTTCCGGAACGGCGCGGTACGATGCGATCCTCCTGGATGTGGATCACACACCGGCCTCCTGGGTTCAGGTGAAAAATGCGCGCCTTTACGAGCGCTCGGGTTTCCATGCCGTGGGCCGGGCCCTGGCTCCCAATGGGTTGGTGGCCTATTGGTCCGCGGGGGAAGAGCCGCTGTTTGTCCAACGACTGGGCCAGGCGGGCTTTCAGGTGCAGACCCACGAAGCCAAAGCGCACCTCACTGCCAAGCGCGCGGTGCACCGGATCTATGTGGGAAGCTTGCTTCCCAAGCCGGAACGCGACCCCCAATCAGAGGCAGATCCCGCTCCAAGGCGGCGGCCAGCCGCGCCGTCCAAACGCCCTGGCGCCCCTCAACGCGCGGGCGGTCGCAAGCCGTTGGCGGGAAAGGGTGTCCAAAGTTCCACGAACAAAGTGGCGTAGATTTAAACGAGAGCGGTGATATTTGGCTCGTAGTGGGGCTTGGCCAAAAGCTGCACCTGGTGCCCCGGGCCCACTGGTTTGCACAGGCCGTTTGTCCCGCAGAACCCCGGGGTGTCCTTCCAACTGTGGCCGCAATTCAAGCAGTGCAGGAATCCGCCCTCGCACGAGGATGGCCCCACCGATGCGCCCCGGAGCCATCGCAGCGATGCTCCGCTGTTGAGCGCTCCCGGGACTTGCGCTCGGCTTGGAGCCCGGCCACCGCGGCGAAATCCCCGGGATGCCGCGCTCTGCATCGCCACGGCGCCGAGCGCGCCGTTTCGGGTCGCGAGGATGCGGGAGGACGGTCGCGGCCGTTCCCAGCTGTTTGAGCGCCGGCAGAAGATCGCACGTGCGGGCGTGGCCCCGGAGCACCCGTTTGCTGATCCGTGCAAAGACCCCGCCGTCGACGGCGCGCCAGGATTCCGTCGCGACAAACTCGGGACCGCAGTGGCCAATTGCGGTGGCATGCGCTAAGCTCCAAGTGGAAGGTCAATCGCTGAGGTGGCTTCCCTCTTCCTCCCATGAATAGCTCGTCCGTCACCGCCGCTGCCGTATCCGAAAAAGTGCGCATAGGCACTTGTGCCTGGAGTTTTGAGGACTGGCGGGGGGTCTTTTTCCCCGAGCACTTGGCGGCCGCGCATCGCTTGGAGTTCTATGCGCGCTCCTTTGGATGCGTGGAGGTGGACTCCACATTCTACGGGGCGTTGAGCCCGCGCACGGCGAAGCACTGGAGGGAGATCACCCCCAAAGAATTCGTTTTTACGGTGAAAATGCCTCGCCAGATCACCCATGACCATAAGCTGCGCGAGGTGGACGCGCTCATGGAGCGGTTTTTGGCCGGAATCGAGCCATTACAGCCCAAGCTGGGGTGTGTGCTGGTTCAGTTGCCCCCGTATTTTGTGCTCCAGTACGATGAACGGCCGCTGCGCGATTTTCTTCAACGGTTGATGCGGTTTCCCGGAGTCCGGTTCGCCGTGGAGTTCCGGCATCCGAGCTGGCATCTCCCCAGAATCACCCACTTGATCGAGGAACATCGGGTTTGCTGGGTGTGGAGCGATGTGAGCTCTTTGGAGCAAAGCGAGCAGGGCGCTTTCGAGTTTTTGCCTAAAACCACCGATTTTCTCTATCTCCGGCTTTTGGGCGATGCGGCCACCAAATACGCGGGCGACGGGAGCCGACGTTTTAAATACCGCGGTTTGTTATGGCCCCGGGAGCACGCGTTGGAATCTTGGGCCCTACGGATTGAGGCGAAGATCGCCCAGGCCAAAACCGCCTTTGTTTTGGCGAACAATCACTTTGAGGGGTTCGCTCCGCAGACGTGCCTGCGGATGGCGGCCCGGTTTGGCCGGCCGATGGAACTGCCCGGCCCGGATCAGTTGACGGGGCGGGAAGTGGCGACGGCTCGGCAGATGGACCTGTTTTAGGAAGTGGCCGAGGAGGAGGAAGGTGCCCGATTCGGGGACGGCTCGCCTGCCGGAGAGAGAATCCGGTCCATGCGCTCGGCAAGGAACTTGAGCCGGGAAAGGTCGCCGCCGGGGACCTCGGCGATTGCAAAGCCCGAGTAACCGATTTTCTGGAGACCGGCGGTGACAGCTGGCCAGTCGATGTCGCCCTCGCCGAGTTCGACACTGAATCCTTTCCAGAGGCCTTCAGTATCGCGTTTTTTACGGCTGAACTCTTTGACGTGGAGGTTGAAGATCCGGGGTCCGAGAGTGGCGATCCATTGTTCCGGCCAGCCGTAGTTGACGATGTTGCCGACATCGAAGTGCCAGCCCACCCAGGGGCTCTGGAATTCATCGACGAACCGGGCGGCCTCCAGCGGACTGAGCAGGAAACTGTTCCACACGTTTTCGATGCAGATTTTGCAGCCGGCCTCTTTGGCCCAGGGAACAGCGGTCTGAATGGCTTCCTTGGCTCTCTCATACACGTCGGCGTAGGAGGTCTCCTTGTTGACGACCCCGGGAACGAGGAGGAGTTTTTCACAGCCCAGTGCGCCCGCATCCTGGAGGGCGCGCTTGAGCCCTTCGAGGCCCTGCGCGCGGATGGCCGGATCGTTGTGGGTGAGGGGCTTGTTCCAGTGGGTGGAACACACGATGCCGGCAATGGTCAGGCCACTGGATTTCCGGGCTTGCACGAGCGTGGCCACGTCAATCGCACCGGGCCGGTTGATTTCCACCCCTTCAAACCCGGCTTCCCGTATCGCCATGAAAACGTCGCTGGGTGTGCCGGGGATTTTCGCCATCCCGAGGTTGACAGCTTTTTTGAGAAAGCTTCTGTGGCTTGGAGCTTGGGCTCGCAGAGAAAACGCGCTGCCCAGCAAACCTGCGGAGGAGGCTTGAATAAAAGTGCGCCGGTTCATGGAATCAGAACGATCCGCTGAAACTAGAGGAACTTGGTTCGGCCCGGTATGGGAATGGAAGGCGTGGGTAGCTTCATTTTGAGATCCAGCGGTCCCTGGGGTCTGAGGTCTTCCTGAGAGTTGAGGGCGTCCTCCCAGGTGATGGTTTGTCCGGTGTAGGCGGACATCCGGCCCATGATTGCGACGAGGGTGGAGTGCGCCAGTTTCTCGGCGAAATTGAGGGGGGCACCTGCGCGGATCGATGCGAAGAATTCGTCGTGCTCGGTTTGATACATGTCATTGGCGGGGCCGCTGTATTTCCAGCGCTCGTCGCCGGCCTGGAGCACGTTGATCCGGCCGCTGGTCTGCTGGAGGAACCCTTTGGAGCCGACCACGTGATCAGACACGTCGCTGGCACAGCCCTGCTGTTGGCGGCAGGCGATCGTGCCGATGGCGCCGTTGGGATACTCGTAAACGACAGTGAAATGGTCGTAGATGTGTCCGAATCCCTCCTCCACTCGCTGCTGACGCCCGCCCTGGCCGGTGGCGCGAATCGGGGCGATGTCTCCAAACGCCCAGGACATTTTATCCACCGTATGCACGGCCTGTTCCACGAGGTGGTCGCCGGAAAGCCAAGTGTAATACATCCAGTTCCTGAGCTGCCATTCCAGGTCGCCCCATTCGGGCTTGCGCTCCTTGGCCCAGGGGCTCCCCGTCAGATAGGTTCCGGATGCCGCGCGCACCTCGCCGATCATGCCCTCGGAGAGCCGCTTGTAGGTTTCCCGTTCCGCGTAATGCGAACGCCAACAGAAGCCCGACTGGCAGCCGAGCCCTTTCTTTTTGGATTCCGCAGCGGCCGCCAAAAACCGGCGCACGCCGGGCGCGTCTGTGGCCACGGGTTTTTCGCAGAAGGTGTGTTTGCCGGCTTTGACCGCTTTTTCGAAGTGTTCAGGACGAAACCCGGGAGGCGTGGTGAGCAACACGACGTCCACGTCCGTGGCGAGAATCTTGTCGATGGCATCGAGCCCGACGAATTTCTGGGAGTCGTCCACCTTCACCTTGTCGGGGTGGACTGCACTCAGGTTATTGTAAGCGTTTTCCAGCCGGTCGGAAAAGACGTCGCCCATCGCCGTGAGCACAACCTGGCTGTCCGCTGAGAGCGCTTGTTTGGCCGCACCGCTGCCTCGGCCGCCACAGCCCACAAGAGCCACTTTGAGCAGGCCGGATCGAGCCTGTTCGGTTTGGGCCCGGCCTACGAGCGGCACCCCGCTGAGCAGGGCGCCTCCGGCGAGGGCTGAGTTCTGAAGAAAGGAGCGACGGCAGAGGGGCAGGGGGTTCATGGGCGGTGAGAATGTGGGCGGGTTAAGGCTGCGGGATTTCACGGAGAGCCACGGGGCGGCGCAGGGCCACGGAAAGGTCGGCGGCGGCAATCACCCGATGGGTGGCGAGTCCGTCTTCGAAACTGGTAAGCGGCATCGGTTGACCGGCCTCCAGCGCGTCAAAGAACGCTTGGAACTGGGTTTGATACGGGTGATCGTGCACGTCACCGCTGTCCAGCGCCTTGAAATCGAGGTTTTTCCATGCGCCTCTTTCAACGCCCGAAAGTTTTTGGCTGTGCAACTTTTGGTCGAGCAGAGTGCCTTCGCTGCCCACCAAATGGGTGCGGAAGTAGTAGGGTTGGAGGCAGTCCACGATCGCTGCGCACTTGGCGACGGTCCCATTGGCAAACCGCAGAAGCGTGGTGGTGGCCGTGGGATATTCGTAGGCCGCAAATACCGGGTTCCGGCTTTGGGTGGCGTAACTGGTGACCTCCTCCACCTCGCTACCCATGCACAGCAGGAGCGCGTCCAGGGCGTGGCAACCGGCGGTGAGAAGGGCGCTGCCGCCCTTCGTCTTTTGCGTGTTCCATCGGTATTGCCCATACCAGGGGCCGATCCCGTGGAAGTAATCGACCTCGGCGTAATGCAACTCGCCCAGCATGCCGGAGTCGATGAGGCTTTTTGTCTCCAAGAACTGCGCGGAATAGCGGCACTCAAAGCAGACGCAGGTTTGGATGCCTGCCGCATCTGCAGCTTTTTTCATGGCGAGTAAATCCTCCCATTCAAGGGCCATGGGTTTCTCCAAAATCACGTGTTTGCCGTGCCCGGCTGCCGCAATGAATTGGGCGGCGTGTTGATCGGGGTAACTGGTCACATCCACGACGTGGAGCGCGGGATCCGCCAGCATGGCTTCGAGGTCGTTGTAAACGCGGATGGGCGATCCGTGCAGCTCGCTCAAGTGCGCCGCGTCGAGTGGCCGCGCGGAATACACGGCCGTCACCTGCGCCTGCCGGGTGGCGTTGATGGCTGCAATGTGGGCTGTCGCCGCCCAGCCGTAGCCGATGATCCCTACGTGGATTTTCTTTTGCATGCGTTATTGCTTGTCGGTGGCCTCGAGACCTTTGATGGCGATGTTCCGAAACTGCACCGGGTCGTTGTGTCCGGCGAACCCGAAGTAGCCCCGGAGCCGGTCCTTTCCGGGATGCGCTTTGTTGCCGTAAAATTCGGTGACCTTGGCGAGGTCCGTTTTCAGGATGACGTTGCCGTTGAGTTCCACTTTGAGCGTTGAACCCCGCACGGTGACCTCCTGGAAATTCCATTCCCCGTTGGGGCGTTGGTAGCCGCGCGCGGCCGCAACGATGCCATAGGCCGATCCGTGAGCTTGGCGCGGGTCGATGGGTTTGCCGGTGACCGTTTCGTAGGCGTCGTCGAGCACTTGGAGCTCGCACATCCCGGTATAGGCCGGGTCCCCGCTGCCCGGATACCGGATCACCAAGCCGTTGTTGCCGCCCGGCGGCAACCGGAATTCCAGGCGCGCCACGAAATCGCCCAGCTCCTGCGGATGGTAGAGGGTGCCGCTTTTGCCTTTCCGGCATTGGATGCTGCCCTCTGCAACCTCGTAGTTTTCAAGCGCTCCCGCCCACTCGCTCAGATCTTTCCCATTCCATACAGGGGCAAAGCCTTCAGCGTTTTTACTCGCAAGGATTTGGTTGGCTTCCGTCCCCGGGATTTCACGCACAAAAATATTCCGCCAGCGGGTGGGGGCTCCGTGGGTTTGGAGGCAGATTGGGCCTGAGGGAAGGATGGGCAGGCCGCGTTGGTAAAAGTTCTCCAGGAGCGCGTGATCGACGACGAGTTGCTCGTTGAGCCACACGCTCACCCTTGCCCCAAGCATCAGGATGCGGAGGTGATTCCATTCCCCGGCGGGGCGATCTGCCAGAACCAGCGGATCTTTGCCCTGCGCGCCCGGGGAATTGTTCCAGAGCCCGCCGCTGCCCTTTTCCCTTCCGAGTTTGCCCCCATCGGGCTGCGTGGGATCCCAGATCTGCACTTGCGGGACGTTTTTGAGATAAACCCCGGAATCGCCTTTGGCGGCCATGTTGTAATCCAAAAGGAGTTCCACGTCGCCGTAGGGCTTCAGGGTGGTGCAGTATTTGCCTTGGCCGTCATTGAGCAGTTCGCCGTTCTGCACAGACCAATGTTTTTGCATGTCCTGGGTCCAGGCTCCCAGCAGCGCCTCGCGTTCAGCCTCGGGCATCGACAACAGAGCCCGGGGATCGTGCGTATCTCCGCCGCGCCAGCCTTCCAAGTCGCGGCCGTTGAACAGGGTGTTGAATCCGGGAGGCGGCTCAGGTGCCGCCGCCGCTCTGAGGGAACAGGGAATGAGGAGAGCGAGGGAAACAAACAGAGCCGGGAGGTTCATCATGGATGCGGGTTGCGGGACATGGGGGGCGGCAGGTCAGGGATAGCAGGCTTTGAATGTGCGCGCCCGGGTGGATCCGTGAGTCTCCACGGAGGATGATCCGGTAAAGAGATGAATCGCTAGTGACAAAAATTCAATGTTGATCAACGCGACTGTTTTGGAGCGGTGATGGGAAGACGGATGCGGTATTTTGCGGCCGGGGGGAGCGTGCTGTTTTCGGCCGATCAATCGGGCAGGAGCAGTGCATCCGGGGAGGCGCTTCTGCCGGGATCGAGTTTGCTTGGAAACTGTTCGTGCGATGCCGCCCCGGGTATCCTGAAAAAAAACTGAATGAGCTATTTTTACCTCGCCATCGCCATCGTCTCGGAAGTTGTGGCCACGTCCACTCTCAAGGCATCCCAAGGATTCACCCGTCTGGTGCCGTCGCTGGTTGTGGTGGCGGGTTACGCCACGGCCTTTTATTTCCTTTCCCTGACGTTGCGTACGGTTCCAACGGGTGTGGCTTACGCGATTTGGTCGGGAGTGGGTGTGGCGCTGGTGACCGCCATTGCGTGGTTTGTCGATGGCCAGCGCCTGGATCTTCCCGCGATCGTGGGGTTATGCCTCATTGTGGCCGGGGTTCTGGTGTTGAACCTGTGCTCAAAGAGCGCGGTGCATTGACGAGCAGCTCCCTGCGGGATCAGGCAGCGTCAGATTTTGCCGAGGATCAGGCAGGAATTGATGCCGCCGAACCCGAAAGCGTTGTTCATCACGTAGCGGACCGGTTGCTGGCGGCCGATGTTGGGGATGACGTCGAGGTCGCAGGCGGGATCCGGCGTGGTGTAGTGGAGCGTGGGGGGGAGATACCCCTGTTCGATGGCCAGAGCGCAGAGGACGGTTTCAATCGCCCCGGTGGCGCCCAGAGGATGGGCGGTGAATGATTTGGTGCCGCTGACAGGCGGCGGGGTCGGCCCGAAGACGGCGCGGATACAGGCCGTTTCGTTGGAGTCGTTGAGTTGGGTGCCGCTGGCGTGGGGGTTGATGTAGTCGATCTGCCCGGGCTCCAGCTGGGCGGAGGCGAGGGCTTGGCGCATGCAGGCGATGACACTTTCGCCGCTGGGCAAGGGGGTGGTCATGTGCCAGGCCTCGTTGTTGAGGGCATAACCGAGCACCTCGGCGTAGATGTGCGCCCCGCGGTTCCGGGCGTGTTCGTATTCCTCCAGCACCAGGCTGGCGCCGCCTTCGCCCATGACAAAACCGTCCCGGTCCCGGTCAAAAGGGCGGCAGGCCAGGGCCGGTTCACCCTTCCAGCGGCTCATGGTTTTAATGAAATCAAAAGCGCCGTAGGTCAGAGGGCTCAGCGGCGCCTCGGCACCGCCGGCGATCATGACGTCGGCCATGTCGTCGCGGATGTAGCGCAGGGCTTCGCCCACGGAAACCACGCCGCTCGAACAGGAGTTGGAGTTGGTGGTGCCCACGCCGCGGAACCCGCACTCGATGGCGATATTGGAATGTGCGCTGCCTCCAAAGACCTGGAGCGCGAGCGTGGGATTCACGCCCCGGGCACCTTTGTTGAGGAAAAGCAGGTGCTCGCTTTCGGCGTTGGCGATTCCCCCGAGCGCCGTTCCAAAGCTCACGCCCACCCGCGATTGCGGGGCCTCCCGGGACCACGGGAACCGCGCGTCTTCCAGAGCAAGCAGTGCCGACGCGACGGCGAACTGGGCGTAGCGATCCAGGCGTTTGAGCCGGTGGGGAGGGAAATAGTGCGCGGGATCCCAGTCCCGGATTTCCCCGCCGCAACGCGCATGGAAATCCCGGGTATCGAAGCCGGTCACGTGGGAGATCCCGCTTTTTCCGGCGAGAATTTGGTTCCAGAAATTGGCTTTGCCCGTGCCGATACAGGTGATGGGGGCCCAGTCCGGTGATGACGACACGGCGTTTCATGAGGGAGCGCGGGATTGCGTTAATCGGGGAGATGCGGCGTGGGGCCTTGTCCTTCGAGTTGTTGTTTGAAAGTGCGCAAGGTTTTGCTCGCGATGTTGTCGATAAAAAAGCCTCCGATGATGGGTTCCGCCAGCCATGCCATGGCGGGGATGCGGAAGCGCAGGTCATGAAGGATTTCGACCTCCGTGCCGTCCGCCTTGGGGGTGAGAGTCCAGACCACTTTCATTCCCTGGGTCCAGGCGCGTAGATGCTCAAAATGGAGTTCACAGGTTTCCGGGTCGGCCCAGTAAGCCGAGACCCAGGAAATGGGCAGACCGTCCCGGGAGGCCGCCATGCGGACGATTTCGCAGGAGCCCGAATCGTGCGTGCGGCTGCCGATGACGCGAACCTCGCGATAGTGGGGGAGCCATTCCGGCCAGCGGGTGAGTTGGCGGACGGTTTCGAAGATCCGCTTCCGGGGTGCCCGGATAAAGAGGGAGGTGCTCGTGTGCACGGTGGGAGTTGTTTGAGGGGGCCGATTTTATGCAACCGAGGCGCGTTGGACTCGGTAACGCAGGAAACACTCCTCGCCGAGCACCTCGAAATCCTCAAGTTGGAGTTGCGTGGATTTGGGGAGAAACTGGCCCGCCACGCCGGTGAGAGTCGGGGCCCGGAGTCCGCCGAAAATCCGTGGACAAAGAGTCAGATGCAACGCATCGACCAGATCCGCCTCCAGCAGGGAGCGCAGAACCGTGGGGCCGCCTTCGCAGAGCAGATGGCGCACGCCCAATTCGTTGCGCAGCAAGCTCAGCATCGCTGGACTGTTCACGCGCCGCCCGGGTTCGAGGTGCAGGATGGCCTTTGCGCCGAGCGCCTCCCTGGTGGGTTTCGGCATCCGCGTCGTGGAAAAGACGTGGAGAGGGGAGAAGTCGGCCTCGAACACCCGGAGCTGCGGGTTGAGCCTTCCTGAGTTGGTGAGAAGGATCCGGAGCGGGTAGGCGCTCTGGCCACGGGCGACTCGTTGTTCCCGTAATGTTTCCACGGGCAGGCCCATCGTCATCGTGTCCGTCGCCACGGTGCGCGCTCCGACCAAGACGGCATCCGCTTCCGCGCGAATCTCCAGGAGCCGGTGTTTGTCGGCCGGCGAGGAAAAATCCGAGGGGGTGAGCTTTCGGGTGGATACCCGGCCATCCCAGCTCAGAGCGAAGTTGGCCGTGACAAACGGGCGATGGGCGGGAATCCGGGCGGGCATCAGCGGTTGGTTTCGTCGTCGGCCTCGCGCGCGAGTTCGGACACGGCCAGCTCGTGATCCAGAGCTTCCACCGTGGAGGCCATTTCCCGCATCCCGGCGTGTTCGCTGGGGCGGTAGAAAATGTAAAGGACGCCGCCGACCAGGCCCCAGAAGAGCGAGAGCAGATAGCCGGTGGAGGAGATCACCACGGCCACTGGGGCGGTGACCTGGCAGAGATGGCCGAGGAAAATCTCGAAAAGGCCCTCGCGCACGCCCACCCCGCCAAAGCTGATGGGCATACAAAGGATCGTGTTCAGCACCGGGAGAATGGCAAAGAGCTCGGTTAAGCTGGGGATGATGACCCCGTTGCCCGCCAGGGCGCGCGCTGCGCAGTAGAACGTGGTGAAGTAGCCCAGGTGGGCCGCAATCGAGAGAAGGAATGCGCCGAGCACCGGGCGCCAGGCCCTGGCGTAAGCGTTGTAGGCGAGAGCCACTTCGGCGAGCCGTTCGCGACCGGGCATTTTCGAGGGCAGTTTATGGACGAGCCCCAGTCCCGAGAGTACCAAAGTGCATGCGATGAGGCTGAAGCTGATGGCCAGAATCGCGAGCCCGGCCCAAGTGTAGCGGGCCGTCTCGGGGTGCGCGGTGAGCCAATCCCAGCGCAGCCCGGTGAATACTCCCGCCAGGGTGACCAGGGCGAGGACCCCCATGATTCGGTCTACGAGCACCGAGAGCAGGGCTTGGGCGGCTTTGCCCGGGGTTTCTTTGAGAAGGTAAAAGGTTTTGACCAGGTCGCCGCCCGTGCCGCCGGGTACGAAGAAATTGAAGAAAACCCCGATCATGAGCAGTCGCGCCAGCCGGGTCCCGGGAAGTCGGATGCCTTGGACGCAGAGCAGCAGATGCCAGCGAATGGCCGAGACGACCTCGACGGCGCCGTAAACGCCGATGCCCAAAAAAAGCCAGAGCGGGGAGGCGTTCCGGATCGCCCCGAGCATCGCGCTGCGCTTGGCGGGGTTGTGAAAGACGAGCCAGAGAATGCCGGCGGTGATGCCGAGCTGCAGCAGGGTGAGCAGGATTTTTTTGATGTTTCTGCGCTGCGACGGACGGGGTGGGGCTGTCACGGGATGCATGGGGGACTTTGGGGGATGGATTGCCGCGAGGGCCAGAAGCCATGAGGGCGCGAAGAAGTGGAGTTCTTCGCGCCCTCCGGGAAAGAGCCAGGCTGCGGCCGGGTTACTTGGCCCAGGTAATCAGGCGCAGCTCGTGGGCTTGAATCAGATTCGGGTGCGTGGGGATGACCCGCAGGTTGAGCCCGTAGCTGCCGCTTTCGTGGGCCGGGATGGTGCCGGTGTAGAGGTAGGCACCGCCCTCGAGCTTCTTGGACTGCTGAAGGGCGATCGTGCCGGGTTTGGTGATCTCGTTGTTCACGGTTTCACCCAGGTAGGCTTGGACGATCACCAGCTCCGGGGTGAGCGGTCCGAGGTGGACGACGGCGCTGACCTGAAGTTGTTCGCCCACGAGCACGCTCGTCGCGTTCTCGCCAATCTTCACCTCGGCGATCCGGATTTGGGGCCAGGCTTTCCGGATGGAATCCTTCCATTTGCTGAGCTCCAGAGCCTTTTTGCCGCCCCCGGCGGAGAGCGTGCCCAGAGCCCGTGCGGCGGGTTCGTAGAGGCGCTCTGCGTACTCCTTGACCATCCTGTGCGTGTTGAACACCGGGGTGATGCTGCGGATGGATTCGCGCATCAACTGGAGCCAGGCGATCGGCAGGCGGCCGTCGGGTTTTGCGTAGTAAAGCGGGATGACTTGGGTTTCGAGCACTCGGAAGAGGCTGGCCACGTCGACTTCGTCCTCGAATGCGGGTTCCACCGGGTCGGTGCTTTCGGGGATCTCGCTGCCGATGGCCCAACCGTTTTTGCCGTTGTAACCCTCGCACCACCAGCCATCGAGCACGCTGAGGTTGAGTCCGCCGTTGGGCGGCAGCTTCATGCCGCTGGTGCCGCTGGCCTCCAAAGGCCGGCGCGGGTTGTTGAGCCAGAGATCCACACCCTGGTAAAGGCGGCGGCCCACGTAGTGGTCGTAGTCCTCCAGAAACACCACGCGCTCCTGGAACTCGGGCATCCGGCTATACTTGTAGACCTGCTGGATGAACCGCTGACCGGGTTCGTCCTTCGGATGCGCTTTTCCGGCGAACACAAACTGGACGGGGCGCTCGGGGTTGGAGAGCAGCTTGTGGAGCCGCTCCGGGTCGCTAAAGAGCAGGGTGGCCCTTTTGTAAGTGGCAAAGCGCCGGGCAAACCCGATCGTCAGCACCTCGGGATTCAGCAGCCGGCTGACATGCCTGAGGGATTCCGGGCTGTCGCCGATCCGCTCGCGCTGCTGGCGGACGCGCTGCCGGACAAAATCGACGAGGCGGTGTTTGAGCTTGGAATGCGTGGCCCAGAGCTCCTCATCGGGGATGTCGAATACGCCGCGCCAGAACTCGGGTTCTGTGAGGCGTTCCTCCCAGTCGGGCAGGTATTTGTCGTAGAGGGCGGCGAACTCCGGGGCCATCCATGTTTTGGTGTGGACGCCGTTGGTGATGCTCGTGATGGGCACCTCGGTTTCCGGTACCCCGCTCCAGACATCTTTCCAGAGCCCCTGGCTGACCCGGCCGTGGAGGGCGCTCACCCCGTTGGCGTGGCGGCTGGTGCGCAGCGCCAGGATGGTCATGGAGAAGGGTTCGGTGGGGTCGTTCCGTGTCTGGCCGAAGCTGGCGAATGTGCTGAAATCAATGCCCACCTTTGCGGGGTAATCCCCGAAGTATTTGCGCATCAAATCCAGAGGGAACGCGTCGTTGCCCGCCGGGACGGGGGTGTGCGTGGTGAAGATGTTGCCGGCGGCCACCACCTGGAGCGAGGCGTAGAAATCGAGTTTGTTTTCGGCCACCCCGCGTCGGATGAGTTCCAGGGAGATAAAGGCCGCGTGGCCTTCGTTCATGTGATAGGTGGCGGGCTTGATGCCCATGGCGTTGAGCGCGTGAATGCCCCCAATGCCCAGGACGATCTCCTGTTTGATCCGCATCTCATGGTCGCCGCCGTAGAGTTGCGCCGTGATTTGGCGGTCTTCCTCCGAGTTCTCCGGCAGATCCGTGTCCAGCAGGTAAAGGGTGATCCGGCCAACCGCCACTTTCCACACCTTGGCCCGCACCGTGCGCCCCAGAATTTCCACCCCGATAGAGAGCGGTTTGCCCTCCGTGTCGATCGCATCGGCCAGCGGCAAATGGCTGAAGTTTTGGTTGAGCCGGATGCTCTCCTGGTGGCCGTCCTTGTTGATCTGCTGGCGGAAGTAACCGTGTTTATACAGCAGCGAAAACGCGATGAAATTAAGGCCCAAGTCGCTCGCGGATTTGCAGTGGTCGCCGGAGAGAATGCCCAAGCCCCCCGAGTAGATTGGGAAAGATTCGTGGAACCCGAATTCCGCCGAGAAATAGGCGATGGGAGCGGTGGGTGAGAAGGGGCTGTTGGCGCGCAGTTTGCCGTAGGTGTCCGGCCTGTCCATGTAGGCGCAGAACTTGGCGTAAACGCCCTGCATTTCCCGCAGGAAATCGTCGTCCTGGGATACCTCGATCAGCCGCGCTTGCCGGCAGAGCTGGAGCATCCGCAGGGGGTTATGGTTCGTTTTGTCCCAGAGCTCGGGATCGAGGTGCCGGAACAGGGCCCGGGCTTGAGGTTGCCAAGTCCACCAGAGGTTGAGGAGGATTTTGCGGAGCGGCTCGAGTTCGGCCGGCAGTTTCGGAACGACGTTGAATAGATGGAGTGGCTGCATGGTTCCCTAGTAGAAGTATTTCCGACGGACTTGGCCTGGGGTGGAACCGCGCGAAGGCTACAGAGGTGTTCGCTTGTGGCAAGCTTGGATCTCCCCGCGCTACCCGCGCTTGCGGGGCTTTCATCCGCCGCCCCGGTAGCTCAGGGAAATCCCCCCGAGCGAGGGGATTTCCACGAGCAAAGACTCAGGATCGCGCGGAAGTCCCAGACGGACGGGAGCCGGTGCCGAACGACGCCAGCCGCCAGCCCGGGGCACTCCGTGCAATTCCCGTTTCTCGCTCGGGTTTGCGCTCCGGGAAAAGCAGGGGGACGGCCGAGGGAGGGCTTTTCGCGCCCCCGAGCCACCGCCCGGCGAGCGGTTCCCGGCGGCCTATTTCTCTGCGGCCGGAGTTTTTGGCTGCTCGAAAAGGGCGAGGTATTCTCCGTAACCCGCCTCTTTCATCTGGGCGACGGGCACAAACTTCAGCGAGGCGGAGTTGATGCAGAAGCGCAAGCCGGTGGGCTTCGGGCCGTCCGGGAACACGTGCCCGAGGTGGGCGTCCGCCTTGGCGCTGCGGACTTCCGTGCGCGCCATGCCGTGGGAGTTGTCGGTGTGCGAATTAACGGATTCCTTCTTCAACGGCTGCCAGAAGCTGGGCCAGCCCGTCCCTGAGTCGAACTTGTGGATCGAGGCGAAAAGCGGCTCGCCGCTGATGACGTCGACGTAAATCCCCGCCTCGTGGTTGTTCCAATACGCGTTCCGGAACGGAGGTTCGGTGCCGTTTTCGCAGGTCACGTGGTATTGTTCCGGGGTGAGTTTCTTTCGCAATTCGGCGTTGCTCATTTTTTGGGTCTCCTGAGAGGTGGGGTTTTGTGCCTCCGGTTTTTTGTCTTTGGCTTGGCAGCCGACGGTTCCGAAGAGGAGGAAGGTGGCCCCCATGGATAAGGTGAGTTTGAGGATCATACGGGAGTCAGTGAAGAGGGAAATGGAAGGAGGAGTGAGCGGGAAGGTTCGGGTCTGCTTTGGGAGTCAACGGGTGGAGGGCCGCAGAGATAACCGTCAGAAAGCGGTCTGGATTAGGGGGAGAAGACAAATGCGGGGCGGCTGAGGCGGGGATGGGGTTAGGAGATGCGCTTCATTTTTTCCAGATCGACCCGGCCGGCGCGTTCCTCGCGAAGGCGATGCCGGGAATTCCGCAGAGCGCGCGTCACGCTGAGGGCCAGAAACAGCCCGGGTAGAAGCATTACGACGCGTCCCCGGTTGGGCAGGAAAACCAGGGCCACCGCGAGGAGAATCCCGGCCAGCCACAGGGCGACGCTGGTGCGGATAACAAAATTGCGTTCCCGGGAGCTCTCGCAGCGCTGGACACTGCGGTGCGTGCGGAGAATGGCAAACACCAGCACGCCAAGGAGTAGGTAGGTTGCAAACTTCATCGAGAGATCTGCGGGGAATGGGAGAGCAGCGGACTCCCGGAAGGAAACCAGCCCTTGGGGCGTTGCGCAACCGTGGATTCTTCCCGGCGCGGGTCGCACATCTCAAATGGAAGCCCCGGGGGCGATTTCTTGGTGCGGTCTGGTTGTCCCCAACGCCTGAGTTTCCGCTTTGGCAATCCGCTGCGGGTCAACAATTGCGCGGCGCGTAAAACGTCCGTGCTGCAACCGGTGTGGCTGCGCGTGTAACATCCTTCGCCTCATGGATCTAGCACGACAGAATAAGCGCGACGCGAACGGCGCCCCAAGATGAGCCGCCCCCTCCGGATCGCTCTGGTCGCAGCCATTCCGCTCGTCGCCGCGCTGGCATGGGCGCTCTGCCGTTTGCCTGAGGATGCCACGCCAAAGCCGCCCGCAGTTTCCGCGTCGGCGCCCCCGCTTGCGCCCGCGCCTTCCCGAACCGCTGAGCCGGACAACCGGCCCGCGCCCGAATCGGTGGTCCCCTCGACTCCCGCCGCGCCGCGTAACGCGATTGCGTCCTCCGCGCGGAGCGGGAGCCCGGAGGATTCCGGTTTGCGGGGACGGCCGGTTGAAGGCCCTCTTTCGGCGGAGATCACCACAAGCGGCGGCGTCATCCGGTCGGCGCCCGACGCCCTGGGGCGCTTCCCCCGTGTGAACATCGCCCCGGAGGAGGAGGTGCGGGTGTCCGTGGCCTACGCCGAGGCCCAGCCCGGGGATCTCGTGGTGGTCCAGGCCGAGGACGGCGGCGTCCTTGAGGGCAGCCGCACAGCTCTCCCGCTCAAGCTCGACGCGGATCGGCGGCTGCGCTTCGCCTTCAAGAGCACGCGCGAGGGCGGCATCTACCGGGTGACTTTGCGCAGGGGATTTGAGGAGAGGCGCTTGGAGTTCTGGGGCGGCAAGGAGCCGGTGGTCGTCGGCAATTAAGGAGTTTTTTTACCTAAAAATGATGAAACGTATTCTCGGTGTCTTGTTGGCGGTGTCTTTCATGGGCGGCCAGGGCTTGCTCGCTCAAAACTGCGGAAATAAAAGCCCCGGCGGGGGCGGCGGAAACGGAAATCCCGATCCCCATGCTCCGCCCAATCCTCCGAATGCGCCCAATCCTCCGGTGCCCCCGCCCGAGAAGGGCGACCCGGTGATCCCCTACACGGGCAACGAGTTCAAGCGCGTGGACGATTTGCAGATCTGGGGCGCCGTGGGCGGCATTCCGATGACCTGGAGCCGTCATAGCAACTCCCGCGCGGTGAGCGGCGGCAGCCTTTTCGGCATGGGCCATTACTGGCGGCACGGTTTCCAATACGAGCTGGCCGCGGCCTCGCCCGACGCGTCGGGGCGCAGGCAGTTGTCGATTGTTTACCCCAGCGGTGCGCAGTTCACCTTCGTGGAGACCTCCCCCGGGGTGTGGGCCTCGGTGGGCGCTTTGACCGATAAACTCGTCGGCGACGGCGAAAGCCTCCTTCTCGTCCAGAAGGGCGGCGAGAGCTGCCGCTTCAGAAGGACAACGGTCGGCGCGACGGTCTATTACCTCATGGACGAGATGCGGGACGTCTCCGGCAACGCCTGCCGACTCGAATACAACGGCAGCCGGCAGCTGACCAAGGTCACCGAGCCCGCCGGCCGCTCGTTTAGCGTCAGTTACACGACGCTCACCGGCAACCGGCT
>JBEIUI010000027.1:0-33091 GCA_040374425.1 Verrucomicrobiia bacterium | reverse complement strand
TGCCTTTGGGGGTGTTAATAGCGTTTTTGCTCTCTGGCATATCTTCCCAAAGTGTTCGAAGTTTCGGCTCCGATCTGGAGCAGCAAAAAGGCGGCTCGCTTGCGACAGTAGAACACGACGTCGCGCCTTGGGATGGGCCTGCTTTCGGCCTTTGGATTCCGGCAGAACGGTTTGGAGGCAAGCGTGATTCTTGGATTTATTTAAGAATCTGGAGTGCGCCTGAGAAATCTGAGAGGAAATTTGTATTTCCGGATAAGAGCGTGAAAATAGGCGCTGTAGTGTATTTGCTGGATCTCAAATCTCCACAATTGGTGGACTGGCAGAGTCAACCGCGTCAAGAAGTGAAAGGTTGGGTCCGCTTCATCAAGGTAAATCACGAGCAGCCCGTTGTCGGCGAGTTCGATTTCGTGTCGGAGCAGGCTATTTCTCTCAAGGGCCGATTTGAAGCTCAGTGGATCTCGAAGGGTTGGCTGGACCGTTAGGCAAAAGCAGAAATGAGTATTCCTACATCGAAAACGGCGGCGGATCATTATCTCTGGGCGAAAGTCTGCAATGGGTGGCGTTAGGTTCATTCTCAAGGTGTGAGCGTGATCGAAGGAAAGGTTCCAGCCGGTGCATCGGAAGACAGGCATTGCCACAAACATGCTCGCCAGTTCTTTTGTACTCTCTCTTTCTCTGGAGTCGCGACGTTTGAAATAGACGGAAAAGAATTTCTGAGCCCAGCGAATTCTGGAATCGAAGGAGCACCAGGAATGCGGCACACGTTTATGAATAGATCGTCTGGCGATGGATGCTTTTTAGTAATTTCTGCACCGTCTACGCAGGAGGACCGAGTAAATTGCGAAAACCATACCGCCCAACCAGGCGCTACAGCGAACGAACACGCTTGTCACGGATCATGCTCCGAGCAGCCTGCTCCTCGCCAAGCGCGTCCATCGCTGAGGTTAAAGGTTCGGCGTCGCTAGATCTCTCCCATGAATTACCGATTGCCTCTCCTTTCCATCGTCGTCGCCCTCTGCGGTGTAGTCATCGGTGGCAAGTTCAGGGCCAAGGCAGCAGCCAAGGAGTTGCCACCCGCCCACCAAGAACTGACTATCAGTTCAGACGGCCTCGACCGCCATTGCCTCATTCACTTGCCACCCGCCTACGACAACACCAAGCCGCTGCCCTTGGTCATCATGCTGCACGGAATGGGCGGCACCGGTGCGAATGCCGTTCGGGAGACGAGCTGGTCCGCCAAGGCAGATTCAGAGGCTTTCATCGTCGCTTACCCTGATGCCAGCCGGCCCGACCCCACGCAACCGCCAAGCCTCAAAAGCAACCCGCAGGCATGGAACGACGGTTCCGGGCGATTTCACGCCGCAGAACGCAACATTGACGATGTAGCCTTTATCCGGGCGCTGCTTGACCGCCTTTCGGCGGACTACAGCATCGACCAACACCGCATTTTCGTTGCGGGCTTTTCCAACGGCGCCTCGATGGCTCTCCGCGTCGGCGCGGAGCTCTCAGACCGCGTGGCCGCCATTGCGCCGGTTGCCGGTGCATCCTGGACGGAGACCTCGAAGCTCACGCGTGGCATCTCACTCTGCTATCTTACCGGCACCGCTGACACCTTGAACCCGCTGGACGGAGGATTCCCAAAGATGGCCTTCGGCGGAGGCGACAAGGGAGGCAAGCCCAAGCCCGCGGTACGCGTTACCATCGAAAAATGGGTTAAATCTCTTGGTTGCCCGGAAACCCCCACCAAAGACGAAACAACGAACGGCGTCCGCACCCGCCGCTACGGCCCCGGTCGTGATGGTGCGGAGGTCGTATTCATCACCATTGAGGGTCTCGGCCACATCTGGGCTGGCGGCGTCAACCTTGTTCCCGAGTTTATGGTCGGTAAGCCTACGGATAAGCTCAAAGCAACCGATGTCATTTGGGAGTTTTTCAGGACGCATCCAACGCCTTGAACGTCTAAATGACAACAGCCGCAACGCCCAACAAGTCCCTGCAGCCAACCCGGAGTGGCGCGGCCAGTTCCGCTGCCGCGGATGACGGGGCTTGGTTCCGGGTGGTTGAGCTCTGACTTCCATAGATTTATCCATGCCCTCTCGATTCCTAAATCTCATGAAGAAGATTCAATCTGAAGCGTGAGGACAGGCATCAGGGACATCAATTGTGCGCGCACCGTGCCTCCCCGTGGGAGCCTCGGGTTTCAGCGCGGCCCGAGAAGCTCCGCCCAGCGCTGGAACACGGTCCACCCTATCGGCTCAACCAACGGGGCCGCGCTGCGGGCGTCCTCAATGAAGGCCTCGGGCGAGACGCCTTTGGCGGAGAGATAAACCGCGTCCTCCTCGATCATCTCGCAAAGCATCGGCAGCTCGAACTCGAGATGGAATTGGAACCCGTAAAGGGCGCGGTCGATCCGGAAGAGCTGGTGTCGGGTGAGCGTTGAGGATCCCAAGAGGGTGGCGTCTGCGGGCAGCGAGAAGGTGTCGCCATGCCAGTGGACGGGCCGGAATACCGCGGGGATTTCGTGCCAGAGGGCGTCGTCATGGGCTGCGGGTTCCAGCGTGACATCGAAAAAGCCGATCTCCTGCGCCGTGTTCCGGAAAACTCGGCCCCCACATGCGGCGGCAATCATCTGGGCTCCGAGGCACATGCCAAGAACGGGGTGGCCGATTCGGCGAGCTTCCCGGATCAGTGCGATGCCTTGGGAAAGAAAGGGATACGTTTCGCCCTCATAAACGCTCATGTGTCCGCCTCCAAGGGCGAGCCCGTCGTAGCCTTCCAAGGTGAGCGGCACGGGGTCGCCTTTCCATGCGTGGAGCAGGTCCAAGGTCACGCCAGCCGCTGCCAAGGTCCGCGCGAAAAGCCCCGGGCCGTCGGATTCGCCGTGTTGCAGGAAAAGAACGCGTTTCATAAGGCGCAGCGTGTGACGCCGGAGGCGCGCCGAGGCAGCGTGGCGGCGATGGTGGACAAGGGGGGCCTGAAAAGACAATCCCGTTGACACTCCCGGGGCGGGATTGCTGTATTGCGGTCGTCGTTTTAGCGTCTGCGGAATCAGGGAAGACCGTGTGAACCGGTCACAGTTGCGCTGCGGTATCGAGCGGTGAATCTCCCCAGACCATGCCTGGCATGGTTGGTTGGCCAATCCATCTTCGGATGGGTGAAGGCGGTGAGAGGGTCACTTCATTCCTTTCCCACGGGAAAGGAGAGGTGGCAGCTCGGAGTCCGAATACCTGGCCGGGGATGGTGCGTCCGCCGCTTTTTGGCGGGGGACGGTTAAACTTCATCGCATCCATGAAGAGTCACAGGAACATCGGTCGATCCGGGGCCGCGGCTGGAATGTCGCAGGTTTTTACCGGGGTGAGCCGCGTCGTGCGTTCAAAGCGCCGGGGCGCTTGTGTCTTGACGGCTCGGTACCGAGGTCCTTTCGAAAATGAGCGTCGCCCCTGCGTTTCCAGCTAACGGTTCATTGGAGGAGCGTGCCCGGTGGGCGCTCGACCGGAAAACGAAGCCGCCGGGTTCTTTGGGAGTTCTCGAGGAAGTGGCGGTGCGCCTCGCCCGGATCCAGCAGACCCTGTCACCGGTCCTGTCGGTCAAACGGCTCTGTGTTTTTGCCGGAAGCCACGGAGTCGCCGCGGAGGGGGTCAGCGCCTATCCCGGCTCGGTGACAGCCCAGATGGTGCTCAATTTTCTTGATGGCGGTGCGGCGATCAACGTCCTGGCCCGGCATGGCAACATTGGAGTGCATGTGATTGATGTCGGGGTGGATGGGGAGTGGCCTGCGGGCCTGGAAAACACCGCGCATTTTTTCATTCGGAAAATCCGGGCCGGAACCCGGAACGCCCTGCATGAGCCGGCGATGACTTCGGTCGAATACGAGGGGGCTTTGGAGGCGGGCCGCGAACAGGTCCGACAAGCGGTGGCGGACGGAGTCAATGTGCTCGGGCTGGGCGAGATGGGCATCGGCAACACCACGGCCGCGGCTGCGCTTTATTGCGGGCTGCTCGGGTTTGATCCCGTGGCGGCTGTAGGCCGGGGCACGGGCGTCACGGAGGCGGGGCTCCGGCGGAAAGTGGAGGTGGTGGAGGGGATCCTACGCCGGCACGCTCCGAGCGGCGCGTTGGGCGGCGGGTCGGGTCGTTATTGGCTGGAATCCGTTGGGGGCTACGAGATGGCTGCAATGACAGGCTGCATCCTGGAGGCCCATGCGCGGCGTCTGCCTGTGGTGGTGGATGGTTTTATCTCCACCGCGGCGGCTGCGGCGGCTTTCGACCTGGAACCGGCCTCGCGCGAAGTCTGTTTTTTTAGTCATCGCTCCGAGGAGGCGGCTCACGGCGCGGCCCTCAGGGCGCTGCGGGTGGAGCCGCTTTTGGATTTAAAAATGCGCCTAGGCGAGGGCACCGGAGCGGCCTTGGCCATGCACGTGCTGGAGGCGTCGGCCAAGATCCTGAGCGAAATGGCCACTTTCGAGTCGGCGGGTGTTGCCGATGGCGCCGAGTCGGCTTCAGCGCCGCCGCCCGCGGCATGTGTGTGAAAGGGATTTCCTGTGTCGTTTTTCTCCTCCATCCCGGCTGCCGTTGCGCGCGAGACCCAATGTTTTCTCGGGGCCGTCATGTTTCTGACCCGGCTGCCCGTGGGCGATTTTTATCGTTTTGATCGGGAAAATCTTGCGGATTCGGCCCGTTATTTTCCCGCGGTGGGAACGGTGGTTGGGTTGCTGGGGGCACTGGTACTTTTGGCGGGCGGGTTACCGGCTCGGGGCGCGGTGTTGCTGGCCATGCTCGCCACAGTGCTCGTCACGGGGGCACTGCACGAGGACGGGTTGTGCGATGCGGCTGACGGGATTTTCGGCGGGAATTCGCCCGCACGGCGCCTGGAGATCATGCGCGACAGCCGGATGGGCAGTTACGGGGCTCTGGCGCTCTGGTTTGCGCTGACGGCCCGGTGGCTCCTGCTCACGGCGCTTTTTGAGAAAAACCCCGGCTCGGCGGCAGCCGCTTTGGTGGTGGCCCAAACCGTGGGGCGGGGGGCCAGTGTCGCTCTTCTTTTTACCTGCCGTTACGCGCGTGCTGAGGATTCCAAGTCCAAGCCTTTCGGCGACGCCGTTAGCCGGGGTATTTTCGGCTTTGCCTGTCTCTACACCGGGCTCCTGGGGATGGGGTTCTTCGGGGGCCGATTTTTGCTTCCGTTGGTTTGCTGCGCAGCGGTAACGGCGCTGGCCCGGCGCTGTTTTAATGCCAAGCTTGGTGGGGTGACCGGCGACTGTCTGGGCGCAACCCAACAGCTCGTGGAGCTGGCCTTTTATGTCGGGGTTCTCTGGTCCTTTTAACATGAACCGCGGTTCCCATCTCACCTTGATTCTGGGCGGCGCGCGCAGTGGCAAAAGCGCGCGGGCAGAGGCGTTGGCTGAGGCCTCCGGCTGCCCGGTGTCGTATGTGGCCACTTACTGTGTAGGGGCCGACGACGCCGAGATGCGGGCGCGGGTGGAACAACACCGGCTCCGGCGCCCTTCGCATTGGCGGACTTGGGAGAACCAGTTGGATCTCGCCGCCATTTTCTCGGCTGCCGGTGGGGACGTGGTTCTCGTGGATTGCCTCACCCTGTGGCTTTCTTATCAGCAGATGCAGGGCTTGGGCGACCCGGAGATCCTGGAGCGGCTGGAGGCCGCGTTGATCGTCGCCAAGTCGAGGAATGTCCGGGTGATTTTCGTGAGCAACGAACTGGGCATGGGGTTGGTGCCGTCGGCTGCCGGCAGTCGCGGCTTTCGCGACTTGGCCGGGCGCGCCAACCAACTCGTGGCCTGCCATGCGGATGCCGTTGAGTTTGTCATCGCCGGTTTGACGCTTCCACTGAAGGGAGGCTTTTAGCCATGTCCCAGGCATTCCACGGGGGGCGGCTTGCCCAGGCCCAGGCGCGGTTTGAGCGACCGCGCGAGGCGTTTCTGGATTTCAGTTCCAATCTCAACGGGCGCGCGCCGCAGGTTGCCCCGGAGCTCTGGGCTCAGTGGCGAAGCCGCGCGCTCTGTTATCCGCAGGCGGACGCCGAAGCCGTGCGTGGCAGGCTCTCAGAAGTTTACGACGTGCCGGAGGCGTGGCTTTTGCCCGGTGCGGGGGCAATTGAAGGGCTTTATTTGGTGGCCCGGCTTTTTGTCGGGAAACGCGTGGTGGTGATCGAGCCCGGTTTTAGCGATTACGCGAGGGCGTTTGAGGCGGGGAACGCCGTGGTGGAACGGGTGGTGTTGGAGCCGGAGACCTGGGCGCGCCCGATCACACAGTGGCCTGTGGATTGGACGCGTTTTGACGGGGTGGTTTTGGGGAACCCCAACAATCCCACCGGCGCATTTCAGGAGCGCGCGGCTCTGGAAGAGATGCTGGGGCGTGCAGGCGCCCAGAAGTGGGTGGTCGACGAGGCGTTTGTGGAGTTTGTCCACGAACCCGGGCGGCGCAGCCTGCTCCCGGCGTTGGAGCGTTATTCGTCGCTCTTTGTTCTGCGATCGCTGACCAAGAGCTGGGGTGTGCCGGGTTTGCGGCTTGGGTTTTTAGCGGGGACCTGCGGCGAGTCCATGGAGCGGCTCAGGGCGCTTCAACCGCCTTGGGCGCTCAACGGCGTTGCGGAGGCGTGGGCGGAGCATTTTCTGACCCGCTCGCAGTATGCCGGGCTCCTGCGCGGGTTGGCGTCGTTGGACCGGGATCGCGCGGCGATGAGCGAAGGGCTTTCCCGGGTGGCGGGGGTGCGTGTGTATCCGTCGGCTTGTAATTTTCTGCTCTTGGAACTCGCTGGGCTCGATCCCGAAGCCGTCGAGGAGCGCCTTGGTCGCAGGGGCCTGCTGGTTCGGCTCTGCGACTCGTTTTACGGGATGCCCAAGGGCCGGTTTCTGCGGGTGGCAGTCAAAAGCCCCGAGGAAAACGCGCGGTTCGTGGATGCTCTGGCCGAGTGCTGCGCCGCGTTGCGAAAGGAGGCCGTTTGAAGGCGATCTCGGTACTGGGCACTTCTTCCAACAGCGGAAAAAGTTGGATGGCGGCGGCGCTCTGCGCGCTTCTGCGCCGCAAAGGCGTTTCGGTAGCGCCGTTCAAGGCCCAGAACATGTCCAACAACTCCTTTGTCACTCTCGATGGCGGGGAGATGGGCCGGGCCCAGGCGGTGCAGGCTCAGGCCTGCGGGTTGGAGCCCCGCGTCGAGATGAACCCGGTTTTGCTGAAACCCTCGGGTGGCCTCGGCTCCCAGTTGGTGGTTCTTGGCCGGGCGCGCGGCCATGTGAAGGCGGCCGAGTATTACACGCAAACGGAGTCCCTTTGGCCCGTGGTTTGTGACGCCCTGGATTTTTGGAGAAGCCGTTGCGAGGTGCTGGTGCTTGAGGGCGCCGGCAGCCCGGTGGAACTCAATTTGATGTCCCGGGATTTGGTGAATCTTCGTCCGGTGCATCATCTCGACGGGCGTTGGCTCTTGGTCGCGGATATCGAGCGGGGGGGCGTCTTTGCTCAGATTGTCGGGACGTGGAACCTGCTGCAACCCACCGACCAGCGGCGTGCTCTGGGGGTGGTGGTGAACAAGTTCCGCGGGGATCTCGGGCTCTTTTCCGGGGCCCGGCAATGTTTGGCTGACCACGTATCCTTGCCCTACCTGGGGGTGCTCCCGTTTTCAGCGCGGCTTCAGCCCGAGAGCGAGGACAGCCTCTGCCAGCAGGGTGAGGAGCGCTCCGGGGCGGGGGGCGTGCTCGCCTGGGTGCGGTTTCCGCATCTCTCCAATTCCCAAGACAGCCAGCCTTGGTTGCTCGACGGCGGGATCAGTGTGCGGTGGGTGCAATCGCCCGCGCAATTGGCCGACGCGCGCGCGATCGTCCTGCCCGGAAGCAAAAACACGCTCGCCGATCTTGCCTGGCTCCGCGCCTCGGGACTCGCTCCGGCGATCGTTGCGGCTGCCCGACGGGGTGTGCCCGTGGTCGGGATTTGCGGGGGCTACCAAATGCTCGGGGAAACGTTGTCGGATCCGGCGGGTGTCGCCGGGGAGGCGGGGGAGGTGGCTGGGCTGGGCCTGTTGCCTGTGGCCACCCGTTTTGTAGACCGCAAGGAGGTCCGCCAGGTGCGCGCTTCCTGGCAGGGAGCGCAGTGGGATGCCTATGAGATCCACATGGGACGCACCCAGCCGACCGGTCCCGCGGAAGCGCTGCTGGAAGTGACCTGCGAAGGGCAAGTCCGGGGCGAAGGCGCCCGCTGCGGCGCTGTCTGGGGCACCTATCTGCATGGGTTGTTTGAGTCCGGCCCGTTGCGCACGGCACTCGCCCAACAGGCCGGAATCGCCGGGCACGAGCTTGCGCGCGTTCCTTGGCGGGAACATCTCCAAGGCGTTTATGGAGGGATGGCGGATCTTTTGGAGGAACATCTCAACCTGGAGTCGCTCTGGCGTTATGTGGAGAATTGAGACCCTGCAGTTGCTGGCGGCTCTTGGTGCAGACGGGCTTCTGGGGGATCCACGCGCTCTGCCGCATCTTGCCCGGGGGGCGGGGTGGCTGTGTCGAACCGGGGAACTCTTGGTGGGCGGTTTGATCGGGAGGGGCGTCTGGGCAGGCGCGGTTTTTTGGCTGGGAGTTTGCGGGGCGGCTCTGGGCGGCTACGCGGCGGTCTGGGCGGTGTGCGCGTGGCTGGGAGCGCCGTGGGCGTGGCTGCTGGAGGTGGGGGTGGTTTATCAGGCCGTTGCGGCGCGGGATCTCGCCCGGCACGCGGAGGCGGTGCTTGTGCCTCTGGAGCGGGGAGATCTGGATGAAGCGCGGTTTCGCCTGTCTTGGATTGTCGGGCGGGACACGGGGGGGCTCGACGGGCCTGAAATGAGTCGCGCGGCCATTGAGAGCGTGGCGGAGAGCATTAGCGATGGAATTGTGGCCCCCCTGTTTTGGGCGGCGCTCCTGGGTGCACCGGGAGCTTTGTTGTATCGGGTAAGTAACACGCTGGACTCCATGGTGGGCCATCGCACGGAGCGGTATGAAAAATTCGGCAAGGTGTCCGCCCGGATCGATGACTTGCTCAATTGGGTTCCCGCGCGGCTGGTGGCGCTTTGTATTTGTGCGGTGCGCCCGTCCATTCCCTTTGCCCGGATCCGGGCCGAGGCGGGGCGGCACACCAGTCCCAACGCCGGATGGCCTGAAGCGGCGATGGCCTACGCGCTGGGGGTGCGGCTGGGCGGGGTCAACCGATACGACGGGGTTCCCATCCCGGGGCCGGAATTCAACCCGGCGGGGCGTCCGGCCACATCGGCGGATCTTGCGGCGAGTGTGCGCTGGATGTGGTGTGTCACTTTTTTGGCCGCTGCCGGCTTTGCTGCGGCGCTCCTTGCCAGTGCCTGAAATGCTTTTATGAACTCCACTGAAACTTCCGTCCGTCAGCCCCGGCTCAAGCGCGGTGCATTCCAGATTTACACTGGCGAAGGCAAAGGCAAGAGCACCGCGTCCATGGGTCTGATGCTGCGGGCCTTGGGAAGCGGGCTGCAGGTGTATTACCTGCGCATGATGAAACCGCGCTGGAAGACGGGTGAACTGGCGCTTTGCCCGACGCTTCACCCGGCGCTCACCTACCGGAACGTGGAGCAGGACTGGATTCTTTCCCGCAGCAAACACATTCCCGAGCACGTGGAGGCGATGCGCGTGGCGTTGGCCCGGGAGCTCGACGCCCTGGAGGGGGTGCTGGTGAGCGGGGCTTATGACCTCGTGATTGTGGATGAGATAAACTACTGCATTCACCGGCAGCTCATTGATCTCGAGCGCGCCCTAGCCTTGGTGGACAAACGGCCCGCGACGGTGGAGTTGGTTTTCACCGGTCGTTACGCGCCGGAGGCGCTCATTGCGCGAGCCGATGTGGTCACCGAGATGCGTAAAATTAAACATCACTTTGACCAAGGGGTTGAAGCCCGCCGGGGAATCGAGTTCTAAGGGGGATCGTTCATGGCGCACGTTCCTTCTCACGGCTTGATCCTGGCCGGCCTTCACAGCAGCAGCGGCAAGACCGCTGTGTGCTGCCTGTTGCTGGCCGCGCTTCAAGCCCGGGGCGTGGACGTCCAGCCTTTTAAGGTCGGGCCGGATTTCATTGATCCGGGGTATCATTCCCGGTTCGGCGTGCGGATTTCCCGGAACCTGGACACCTGGCTCATGGGAGAAGAGGGCGTGTTAGAGGAGGTCCGGGTCCACGGGGCGGGCCGGGTTTCGTTGGTGGAAGGGGTGATGGGGCTTTTTGATGGAAACGACGTAGCCAGTGATGCCGGCAGCGCGATGGAGTTGAGTCGGCTGCTGGATTGGCCGGTGGTGCTCGTGGTGCCCAGTGCCAAGGCCGGGCGTTCGCTGGCGGCGAGTCTCCGCGGGTTTCTAGCCCAAGCCGGCCCGGGTCGGATTGCGGGGGTGATCCTCAACGAAGTGAGCGGGGCGTCCCATGCGGAGTATTTGCGGGAAGCGCTGCTGCCGTTGGGTGTGCCGGTGCTGGGAGCCTTGCCGCGTTTGGAGGCGTTGTGCTGGCCGGAGCGGCATCTTGGGCTGCAGTCGAGCACGGAGGGCGGGTTGCCCGCGCCGGACGACCTGGCGCGGCTCGCGGAGGAACACCTCGACTTGGCGGCCATTCAAGCCCTGTTGATCCCGGCACCGCCCGCTGCGGAGTCCCCCGTGCGCGTGCCTTCCAGGAAACGCATCGCCGTGGCCCGAGACGAGGCGTTCCATTTCTATTACCCGGCCAACCTCGATTTCCTCCGGGCCCGCGGAGTGGACCTCGTGGAGTTTTCCCCCCTGCGAGATTCCTTGATTCCCGAGGGCGTGTCGGGGCTGCTTCTGGGGGGCGGCTTTCCGGAGGTGTTCGCCGAGGAACTGGCGGCCAATGTTTCAATGCGCGGCGCGGTGCGCGGGGCGCTGGAGCACGGGCTGCCGTGTTATGCGGAGTGCGGGGGGTTGATGTGGCTCGCGGAAGAGTTGGTGGCGTTGGACGGGAAACGTTACCCGATGGTGGGCGCGTTGCCCGGCGCGGTGGAGATGACGCCGCGTCTGAGTCACTTTGGTTATTGCCTCTGTTTAACCGAAGGCGACGCGCCGGCGGGCCGGGGCCACGAGTTCCATTATTCGCGCTGGGCGGAAGAGTCCGCCCAAGCCAATCTCTGGAGGGTCAGGCGCAAACGGTCCGGAACCGAGCGTCGGGAAGGGTTTGCGCGGTGGCGTTTCCAGGCGTCGTATGTGCATCTGCATTTCCCGAGCAGTCCCGCCTTGATTGAGCCCTTTTTGGAAGCTGATTTTATGAACCCATTGTCAGGGCAACCTGCCACCTTATGATTACCTGTATTGGAGCCGGCCCCGGAGATCTGGGCTATCTCACCCTTCGGGGACGCGCCCTCATTGAGGAGGCCGATGTGGTGGCCGGGTTCACCGCTGTCGTGGACCTGGTGCGCTCTTTAATTTCACCGAACGCGGTGGTGGTGAACATGGGCTACAAAGACCAAGTCGCCAAACTCGACGAGGTGGCGGCATTCCACGCGCAGGGCAAAAAATGCGCTGTGGTGTTCATGGGCGATATCCATTTTTCAGGATTCCAGTTTCTCGAACGGGTGGAGCGCGCTTGCGGGCATTCGGTGGAGACCCTGCCCGGGATCAGTTCCGCGCAGATCCTTGCCTCCCGGTGCCGGGTCTGTTTTGACGAGACCACGTTTGTGACGTTTCACCGGCGCGGCGATCTTGAGCCTTTCAAGAAACACCTCGTCCATGTGCTGGCCGACGGGCGCAACGCCATCGTGATTCCCCGGCCTTGGGATTTCATGCCGCGCGACATCGCCGCCTATCTCCTGGAATGCGGCGTATCGTCCGCGCACCCCACCGAGGTTTGGGAGAACCTCACCCGGGCGGAAGCCGCCTGGCGCGGTCCGCTCGGTGAATGCAACCGGGAGTTTAGCGACATGAGCATCCTCTGCATCCGCACCCTGGAACCGATGCCCAGCCAAATCGAACCCCCTCCTCACATATGAACACTGTAGCGGATTACGGAATTGTGGTGGCCGGCCACGGCAGCCGGGACCCGGAGGGCGTGAAGGAGTTCGAGGCGCTCATCGATTGTCTGCGGAACCGGAGCCCGGGACGGAAAGTGACGTATGGCTTTCTGGAGTTCGCGCGGCCCACAATCGACGAGGCGGTGCGTGAGAACGTGGCGAGTGGTGCCCGGGAAATTGTGGTGGTGCCCGGGGTGCTGCTGGCGGCCACGCACGCCAAGAACGACATGCCCAGCGAGGTGCTCGCGCTTCAGGCGGAGATGCCTGATGTGAAACTCCATTACGGGGCGGCGATGCATCTGCATCCCCTCATTCTCAAGCTCTGCCGTGAGAAGATTATCGAGGCGGAGGCGCGTTCGACCCAGGTGATCAAACGTTCGGAGGCTTGCCTGGTCGTGGTCGGCCGGGGCACCACGGATCCCGATGCGAATTCCGACGTGTCTAAGCTGGCCCGGATTCTCGAGGAGGGCTTGGGGTTCGGTGGATCTTTTGTCTGTTACTCGGGCACCGCCAAGCCTCTGCTCGCAGAGGGCTTGGCAGCGGCTGCAAAGCTCGGGTTCAAGCGCTTGGTGGTGGCCCCGTTCTTCCTTTTTACGGGGATCCTGGTGAAACGGATCCAATCGGCTGCCGAGGAGATCGCATTGCGGTATCCGGAGGTGGAAGTGCTCTGCAGCGATTACCTCGGAATCCACGAGCACGTGGCCGACGCGTTGCTGGAACGCGCCGCGGAGGCTCAGGCCGGCAAAGCCGCCAGCAATTGCAGTCTGTGCAAATACCGCACCCAAATCATCGGCTACGAAAAGGAGGTGGGAACCCCGCAACAGGGGCATCACTTCCATGTGCGGGGCGGGGTGAGTTTAACTCCGGCTGCCGTGGATGTGCCGGCTCCTGTTGCACCCCAAAAACCTGGGCCTTACGTGCCGCACCCCATCGAGGCGGAAAGTTTCCGGATCATTGAGGCGGGGCGGGACTGGTCGGTTTACCCCATGCTCGAACGTGCGATTCTGCAGCGGCTGGTGCACACGAGCGGCGACTTCGACATTGTGGAGGATTTGTTTCTCTCCGCAGGCGCGGCGGATGCCGGGCTTCGGGCGTTGGCGCGGCGCAGCCCGATTGTGACGGATGTGACCATGGTCCAGAGCGGGCTCCGCAGGACGCTCCTGGAGCAGTTTGGCCTGCAGGTGACGTGTCTGGTGCACGACGAGGAGACCCGCCTGATGTCGGACGCCACGGGGTTGACCCGGTCTGCCAGCGGGATCCGCCGGGCTTGGATGCAGCATGGGAACAACGCGATCGTGCTCATTGGGGACGCCCCGACGGCTGTAGAGGAGGCCGTGAGGCTGGTCCAGGAACAGCAGTGGCGGCCTCACCTGCTGGTCGGGCTGCCGGTCGGGTTTGTCGGAACCCGCGAGTGCAAGGAAAAGCTGCGGACCTGTCTGCGCGTGCCTCGCATCACCAACCGCGGCACCCGGGGCGGTTCGCCCTGGGCGGCCTCGGTCATGAACGCCCTGCTCATCGAGTTGGCCAACCGGGCGGCGGCCCTCGCATCGGCTCGATGATCGTGGATCTTCTCCCTCCCAAAAAAGACGCGGATACCGTTCCGTCCCGGTTCGATCTGGGGCAGCTGGCGGAGAACGGGTTGCGGCGAGGATACACCACGGGTTCCTGCGCCACGGCGGCCGTCAAAGCGGCGGTGTTGCGGTTGCTTTGCGGGGAGGACGTCGATTCGGTGCGGGTGACATTGCCCGAGGGCGATCGTTATCTGGTGATTCCGATTGATCGCGGGGGGCTTGAGGCCGACGGCACGGCGTTTGCCGAGGTGGTCAAAGACGCGGGAGATGATCCGGATCAGACGCACCGGGCCCGGATCCGTGCCAGGGTCCGTCCCAACGCCGACCGGCGGGTGCGTTTTTTGCGTGGGAACGGCGTGGGACTTGTGACTCAGCCAGGGCTACAAATCCCGGTGGGTGAACCGGCCATCAATCCCGTGCCGCGTCGGATGATGGAGCGGGCCATTGACGAGGTGTTGGAGGAGGGGGATCTTTCACCGGATACCGGGTTTGACTTGGAGATTGGCTGCGAGAACGGGGAAGACATTGCCTCGCGCACGTTTAATCCGCGGTTGGGAATTGAGGGGGGGATCTCCATCCTGGGCACGACCGGCATCGTTGAGCCCAAGTCCATGGCGGCGTTTCAGGCTTCCATCGAGATCTATGTGCGGGTGGCCCTCGGCGATCGGCCCAGGGAAATGGTTCTGACTCCCGGCAACCTCGGGCAGCGGTTCGCCAGGGCTTCCCTCGGACTGCCCATCAAACAAGTCGTGCAGATGTCCAACTTTCTCGGGTTCAGCTTGGAATGCGTGGAGCGGGCGCTGGCTGAAACCGACGGGCGCCTGGGTCGGCTTTGGGTGGCCGGGCATCCGGGGAAGTTGGCCAAGGTTTTGGCGGATGTGTGGGACACCCACTCTCACCGCAGCGTGAACGCCGTGGCTCCGGTGTGTGATGTGGCGGCGGAATGTGGCATCGCGCCTGAGTTGCTGGAGCGGGCCCGCGGTTCCAACACGGTGGAAGGCGTTGCGGAGGTGCTCGAGGGCGATCCAAACGCGGCTCTTTTCTGGCGGGAAATCGAAGCGCGGATCGCCCGCCGGGTGATGGCCCGGTTGACCCTGGTGGATTCTGTGGCAGTTAAACTCTTTCAAATGAACGGCCGCGCGCTGGGGGAGGCAGCATGAGCGAACGCGGTGGGCTGGGCACGTTTTATGGGATCGGGGTCGGGCCGGGGGCCCCGGGACTTTTGCCCGTGGCGGCGTGGGAGACGCTGCTTCGCTGCGAGGTGATCTTTGCGCCGCGGGCGCGGTCCCTGGATTATTCCGTGGCGCGCCGTTGCCTGCCTTCCAACGACATTCCCGAGGAACGTTTCCGGGAGATTGAGTTTCTGATGGATCCCGATCGCAGCGTTTTGTCGGGACATTACGCGGCGTTGGCCGGAGAGATCGCCGCCGAATTGCGTGCGGGCAAAGACGTCGCCTACCTGACCCTGGGCGATTCGCTCACGTATTCCACCTACGGTTACACCCTCGCCGCTTTGGAGGATTGTCTCCCCGGGTTTGCCCACAAGACCTACCCCGGCGTCACCAGTTACAGCGCACTTGCGGCCGCCTGCGATTTTGCGCTGGGCGAGGGCAAAGAACGGGTCCTGATTCTGCCGTGCCCCGAGTCGGGCGCGGAGTTGCGTGAGGCTATTGAAGCCAATGACGTCTTGGTTCTCATGAAGATCAGCGACCGGTTGCCGATGGTGTTGCAGTGCCTGCGGGACCTTGGCATTGAAGAACACTGCGTTTTTGGGCGGCGCGTCGGGATGCCCGAGGAGCTGCTCTTCCACGGAGCGCACCAGATCCCGGCGGAAAAGTCGCTGGGCTATTTTTCCACCATGCTCATCCGGCGCGTTGCCCGTGAGAAACGTCATCCAGGAGTTGAACTATGAAAGTGTATTTTATTGGAGCCGGGCCGGGAGCGGCGGACTTGATCACGCTCAGAGGAGCGCAGATTTTGGCGCGGGTGCCCCTGGTGCTTTACGCGGGTTCGCTTGTGAGCCGTGACATGCTCGTGCATTGCGGGCCGCAGACCGAGGCGATTGACACGGCCGGGTTGAGCCTTGATGAACAGGAGGCCCAATACGTCCGCGCAAAGCAGGAGGACTGGGACGTGGCGCGGCTCCATTCCGGGGACCCCGCAATCTACGGGGCCACGGCGGAACAGATGCGCCGGTTGGAGCGCCTGGGGATTCCTTATGAGATTGTTCCCGGGGTCTCGTCCTTTTCGGGAGCCGCCGCCGTGGTAGGCGCGGAACTCACCAAGCCCGAGGTGGCGCAAACGATCATCCTGACACGCACCAGCGGGCGGGCATCGCCCATGCCGGAGCGGGAATCCCTCAAGGCGTTGGCCGCGCACCGGACCACCCTCTGTATTTTTCTCTCCGGCGCGAACCTCGACCAGACCGTGGCGGATCTCCTGGAGCACTATCCCGGCGAAACCCCGGTGGCGCTGGTGCAAAAGGCCACCTGGCCCCAGGAACGGGTCTATGAAGGCACGTTGGGAACCCTGCTGGCGGAGGTGGAACCTCGGGACTGGCTGCTTTCCACCATGATGCTTGTCGGGGACGTGCTCCGAGCCGGCCCGGCCGTCGAATCCCGGCTCTACTCGGCGGATTACTCCCACCGGTTCCGCAAAGGCCTACAGAAACCGGGCGTATGACGGGGCCTATTGGTGTTTGGATTGTCCGGGAAAATGCGGCCCCCCTGGGGCGCCGTCTGGAGGCGGAGCTGGGGGCCAAACTTTATCCGTGGCATCCCGGGGAGTTCGCTTCCAATCGCGAGGCGTTTGTTGCCGCTTACGGGAGCTGCCGGCGTTGGGTGATGATCATGGCCGCCGGGATTGCCGTGCGTTATCTCCAGGGGCTGCCCAAAGCGAAAGCCACCGATCCCGGTGTGGTGGTGCTCGATGAGGGCGCGCGGTTTGCCGTTTCGCTCATGGGCGGGCACGAGGGGGGGGCCAACGCGCTGGCCTACGCGGTAGCCAATGCCGTGGGCGCCATCCCGGTCATCACCACGGCGACGGAGACCCTCAAACCGTTGGTCCTCGGAGTGGGCTGCCGGCGCGGGGTGAGCGCGGAACGGATCGGGTCGGCCATCGCCGGTGCTCTCGAAAAGGCCGGGCGCCTCCTGTCTGAAGTGCGCGAAGTGGCCACGATCGATCTCAAAGCGCGTGAACCGGGCCTTCTGGAGTGGTGCGCCCAGCAGGATCTGCCGTTGCGGGTCATCACCCGGGAACATGTCCAAGAACGGCCCTGGGTGACGCAGGGCTCGGACTGGGTGAAGGCGAATGTGGGCGTGGAAGGCGTATGTGAACCCTGCGCGTTGCTGGCCACGCACCGCGGAACACTGCTGGTCCCCAAGACCGCTCTCAACGGGGTCGCGGTGGCTGTGGTGGAGGAAAGCTGTTTCTTATGAGTGCAGCCGGAAAACTCTATCTCGTCTCCGTCGGCCCGGGGTTCTCCGAGCTCATCGCGCCGATGGCCGTGGCGGCTTTGAAACAAAGCGATGCGGTGGTCAGCTATGAACTCTACCTGCGCTGGGTGCAGGATTGGATCCAAGGGAAGGAGGTTCACACCCTGCCTTTGACCAAGGAAAAGGAGCGCGCTCTCAAAGCGCTGGAGTGGGCGCGGATGGGGCGAACGGTGAGCCTGGTTTCCAGTGGCGACATCGGCATTTATGCGATGGCGACTCTGGCGTTTGAGGAGATGCGCGAGGACGACACGTTTGAGGTGGAGTTGGTGCCGGGGGTGTCGGCTGCAAACAGTTGCGCGTCCCTGCTCGGGGCGCCGTTGTCGCACGATTTCGCGACTTTATCCCTCTCGGATCTTTTATGTCCCTGGGAGTGGATTGAGGAGCGGGCGCGGCATCTGGCTCAGGCGGACATGGCGGTGGCGCTTTACAACGTGCAAAGCCGGCAGCGGCAGGAGGGGGCGTATCGGATTCTGCGGATCTTTCTCGAGTCCAAGAGCCCGGAAACAGTCTGTGGTGGGGTAAGAAACGCGTATCGGGAGGATCAGGAAACTTTCATCTGCACCCTGGGCGAACTGCTTGAGCGCAAGTTCGACATGCTCACCACGCTCATCGTGGGCAACCGGTTTACCCGCAAAAAGAGGGGGTTCATTTACACGCCGCGGGGATACAACGCATGGGGGCCGCCCTCGGCTCCCGCTCCCGAGGCTCCCGAGAACCGTGGGACAATTTGGGTGTTTTCTGGCACCAGCGATGGAAACGCCCTTGCTCAGGCGGTGGCGGAGTCGGGTTATTCGGTCACTGTTTCCGCCGCCACCGAGTATGGGCGGGAACAGGCGCTTGAGAGCCATCCGGGCCTGCGGGTGCGTGCGGGGCGGATGGGCGTGGAAGCCAGGCGCCTCGAGTTGGGGCGGACCGGGGCGCGGGCGATTGTGGATGCGACCCATCCTTTTGCGGTGGAGATTTCACAGCAACTCATCGGCCTTGCGCAGGAGTTGTCGCTGCCTTACCTGCGTTACGAGCGGCCCGGGACACCCTCGGATCCGCGGGCGGTGGCTTGCATCGACATGCACGACGCGGCGCGCAAGGCGGCCGCTGTCGGGGGACGTATCTTTTTGGCCACCGGCAGCAAGGATCTCCCGGTGTTCCTCCAGGGAGAAGGGGCGGCGGCCTGTGAATGGTTTGTGCGCGTCACGCCCGATCCCGGATCCCTCCAGCGCGCTCTGGCGCTCGGAGTGCCCCGGGCGCGCATTTGCGCCATGCAAGGGCCTTTTACGAGGGAGTTCAACGAGGCACTCTGGCGGGGCTGGGGGATTACCTGCGTGGTCACCAAGGAATCCGGTGCCGCGGGCGGATTACCCCAAAAACTCGAGGCTGCGGCGGCTCTTGGCATTCCCATCCTCGTCGTCCAGCGGCCTGCGCTGGAGTATCCGGCGGTTTACCACGACGTGCCCGGTGTTTTGAGCGCCCTACAAAAGGCGATCGATTCGTAAAAACCGATTTTGCGTCTCCCCGCCTGCAACGCTACAAACCCGACTCCCAACCTGCAAAGATCCGAGACTATGAAGATTTTTTCCAACACCCGCCTCAGCCTCCTGACCATTGCCCTGCTCACAGTGCTGCCCGCCGCATCTCAGGCGCATCATGCCGAGTTCATGAGCGGCCGGCCTTTCCTCCAGGGGTTGAGTATGCCGGTTCATGGCCTGGACCATCTTCTGGTGACGATTGCCGTAGGGCTCATCGCGGCTCGACTCGGGGGGCGGGCTCTTTGGTTGGTGCCTGCGAGTTTTACCGGGGCGATGATCGTCGGCGGCGTTCTCAACGTTTTGGGCGTGGCTGTGCCGCTCGTGGAGTGGGGCGTTCTGGCTTCGCTGGTGGTGTTGGGTGGCGTCCTTGCCAGGGGTACCCGTCTTTCCCTTTTGCTGACGGCGGGTGTGGTGGCTCTCTTCGCAGGGTTCCATGGACAGGCCTTGGCGCTCAACGAAGGCCTGGGGAGTCTGCCCTTTTTTAGCGCCGGATGTTTGTTCACGGCTTTGGTTTTGCAAGGCGCGGGCATCGCTTTGGGGCTTTCCCTGCAACGGTTCGGTACCGCCCGGATCTATCGCACGGCGGGCTGCGCGTTGCTGTTGGGGGCCGTCCTCGTGAGTTTTTTCCCGGACGCCAATGAATGGCTCATCCGGATCCTCGAAGGCGCCGCCCAGTAAAAAGCCGCTTATGAAAATCCCTGTCACGATCATCACCGGTTTTCTGGGTTCGGGAAAAACCACCCTGATTTGCGGGCTCCTCAAAAAGAATCCCGACCGGCGTCTGGCGGTTCTGGTCAACGAATTTGGCGAGATCTCCGTGGACGGGGCGCTGCTGCGCACGGCCGGGGAAGCCTGCGGCGTGGAGATTCACGATCTGCCCAACGGCTGCATCTGCTGCACCATCAACGACGATTTTTTGCCCGTCATGCAGCAGCTCCAAGCCCGCAAACACGAGATCGATCACGTGCTAATCGAGACCTCGGGGTTGGCGCTCCCAACCCCGGTGATGCGCGCTTTGGCCTGGCCGGAGATCCGGAACGATTTCCAGCTCGATGCCGTGTTGACGGTCGTTGACACCCCGCAGTTGCTGGCGGGTGGCTTGGAAAAGGGGAGTCCGGTGCCAGGTTCGGAAAGTGCCGAGGTCCCGGCGCATCTGGCGTCGGTGGATGCAATCCTCAACGAGCAGTTGGAGAACGCGGATGTGGCGATCCTCAACAAGATCGACGCTCTTTCAGACGAGGAGTTGATGCAGGCGGAGGATTTGGTGCGGCAGAAGGCTCCCAGGCTGCGGTTTTTGGAGTTGGCCTATCATGCGGAACTCGACACGCGACTTTGCATGGGACTCAACGTGCATGAGCAACCCGTTGATTTGGGCGGGCACTCGCACGCGCATGGCGGCCATCATCATCACGGCCCGGTTCATGAGATGCCCTTGGAGCTTACCCAGCCTTTGGCGGATCAAGGGCAGTTTGACGGGCACGCGCACACGGGCTTGAGCGCGCACCAACACGGCGAGGATACCCATCTCCATTTTCATGAACATGACACCGGTTGGCAGTCTTTTGTGATCAGGTCCGCGACTCCGCAGGATGCCGAGCGCATCAAGGAGGCCGTCCGCCAGGTGACCCTCAGGCATCCGGTGCTCAGGGCCAAAGGATTTGCAGCAGTAGCGGGGAAAAACTCGCGCTTGGTTTTGCAGGCGGTGCGTTCCCGGGTGAACACCTATTTTGAGGAGCCCAAGGCTGGGCACGATCACGATCATGATGATCACGAGCATGGTCACGAGCATGGTCACGAGCATGGTCACGAGCACGGTCACGAGCACGGTCACGAGCACGGTCACGAGCACGGTCACGAGCACGGTCATCAAGTGCCAGACTCCAGTCTCGTGTTTATCGGTTATCATCTGCCTCGCGAATCTGTTGTTACGTTGATGCGTGAGTTGACCGACGCGGACTGGCAGTAAGCCTCCGCGATCCGCTTCGCGTTTCGCGCTGTGACCCATGCATTGGACGGCTTCTGAGTCGGGTGGATTGGATGCGGAACGCGATCTGGTCCTCATTGAGCAGACTCCCGGTGAGATCGTGTTCCTGGGCGCCGCGGAGAGCGATCTGGCGGCGGTGGCTCAATGCTGGACGCCGCGTTTCAGAAGCCGGCTGCGGATTGCCCACGCGGGGCCTCTGAGGCAACCCGCTGCTGCCGATCATTACGTCGAACAAGTCCTCCGCCGTGCGCAGGTGGTGGTGGTGCGGCTGCTCGGGGGCGCGGCGTATTTCCCGCATCTTCTCCAAGGGCTCAGTGATCTTCGTCAGGAACCGGCCCCTCCAAGGTTGCTATTCATCCCGGGAACGGACCGCCCGGAAGAGGAGCTGGCGAATCTCAACGATTTCCCAGAGGAGGTTTCCAGTCGGATGTTTTCGTTCTTCCGGGAGGGCGGTCTGGAGAATTTCCAGCGGGCGGGCGCTTTTCTGGAAAGCTTGTTGCTGGGCAGTCCGGGGCCGTTTCCCGAGCCGGAGCGCATGCCGGAGTGCGGCTGGATGCGGCGGGCGGCAGACACGGGCCGGCCGGTGGCTTGGATTTGTTTTTACAGGGCCTGGTATCAGACCGGTGATTTGGCGGTAGTCGAAGCGATGATTGTCGCCCTGGAGCGGCGCGGGTTCGAAGTTGGGGCGTTTTATTCCTTCTCGTTGAGGCACCCGCAGGCCCAAGGGGAGTTGCTTGAGGAATCGGAACGGATCGCGCCCCGCGTGATTCTGACCACCCAGAGCTTTTCAATGTGCGTGAACGACCCCCAGCGCCTGTCCTTTTTTGAAAGAATCGCCTGCCCGGTTTTTCAAGTGCCGGTCGCTCTGAGCAGCCGGGAGGCTTGGATGCGGCACCCGATTGGACTGCCGCCGGCGGAGATCGCCATGAACGTGGCATTGCCGGAGATTGACGGGCGCGTTCTTTCCACGGTGGTCGGGTTCAAGGAGGATCACGCCCTGGTCGCCGACGCCCAGTTCACGGTGAAACGGTTCGTGCCGCATCTCGGGCAGGTGGACTTCGTCGCGGAGCTTGCGTGTCGCTGGGCGCGGCTGCGGCCCTGCGCCAACGCGGAGAAAAAAGTCGCGTTGATTCTGTCAAATTACCCGAACCGGGATGGTCGGATCGGCAATGGTGTCGGGTTGGACACGCCCGCCAGCGCGGTGAACTGTCTGCGGGCCTTGGCCGGGGAAGGCTACCGCGTGGAGCCGATGCCTGCCGACGCCGAGCAGCTCATGGCATGGCTGCAGGCGGGGCCCACGAATGATCCGGAGCATTCGTATGGGAAACAACCGGCACACACCTTGGAAGCCGCTCGGCTGCGTGAGTTCCTGGAGACGCTGCCTGCGCATCGCGTCGAGGAGCTGCGCGCACACTGGCCCGAGGCGGTTGCTTCCGAGGCCCGCATCCCGGTGCCGGGCATCCTCCTAGGGCACGTCTTTGTCGGGATCCAGCCGCCTCGCGGGTTTTCCCAGCAGTCCAGCGCCATTTACCATAGCCCAACGCTGCCGCCGCCTCCTCAGTATCTCGGGTTCTATCTCTGGATCCGCGAGCATTTCAGAGCGGATGCCGTGGTGCATCTCGGTAAACATGGAAATCTCGAGTGGCTCCCCGGGCGCGCAGTGGCGTTGGATGGGGCGGATTATCCGCAGCTTTGTCTGGGACCGGTCCCGCATTTTTATCCGTTCATCGTCAACAACCCTGGCGAAGGCACCCAAGCCAAGCGCCGCACGGGGGCGGTGATCATCGATCATCTCACGCCGCCTCTGACCCGGGCCGGGCTTTACGGAGACCTGGAAAAGGTGGAGCGGCTCTTGGAGGAACACGCGCATTGCGTGATGCTTTATCCCAAGCGTGCAGGGGAACTGGAGCGCGAGATTGAACGCGTGCTGGCCGGGGCGTCCTGGGCGCGCGAGCTTCCGGGCGGATCCGTCTCGCTGGAGGCCGTGGGCAATTTTCTCTGTGACATCAAGGAGAGCCAGATCCGTTCCGCACTGCACGTGTTGGGCGAGTGTCCCACCGGCGAAAGGGAGGTGGATTTTATTCTCAGCCTGCTCCGGATGCCCAGTGGCGAGCGCCCCGGCCTTTTGGATGCGCTGGGTGATTCCGAGAGCCTCTCCATCGCGCAACGGGACGCTCTGGATCAGCGGGCCCGGCGATGGATTGCTTCCGCGATTGCCGTGGGCGCGGACCCCTCGGACACGCCCGCGCTCCGGCGTTTACGCGGCGTTCTCAGAACCGATCTGTTGCCCCGGCTGCGGTTGTGCGGCGAGGAGATCGGGAACCTGTTGCGCGGGTTGGAGGGGCGTTTTGTTCCGCCAGGACCAGCGGGCGCACCCACGCGGGGGCGGCTCGACGTGTTGCCCACGGGCCGCAATTTCTTCGCGGTGGATCCCAGGGTCGTACCGACGCCCACGGCGTGGCGCTGTGGGAAAGCCATGGCGGATCAGTTGCTTGAGCGGCACCGTCAGGAGCACGGGGAATACCCGCGCAAACTGGCCCTCGTGATCTGGGGCACGTCCAACATGCGCACAGGCGGGGACGACATTGCGCAGGCGCTCTGGCTCTGGGGGTGCGAGCCGGTTTGGGAGGAGGCCTCCGGGCGCGTCATCGATTTCCGGATTTTGCCCGTAAGCCAGCTGCGGCGTCCCCGGGTGGATGTGGTGCTCCGGGTCTCGGGTCTTTTTAGGGATGCCTTTGGGGACACGTTGCGGCTTCTGGCGACCGTGCCTAAACGCTTGGCGGAACTCGACGAGCTTCCGGCGCAGAATCCCATCCGCGAAAGCTGGCTGCGGGACCAGGCCCGGTGGCCCGGCGACTCGGCGCAACCCGACGAGGCCAAAAGGCGGGCCGCGCTGCGGGTGTTCAGCTCGGAACCAGGCGCCTACGGGACGGGCCTTTTGCCCTTGCTGGATGCGGGCAACTGGCAGACACAGGCGGATCTCGTGTCGGTGTTTTTGAAATGGGGCGGGCACGCCTTTGACAGCGACGGTCGCTCGCAGCCGGAGGGCGACTTGCTCAAACACCAGCTCAGCCAGGTGGAAGTCGTGCACCAGAACCAGGACAACCGGGAGCATGACATCCTGGATTCCGATGATTATTTCCAGTTCCAGGGGGGGCTGCATGCCGCAGTGGAGCAGCTGCGGGGCGTCGCGCCGGCCAGCTACCACGGGGATTCCAGCCAACCCGAGCGGCCCCGGGTGCGCACGCTCAAGGAGGAACTGGTGCGGGTGATCCGGAGCCGGGTGCTCAACCCGCGTTGGATCGAGGCGATGCGCAGGCACGGCTACAAGGGCGCTTTCGAGATGGCGGCCACGGTCGATTACCTTTTCGGTTACGGAGCCACGACCCGGCTCGTGGAAGATGCGCACTACGAGGAGGTGGCGCAGGCTTTGGTGTTGGCTCCCGAACAGAAAGAGTTTTTTCTCCGATACAACCCTGTCGCTTTGCAGGAAGCCAGTGAGCGGCTCCTGGAAGCCGCTGAGCGCAAGTTGTGGAAAGTTCCCGCGCCTCAAACGCTCGCCGCGTTGGAAGAAACCCTCATCGCCCTCCAAGCTCAGCTCGAATGAAGCATTTTCCCTTTACCGCCATTGTCGGGATGGAGCGCGCCAAACGCTCCCTGATTTTTCACGCCATCGATCCGCGCATCGGCGGCACGTTGTTGCTCGGGCACCGGGGCTGCGCCAAGTCCACGTTGGTACGGGCGTTCGCAGAAATTCTGGAGGAGACAACAACGGGCCGGGCTCCTTTCCTGGAGTTGCCTCTGGGCACCACCGAAGACCGGCTGTTGGGTTCGGTCAACGCCGCGGTTTTGATGGAAAAGGGCCAATGGGAGGAAAAACCAGGCCTGATCGCGCAGGCCCACGGCGGCGTTCTTTACGTCGATGAAATCAACCTGTTGCCTGATCATCTGGCGGACTTGATCTTGGATTCCGCCGCCTCTGGACAGTACCGGATGGAGCGGGACGGGATCACTCGCCAGATGGAAAGCCGTTACGTTCTGGTCGGCACGATGAATCCTGAGGAGGGCGATTTGCGGCCCCAGCTCAGTGACCGCTTTGGGCATGGGGTGCGGGTTTCCGATGATTTTTCAGCCGAGGAACGGGTGTTAATCGTCGAGCGTCGTATGGCGTTTGACGATGCGCCCGCGGAGTTTGAAGCAGCTTATGGGGACGCGACCCGGGCCTTGACGCGCCGCGTGGCGGAGGCGCGGGGCGTCGTCCAGAAGGTGCGGGTTTCCTCGGAGCTCCGGCATGCGGTCGCGCAGAAAGCCCGCACGCTGCAATTGGAGGGTATCCGCGCGGAGCTGGCGGTGGTGCGCACGGCCCGTTGCGGGGCGGCATGGGAGGGGCGCCTGGAGGTTTCCGCCGAGGATCTGGCGGAGGCTTGGGAGCTGTGTCTCGGGCATCGCGCTCCCGATTCCGCCCCGCCGCAGGCGCCGCCTCCGTCTCAATCGCCGCCGCCGTCTTCTGGGATTCGGCAGGAAACACCGCGGCAACAGCAGCCGCGCCGTGAGACGCCGCAAATGCCTTTGGATGCGCAGCGGGAGCCGGTGCGGATCCCTGGCGAGTCGGTCCGATGGGAGCTCCCGCTGCCCGCGCAGCCGAGGCTTGCTACGGAGCGCGTCGCAGGTGCGGGTCGTGTATTCCAACAAACCTCCGGCCCGGTGGCCTGGAGTCGCTCCCTTTGCGAGGCGCTTTTGAAGGGCTGGAAACCGGGGGGGGGGGCTTTGCGCTGTTCCGGAGCTGCCCATCCCGTCGGGAAAATGTCTGGTGTTTTCTGGATGCCAGCCGTTCCACGGGGGCTAGCGGGTTCCTGGAAAAAGCGCGCTCGGCGCTGGGCGGCATGGCGCTGCGGCTCAAAGCAGCGAGGTATCATCTCCTGGTCTTGGAAGACGGCTGTGTAAGGTGGTCGCAGAGAAATTGTTCCGCGCGAAGGTTTGCTGAAGTTCTCGGTCGCGTGCAGTTGGCCCGGGGTAAAAGCCTGATCCCCGAGGCGTTGAAACAACTCCAACGGGGGCGGCTCCGAGGAAATGGCCCGAGCCGCGTGGTGCTCGCCACGGACGGACTGGCCAGTCCGCTCCCAGGCGAGTCGGTGGAGACGCTTCAAAACCGGCTTCGTGCCCGGGTGGCTCGGCTGTGCGCGGGCGGACCGCCGCTCCTGTGGCTGCAGCCGGTGCCCAAACGCGGCTTGGCGAATTGGCTGCCTCGGGTTTATCGGGGCTTGCGGATTGAAACCGTCTTGGTTTGACCCCAAGGGTTTGTGTTGGCAGCTAGGGGGTGATCTGTCGTAGGGTCTTCAGCGCCTCAGGGGCAATGGTTTACGGGGCTGTAGCTCAATGGTTAGAGCAGGCGACTCATAATCGCTTGGTTCCCGGTTCAAGTCCGGGCGGCCCCATTGAATTCGTCCCTGCTCCTTGGTTTGCGGCACCGAGTCCGGCGGGACCTCCCGTGCTCGTCCGTTCTCTCCACGCTCTTAGCAGCGCGCCTGTGACACTTACTGTCACCGGGCCCAGCACCACACCCGACGGACCGAATGCAACCAAGCCGCCGACAACGGAAACAAACGCGATCACGCTGTGCATCTGGAGGCGGTTCCCGACCAGGACGGGGTAAAGCAGGTTGTCGATCCCTCCGACGACGATGCCGCCCCAGACGCTGAGGACCACGGCTTTTCCCCAATACCCCTCCAGAACCAGGAAGAGCGCCGCTGGAATCCATACGACAAACGCCCCTAAAACGGGGATCACCGCCAGTACCCCCATCACCACGCCCCACAGAAAGGGGGCGGGCAGTCCCAGCCACCAAAACATAAGGCCCCCAAGCGTTCCTTGAACGGCGGCCACCGCAAACGTGCCGTAGAGGGTGGCCAGCACCGTGTCGCGGACCCGGGAAAAGAGCTCCGACATTTGGCATTCGGGGATCGGGAAAAGTGTTCGGATGGCGGCAAGGGCGGTTTGGCGGTCCCTGAGAAAATAGAAAAGCAGATAAAACGTGAGGAGCAGCAGGGTGAATTGGACCATCGATCCGCGGAGAAAGGAGGCGCCTAGGTTGGTGAGCCAGCCCGCGGCACTCTGGAATGCCCCGGGCAAATCGATCTGTTGCCAGAGCCAGTGCCCCACGGGCGCAAGTCTCGGGTGCGCCTCCAACCGCGCCAACCATTCGCCCGAGGCCACTTGCCGCGCGATCATGTCGGCACCCGAGGCGGATTCCTTGATGAGCCGGGTGGTGATCCAGCCCATCGGAGCCACAACCGTCAGCGCGGTGAGTAAAACCGAGGCGGACGCCGCGAGGCTGCTGTGGCGCAGCCAAATTTCGAACCGGCAATGGATCGGCTCCAGCAGCACGGCCAGGGCGAGCGCCCACGTCATTGCGGGAACAAATGGCAGCGCGAGTTTTGTGCAGAGATAAATGCCAAGAGCCGTTGCCGCCAGGAGCAGGCCGAATTGGAGGTGATTCGAGAACAGGGCCGGTTCGCCGGGAGTGCCCGTGTGGTTTTGAGAAGACTCCATTTTCCTGGATGGATCTGCTGGGTGCACGGAGTAGGCTTGGGGTATGATTACTTACCGTCGGTTATTGCTCGGGCTCGTCGCGCTGCTGAGCGGTTGTGCCACTCAGCAGAGTCGTTCGATTCCCACGGTGCGCAATGTCGAGCTGCCCCGTTACATGGGTCGGTGGCATGAAGTGGCGCGGTTACCCGTGTTTTTTCAAAAGGGATGCACAGCCTCCACCGCCGATTACGCGTTGAACCCCGATGGCACGGTGTCGGTCGTCAACCGTTGCCTCAAAGACGGTAAACCTAGGCAGGTGAGGGGAACGGCCACCGTTGTCGACTCCCGGAGCAACGCCGCTCTGGAGGTGCGTTTTGAGGAGTGGTTCTCGGTGTTTATTCCCCGGGCCAAGACGGGCAACTATTTCATTCTCTGGCTGGAGCCGGATTATTCTGCGGCGGCTGTGGGCGCGCGGAATTGCCTTTGGATCCTCTCGCGCAAGCCCACGCTTCCTGAGGCTACCTACGCCCGGATCGTCGAGCACTGCCGGTCTCTGGGGTATCCTGTGGAGAATCTGATCGTTGAACCGGCGCAGCGGCGGCGGGCTGAGAGGTGAGGAGTCGCGGGACGAAATTTAAAAAAACCGTTGTCGAGGCGTGTGGGGAGCGCCCCCGGATCCTGAGCCCCAAGAGGAGCGAAATATCCCAGCCCGCGGCACCCCCCCGGCGCGTCTGTGAAAATGCATGATCGTATCCAGCGCGAACGCCGGGACCCACCGCTGTGCGCTCGGCGGGCCGGTTCGCCACGGTTGTCGTGGCGGATTCGAAGCGCCCTCCGCATCCCGCGTTATAGTCTTAGAACGGAGCGGGTGAGCCTGTCCCAGTATGATGGACAGACGGGAATTACACTGGAATTTATGAGAGCGGCTGGAGGGTGGTAGAGTCCAGACGCCCGATATGCCAGTCCCAGAAAATGGCGTTGATGTGGCCGCCGTGGAGGGCGTTGTCCGGGAGACGCAAAAACCAGTTGGGCAATCCGCCGACTGATCCGTATAATCCGTAGTCACTTGCGCGGACCTCGCGATAAGCCACGGACTTGGTGGCGTCGATGGACATTTTCAAAGCGGACACCGGATTTATCATGCCGGCAATTGCGGCCCGCCTTAATACGGGTTGCCCGCCTGGGTCCGGGTAGCCCAACGGGCGAATTCCCGTGCCTCCGTAATCGATGGCCAGGTAGTTTGGCCACCACCCGCCGGGTATCACCGCAGCGTTAAAACCCGGGGTTGCCCGGGCCGCGCGTGCGAAAGACGGGCAGACAAAAACACTGTTTTCGGGAGTCCAAGTCAGGTTGGTTGTGCTGAGACCGAGATAGGGGACGAGGAAGAATGTGAGGCTGCCACCGGCATCGTAGGGAGCCTGCCCATGATACAGAGGCCCTGGGAAGTAGTCGTCATTGTCGTTGGCGTAAGCGTTTACGGCCATGGCGATCTGCCGCAGATTGGAAACGCATTTGGTGTTGTCGCTGCTTGAGTGGATCGACCGGAGCGCCGACAGCAGGAGGCCTGCAAGGACTGCGATGATGCTGATCACCACCAACACTTCAATGAGGGTGAATGCCCGACCGCCGCTGCGCGTTTTGCACGGAGGGAAAGAGGGTGCGCTTCGGGGTATTTGAAAGGCGTAGAGAGCGCGGGCGGGAATTCGCATGGGTTTCAATGGGAGGGCTTCATCAGCGAGCCCATACCACTGCTGGAGAAAATAAATGCGCAGCATGCTCTCAATTTCCATGGGGGGCCTGCCGCCTTTACCCTGTGGGTAGAAGGGCTCAACGCGCCCAACCAGAAGGAGCCACGGCACCTCGGCCGCCATCTCTGCAAGAAAGTGGTCCCGGCGGGTGACCTCCTGTTCCCGGCATACTCTGAGTGGGCGAAACTTGGCTGGAACTCCATGCCCACAGGATCCACGAAACCATCGTGTCCCTTCCGGGTTCCCGTGTTCTTCGATGCATCGACTCCTCTGCATGAGTTCTGCTGGATACCAGCCAGAACTCTATTTTTCACGCGTCCAGTTTCCGGGAGTCAGGTCACCGACCCTGCCCGAACTCGCCGGCTGCGAGGCAACCAGAAATTTTTTTTAAAACTCGACTAAGGAAATGGGGGTCGGCAGATCGTATATGAGAACATGAGCGTATATACGACCACCTCGCAGGGCTTGTCAGTCCCGGAGCCCAACATTGTTAGCCGGCTCGATTCCATGCCCTCCCCAACAGCGGCTAAGACCCTTCTGTTGCTTGATATTTTGGCAGCACATCCCGCCGGTCTCACCGCCGCGGAGGCCACGAGACTCTCCGGAGTCACTGGAAATTTGGCGTTCCGAATTCTCAAAACACTCGCGAGCATGGGATACGCAGTGCAACGGGAGGACAACAAAAGCTACGCCCTTTCCAACCGGCTGCTGGACCTCTCCCGGCCCAAGGTCGGCGATAAAAGCCTCGTGGTTTGCGCTCAGGGAGCGCTGCGGGAATTACGGGATGAGTTAGGAGAAACGGTCCAGCTCCACATCGAATCCGACGGCAAGGCACTTGTTCTGGAACAACTTCAGGGTATTCACGCACTGCAGGTTACTGGAAGAATTGGCATGCGGTGCCCCCTGTATTCCTGCGCTCCCGGCAAGGCGATTCTCGCGTGGTGGAGCGAGTCGCGACGTGCAGAGTGGTTTATTGGGCGCACTCTCAAATCCTTTACGAGCACGACACTAAGCCGCCGCCCAGATTTGGAACGTGAGCTCAAGCAGGCACATGTCAAAGGGTTCACCGTCGACCGAGAGGAAGGAATTGAAGGGATCCACTGCATAGCGGCTCCCATTCTCGACGAATACGGAAACCCACTAGCGGCGGTGACCACCATGGCTCCACTCGCCAGACTCCCTGAATCCCGCTTCGAAAGCTTCGGAGCGAAGGTCATGGAAGCCGCTCGCAAAATCGAACAAGCGCTTCGCTTATGAACCTCCTCCCCAGGATCTCGTTTCCCATCCTGAGTAGCGTGGCACTTTTGTGGCCGCTAATCGCATCGGCAAACCAGACCGACGAGGGCGCCGAGTTTTTTGAAAAACGCATTCGCCCGGTTCTCGCCCAGGAGTGTTACGAATGCCATTCCACCGCGACCAAATCCAAAGGAGGCCTCCTCTTGGACACCCGCGCCGGATGGCAAAAAGGAGGAGATTCAGGCGAGGCCATTGTGCCCGGGAAACCCGAGGAAAGCCTCTTCTTAAAAACCATCCGCCACGAAGAGCCCGATTTGAAGATGCCCAAAGCGGGAGCGAAATTAGACCCGCAAATCATCGCCGATTTTACCCGCTGGATCCAAATGGGTGCGCCGGATCCCCGCGACAAACCTCCCACGCCGGAACAACTCGCTGCAGATACCGATTGGAAAGCCGTCGCCAAACGCCGCTCCGAATGGTGGAGCTTCCGACCGATCAGCGATCCCGTTGTCCCCAATGCCGATCCTCAATTCTCGAGTCACCCCGTGGATCAGTTTCTTCGTGAGGCTCAGATTCGCGCTGGGCTTTCTCCCACAGCGGACGCCGATCCATTCACGGTAAACCGTCGCCTCCAGTACGTGTTGACCGGACTGCCAGAGGAAACAATCACGGGGGGCGATCCTCGCGACCTGACAGACAAACTTCTCAATTCGCCCCAATTCGGGGAACGCTGGGCAAGACACTGGATGGATTGGTTTCGCTACTCCGAGGGACACGGCGGGCAAGGTGACACAGCGGTTCCCAATGCCTTTGAATACCGCGACTACCTGGTTCGGGCCCTCAACAACAACGTCCCCTACGACGCGCTCATTCGTGAGCATCTTGCCGGTGATCTCCTTTCGAAGCCGCGCCTCGACCCGACCGGGACGATCAACGAATCGCGCATTGGCCTCGCTCAATTTCGCTTCGTAGAACACGGCTTTTTTCCGGTCGACGCCTTGGATGAACTCGTGAAGTTCACAGACAACCAAATCGATGTGGTTACCAAAGCCACCCTTGGACTCACCGTCTCTTGCGCCCGCTGTCACGACCACAAATTCGACGCGATCAGCCATAAAGACTACCACGCCCTGTTTGGAATTTTTGCTTCTTCACGTCCCGCCCAACGTCCCCTGATCACACAGGAAACCATTGCGCCGCATCGCGAGGAATTAAAACAGGCCAGAACAGCGCTTGCCTCAGCTCTCAAATCCCAATGGCTGAACGAGGCCACTCCCGAAACGATCCATGCTCGACTACAAAAATGGACTCAGGATCGAGCCAAGGCTGTTGCGGATCATCAGGCGGATCTGAAAGACAAATCGAAGAAAGATGCTGCAAAAACCGCCCCCGAGCCCATTGCGGCGACGGACTTGATTCGTCCCTGGAGCGATTGGAAAGAAAAGAACGACCTCCCGAAAGAATGGGCCCTTTTTGCAGACAAACTCACGAAGCTTCGTTCGGAAGCGGCAACACATAACGAGCAGATCACAGAACGGCGTTGGGATCTCCGCAAGGGATTACCGCCCGATTGGTATGTTGCCGATGGCCACGTCGCGCCGCACCCAGCCGGAGAGCTTGGAATGGGAGTCACCAATGGCGACACGGCCATCAGCGTGCTTCCAGCGGGCTTGTTTACATGCGAAAGCAGTGCCTTTGAACAGGCTTCCATAGCCTCCAACGATCTCACCATCCCAGAGGGGGCAATGGCGATTCAGTGGGCCGGCGCCGGGCATGCATTCGCTCGACTCTCTCCCGAGAATTACCCCATGTCGGGGCTTATCTACACCCAGAGTCAGGCGGCGGACGACGGAACCAGCGACTGGTTCAGCCGAGACACGGACTTTTGGAAGGGCCGTCGTGGTTACTTTCATATCACTACCCAGCTCACAGCCCCGGTAGCGCTTCGCTCTGAGCATAAGAAGGAAAAGTCCAAGAAAGAGGAAAAACCATCCCGCGGCTCCTGGTTTAGCATTGCGGAAGTGCGGCTGCTCAAATCGCCCAAAGACTCCATCAAACCCGAGACGTTTTCCGTTGCGCCGCTTTTTTCGGGCGATCACACCGCTCCGCAGAATGCCACGCAACTCGCGGCACTGTATGCCACCACCATCCGAGAGGTGCTCCAACGCTGGCAAACCCCCGCGTTTACAGATGAAGACGCTCTTTTCCTCACTGATTGCCTTCAAGATGGATTGCTCGTCGGGAGCACCAACGGACTGGATAACACCGCAAAAAACACACTTCAGCATCTCCGGAGTATTGAAGATCAATTCGCTCAGGCCGCACGCCGCTCAGCGCCCGGCGTGATTGAATCCCCCGGCTTCAACCAACCCTTGTACGCTCGCGGCAACCACTTGAAGCCTGGTGAACCCGTGGAACGCGCATTCCTCGGATCCTTAGGCGGGAAGCCTTACGGGATACAAACCGGCACCGGCCGACTGCAACTCGCACAGGAGCTGACCCGCCCCGAAAATCCGCTCTTCGCACGCGTTATCGCCAATCGACTCTGGCATCACGTCTTCGGACACGGTCTTGTCACAACCACCGACAACTTCGGGCGCACGGGGCAACAGCCCACACATCCCGAGTTACTCGATCATCTCGCTTCCCGTTTGATCCGGACCGGGTTCGATTTGAAGGACAACATTCGTTATCTGGTTTCCTCACGCTCGTTCCGCCTGAGTAGTCAGGCCGCACCTGCCACCACCACCAGCGATCCCACCAATCGCCTCCTCTCCCACGCACCCGTACGCCGGATGGACGCTGAAATCATCCGGGACCATCTGCTTTCTGTTGCGGGTAATCTGGACCTGACCATGCAGGGACCCAGCACCTCGCTCAGAGCCGGATCAGCGGCGGACCGAAGACGGGGCCTCTATGTTCAAACGAAACGCGAGGGCCAAAACGAGCTGTTCGCCTCTTTTGATGTGCCCATGCCAAACACGACCCGTGGCACACGCGATGTCAGTACGAC
>JBEIUI010000186.1:0-3015 GCA_040374425.1 Verrucomicrobiia bacterium | reverse complement strand
GCGCAGCGTTAAAAATCCGTGCCTGCAAGCTCCCAACCTCGACTATCGTCGCCGCTCGCGATGGGCGTGAAACCATTGGCTCCGGCACCCGAGCCCGCACTCGTGCCCGGACGAAAAAGCCCGACTTCGGCCGTGCCTCAATCAGCCCGCGATCTTCCAAAGTCAAATACGCTTGCACCACAGTCGCCACACTCACTCCATGTTGCCCGCTCGCCCGCCGCACCGACGGAACCCGGTCCCCCCCTCGTAGCGCGCCCGATAAAATCAACGACTCGATCTTATCTGCCACCTGCCTGTAGAGCGAGTCGCCTCCAGCCGCTGATTTGTGTTGCATGGTATGTACCAATTTTTCCGAATTGCGCGCTAAAGACCCGGCAGGTTTGCTGTGGATACTCAACTGTATCAGCTCAACGATTTTTTGCATCCGAGCCGATCCTATCCTCTGGTTTGGGCTCTGTGTTTGGAACGTTGGCGAGGATTGCATTGATGTTCAACCCCCTGCCGCGCTTTGCGCGTTCGTTCAGATACCGTTCGGCGTCCAGAGCGGAGAGTTTTTCAGCCAAAGCACTGCTCACAAGCTGATTCACCGAGATACCCTCAGTCTGCGCAAGGCGTTTTGCATGTTGGCGGATGGAGTTTGGAAGGCGGATGCGCAGCGTGCTCATGACCGGATTTTGTTTGGAATTGCGAGGAGTTTTGAAGGCGTCACCACCTTCACTCCTAAAGATTCTACTTTGAGAAAATCGCTTCAATTGTAGGTCACGATGGAGTGCGCTCTGGCCGAGACGGCACGTTCCGAAACCATGTCCTCTTTTGGATCCTTCATTAGCCGTCTCCACAAAAAAGTCGACTTTGTGAAGACTTGAAATGGATGTGAACCAGTCCAAGAAATTGATAGAAATTACTTTTGTCCCGTTTCCGTAGGGTGGGCGCGCGGCCTCGTCACGAGGCGCGCCAAATTTTTTGGGGGTGAAAACAAAAACGGAGAGTGTCTCTTAAAAAGAAGGGCTGCTACCAGCGATCCGTCCGGAAGGGCTGCGCTGGCAAGCCATCGCGGTTGAAAAGGTTCGCCCACGGAAACTGGCTGCTCCACGCATACCGCACCGCTGCGGGCTCTGCGATCGAGGGGTGTGAAACCACCACGGTATCGCCGTCGATCCTCGCCTCGCCCCACACGAATTTCCGGTCGGGCCCTGCAATCAAAAAGCCCTGCAGCTCTCCGGCATGGCGGGCCTCCAAACCCTTGCCGGTGTGGGAGAATTTAATCCTGATCCCCGCGCCCTCAGCGGCGTGGGACTTGTACAGCGGCCCGTAGAACTCCGCCTTGCCGCCATACACCGCGTTGACCGCTACGTCACTGGCGCGCCTTCCGTACGAAGACTTGAGCACCGGATGCACCCCGGCGCCCAGATCCGTGGCCGTCACCATGTAGGTCTTTGGATAGTCCATGAGCCGCAGGTGCAGTTCGTGGGAATACTCCGGACCCGGCTCCCGCGGGATTGGCCCCGGCTGGGCCGTAAACTTTTCTGCCTTTGCATTAAGGACGTTTGCGGGGTCCCAGGCCACGCCGCCGCCGCTGGGCTTTTGCACGTAAAGAAAGGGGAAGTCCTGCCCCCAGTCCTTGCGCCAGCCCTTGATGAGGGCCCCCATCACAGCGTACTGGTCGACGCACGCGATGTTGGTTTTGCTCTCTCCCTGGTCCCAGAGCACGCCCCGGATCCCGAAGCCGGCATAAGGCCGGATCAAGGTTTCATAAAGGGAGCCGATCTTTCCGCTGTGGGCCTCCCCGGCCTTGCCGACGGGTCTGGGTGCGGCGGGGGCCCGGGGGGGAGTCTTGCCCGCGGCCTTCGCCTCGGCCTCCGCGCGCTTCCACTCGACCATGTCTGCATCCCACTTGGCTTTCTCCGCTTCGTACTTCTGTTTGAGACCCTCGTAGTCGTAGGAGGGCGACAGCTTTTTTACCATGTCCTGACAGGCGGCATCCCCCCTGTACATTTCCTCTGAAAGCCAATAACTGGAGGGGGTTCCGCCCACCGCCCCCACGATCAGTCCCACGGGGACCCCCAGCTGGGCTTGCAGCGCCTGGCCAAAGGAAAACAAAAGCGCGGAAAACTGTGCGTTGTTTTCAGGGGCGGCCTCCTGCCACACCGCCGTGGCCCCCTTGGGTAGCAGGCGCAACATCGGGTAAGTGGCATCGGAGAGCTTCGCCAGAGGGGCGTCGTCCGCCGTGTACTGTTTGGTGTGCATATCCATGTTGGACTGGCCGGACCCCACCCACACCTCTCCCACCAGCACATCCTCCAGCGCTTTGTTCCCCACCTTGAGGGTGTCAGGTCCGCCTGCGGTCAAAGGCTCCAACAACACCCGCCACTTGCCCTGAGGGTCCGCCTCCACCGGCTTTGTCTGGCCCCGAAAACTTACAGTAAATTTCTCCCCGGGGGCGGCCGTGCCCCAGAGCGGTACCTGCATTTTCTGCTGCAAGACCATTTTGGAGGAAAACACTTTGGGAAGGACCACCTCGGCGTTCGCGTGAAGGCACAAAAGGCTCGTGAGTAGGACCGTGGGGCAAAGTTTGGAAGTCATCGGGCGGGGGAGGTGGGGGGGTGGGGGTTGGAGCACGTCAGGGATTGATAGAGTCTCTTTGCTGTTTTCGGTGGGTAAAAGAAAACCATATCTTTGGGCTGTGAAGAAACTCGGCTGAAAACTGCCCCAGAGTGACGGGTATTATGAAAGCCTCTGATGTCCCCGATCATCGAACCGGAACTCAGAAGTTGAAACGGCATTGTTCTGCTGGGTTGCAGTGTCTGCCCAAACATTTGGGGGAGATGACAACAACGTTCATGCTAGCTTGGCTAGTGCCCCAAGCTTCTGTTGAATTCGCTTCCCTCTACACCAGAACCTAGCGTAATACTCCTGCTGTCGGTGGAGCTGCAGAGGCCGGCGCCGCCGCCTTGCTGCCGTTCGAGCCGCCCTCGATCAAGGAGCGAATCCGTGTCGCTTCGTCGTCGCTGATAG
>JBEIUI010000066.1:0-18605 GCA_040374425.1 Verrucomicrobiia bacterium | reverse complement strand
TTACAACCCCGGCTATCTCTCGGGCTGGGTGGTGGAACAGTATCAGATTGACCTTTTGGGTGCCGCGGAAAACTCCCGGCAGACGATGGAGGCCAAAGCGCGGGCCCTATGCGCCTCGGAAGTTCCGGGAGACACCCATACGAACCTGTCCGTGGACACGGTGTTTTCGGGGCAGACATTCAAACACGTGCTCGTGCCTGTCTGGGTGCTGACCTACAACTACGGCGCGTCCCGATACCAGTTGGTGATCAACGGATATACCGGCGCCATAGCCGGCAAACATCCCCTGAGCTGGATCAAAATTGCGCTCGCTGTGCTGGCCACGCTGATCGCCTTGGTGGTTCTAGCGCATTTCTCGGAAAAATAAGGGCACCCGGAGCGGGCTTGGGTGAACACTTGCGAAATGCCGTAGGCTCGGCCACCGTGGCCCGCCTGATGCTCGAGCACGTCACCCATCTCCTAACCGGCCGGGAACTTTCGCCCGGGCAAATCGAAGAGGCCGTCGCCGCGTTGCTCGACCCGCGGCAGGAGGACTCAGCCAAGGCTGATTTCCTCAAGGCGCTCCGGCAAAAGGGCGAAACCGCAGGCGAACTGGCCGGCTTCGCCCATTGCCTCTTGAAACGGGCGGTCGATCCTCAGCTGGATCCGGCCCGGCTGCCAGGTCCCGTTCTCGACGTCTGCGGCACAGGCGGCGACCAAATGGAGCTTTTCAACGTATCAACCACCAGCATGTTCGTGCTGGCGGCCGGGGGTGCCGCGGTGGTTAAACACGGTAACCGCGCCATCACCTCCCAATGCGGCGGTGCCGACGTGCTCGAGGCGCTCGGAGTCCGCATTGATCTGCCACCCGAAAAACTCCGGACCGCCGTGGAAACCTTGGGAGTCGGGTTCGTTTTTGCGCCCCACTATCATCCCGCTTTTAAAGCCGTTGCGCCGGTACGCAAAACCCTCGCCGCGCAGGGAATTCCCACCATTTTCAACATGCTCGGTCCCCTGCTCAACCCCGCCCGGCCCGCCTATCAGATGGTCGGCCTTTTCTCCGGGGCGCTCCTGGAGAAATACGGGCAGACCCTGGCCCACCTCGGCCGCGAGAAAGCCTGGGCGCTGCACGGCAACGGCACCGACGAACTCACCAACACCGGCCCGAGCGACGTTTTGGAGGTGACCCCACAAAGCCTCAGGCGGTTCGCAATCGACCCCGCTCAACTCGGGCTTCCCCAGACCACTCCCACCCAACTGCGCGGAGGCGACCGCACGGAAAACGCGCGCATTCTGACAGGGATTCTTGCCGGCACCGAGCCGGGCCCAAAAACCGACATCGTCCTGCTCAACGCCGCCGCAGGTTTTGTGATCACCGGCTTGGTGCCGGATTTGGCTGCGGGATTGGACCGTGCGCGCGAACAGATCACCAGCCGCCGGGCCCTCGCTAAACTTCAAGCCCTGCAGGCTTTTTCCGCCTGACGCGGCCCCGAGCGGATCCCTCAAGAAAAACGGATTCGCCGGGGTTCCCTCCTGAACACCCATGATTCCCCTCAAAACTTCCCTGTTCACGGTGGCCCTCGCCACACTTGTCCTTGGCCAGCTTCAGGGTGCCGATTGGTTTGTGGCGCCCGCAGGAAACGACGCGTGGTCGGGAAGTTTACCCGCGCCCAACAGCACAAAAACAGACGGTCCATTCGCATCCCTGAAACGCGCCCGCGACGCGGTTCGGGCTCGGCGCAAAGCCGGCGCCGCCCCGGAGAAACAAACAGTCCACGTAAGAGCGGGCACCTATCTACTAAGCGAACCATTCAAGCTCGAGGCGCAGGATTCCGGGACAGCGGATGCGCCGATGATCTATCGGGCCTACGAGAAGGAACAACCTCTCCTAATCGGCGGGCGAGCCATCACCGGGTGGGAACCGGAAAAGGATCAAATCCTCAAGGCCGACCTCCAGAAACAGGGGTTTAAGAAACCGGCCTTTAAGCAGCTGCTCTTTGGAGGCACCCGACAGCCCTTGGCCCGCTATCCCAACGCGGACTCGGAAAACCCTTACGGGGGCGGGTTCGCTTATGCGGACGGAGAAAACATCCCGATGTACAAGGACATCGAGGGAGAGCCCAAAAACATCCTCCGCCCGCAGCCCGCAGACATCCGTTCCTGGAGCCATCCCGAAGAGGTCGAGCTCTTCATCTTCCCTCGGTTCAACTGGTGGAACAACGTCGTCGCGCTCAAGGCGGTGGACAACGAAAAGCGCCACATCACGACAGCCACGGATTGCTCTTACCCCATCCGCAAAGGCGACCGTTACTTCTTCCAGAACGCCCTCGAGGAGCTCGATGCGCCCGGGGAATGGTATCTGGATCCCCGCACAGCCACCGCGTATTTCTGGCCACCAACCCCGTTGGACGACCAGCCGGTCTGGGTGCCCACGCTCAAAACACTCGTGGAATTGGAGCCTGGCACCGCGCATGTGACCCTTCGGGGCCTGCGTTTGGAATGCTGCGAGGGAAACGCCATCCAACTCCGCAACACGGAGCGGTGTTTGATTGTCGGCAACACGCTGCGAAATGTGTGCGGCTTTAGCGGCATCGCCATCGCGATCCACGGCGGCCGAGAAAACGGGGCGGTGGGCAACGACATTTCCCAGGTGGGAAGTAACGGGATCAGTCTCAGCGGCGGGGAACTCAAGACGCTGACTCCGGCCGGGAATTACGCCGAGAATAACTACATCCACCATTTCGGGGTCTTCTTCAAACAGGGCGTCGGCATCGCCCTCAGCGGCGTGGGCAACCGCGCCACCCGCAACCTGATCCATGACGGCCCGCGGTTTGGGATCATCCATGGCGGCAGCAAAAACCTGATCGAACTCAACCGGATCCGGCACGTCTGCCTGGAGACCGAGGACACCGGCGCCATCTACAGCAACGGCCGCGACTGGCTCACGCCACGCGGCACGGTCATCCGGCACAACTTTATTTCCGATATCTGGGGCTACGGCCGGCACGGAGACAAATGGCAGTCGCCCTACTTCGCCTGGGGGATCTACCTCGACGACAACTCCGGAGGCGCCGACGTTTTCGGGAACATCATCGCGCGTTGCTCGCGCTCGGGGATTCACGGACACTCCGCTCGCGATTGCCGGATCGAGAACAACATCTTTTTCGAGAACGGCCTCAGCCAAATAGAGTTCACGGGCTGGACCACGGAACACAGGTTTTGGAAAAGCCATTTCCCCAGCATGGTGCGCGGATACGAGTCCGTGTCCGAAGAACCCGCCTGGAAACTCATGCGCGGCATCAGCCTGCACCCGAGGGACTCGCCCCTGCCCAACGGACTCCTCGTGCGAGGCAACAGCTTTGAGCGCAATCTGATGGTTTACTCGAACACCGCCTCCAAGGCGTTGGCCGTGCGGAACATCCCCTTTGAAGTGAACCGGTTCGACTACAATCTCTACTGGGCCGCCCAAGCCCCTCTGCTCACCGGCTATCAAAGCCCGGGCAAAGCCCTCTCGAACAACCTGCTGCCCGAGTCCGAATTCGAGGAGGTCCCCGGGGAAACCCTTCCCAAGGCCTGGATCTGGCAGAACCGGCCCAGCACGGAAGCAGAAGCGGCGGGGTTCACCGAAGGCAGCGTTCCCGGCCGACGCGCCCTGAGGATCGCCGCCGCGCTCCAACCCGACAAACCCAGCCCCAATTACCCCGTCATCGCAAGCCGGGAGTTCCCACTCAAAGCAGAGCGCAACTACCGCCTCCGCGCCCGGATGCGCTCCTCGGAACCCGACTCCAGAGCGGGGCTCCAAATCCAGGGATTCATCGCCCCTAAGGACGGTAAACCCGGCCATTTCTGGGCCAGTTTCCCGGCCGAAACCACGATCGGAACGGAATGGAAGGATGTCGATTTGACCGTACGGATCCCGGCTCCCACCGAGAAAGGCGGGCACGCAGAGATGACCCGGTTCCGGGTCAGGATTCAGTTCCCCTCGGAGCGGGGCTTCCTCTTTGTGGAATCCCCCCAGCTCCACGAAGTCGAGGCCCTCGACGAATGGCAATCCTGGGTAGCCCAAGGCAACGACACCCATTCGAAAGTGGCCGATCCGCACTTCCTCAACGCCCCACGGGACGACTTCCGGCTGGCAGCGGATTCCCCGGCGTGGGCGCTGGGCTTTGAACCGATCCCCGTGGAAAGAATCGGGCCGTATGAAGACCCGCTTCGGGCTACTTGGCCGATTTCGGAGGAGAAAGGCGCCCGGGAAAAAGCCCTGCGTTAATCGCCCGGCGCCGCGAGGTTCCCGGAGCGGGCACGGCGAATTCCATGTTTGCGGCGACAGAACCCCGGCCGTATGAGACATCCATGCGCACCATTGGAACTCTCGACAATGAACAGGCGGCCGCCCGTTTTGGAGACTTCCTCTCGGTCCACGGTATTGACCACCAAGTCGAGGACGAGGACGACGGCACGTTTTCGATCTGGATCCTTGATGAGCGCCAGATGAGCAAAGCGGCCGAGATGCTCCGGGAGTTTCGGGCGAACCCTCAAGGGGAGCAGTTCTTGGACGCCCCGCGGCTCGCCCAACTCGGGCGCGCCAAACAAGAGCGCGAGGAGCAACATCGGCGTTCCACGGTGGCGGACTCGGCCCGCCTCAGCTACGAACGCAATTCGGCAGGCACAGCGTGGTTCACCCTCTCTCTGATCCTGATCTGCGTGGGGATCGGGATTTATTCGGGGCTCGGAAAAGAAAACCAGATCGCCCGGTTTCTCCACATCTCCGAACTCGTCTCCGATAAGACAACCGGCATCTTCTTTAACTTTTTCACGCGGACCATCGCACCCAACGGGGTGTGGCTCCAGGAGGTGCGCCAAGGGGAGATCTGGAGGTTGGTGACCCCGATTTTCCTGCATTTCTCCGTGCTCCACCTGCTCTTCAACATGATGATGCTGCGCGAGTTCGGCACGTTCATCGAGAGACGCTTTGGGGGCGCACAACTCGGTCTGCTGGTGCTCGGCACCGCCGTGCTCTCCAACCTGGGCCAGATGCTCTGGGCTGGCCCGACTTTTGGCGGAATGTCCGGGGTCGATTACGGGCTGCTGGGGTTCCTCTGGATCCGGGGTAAATACGATCCCCGCGCGGGCTTTGAGCTCAACCCGAACAGCGTGAAGATGATGCTGGGCTGGCTGGTGCTCTGTTACACGGGATTGATGGGCCCCATTGCCAACACGGCCCACACCGTGGGGCTTCTGACGGGAATGGCGTGGGGTTATTACAGCGCACGCCGACGCTAAGACGCCTGCCGAACGCGTCCCTCTGTTTTCCAACTAGACACTTCATTGGCCCGGTTTAGTCTCGCGCGCTGTGTCCAATCTCCCCCCCCTCAAGCAAACCCCACTCCACGACGAACACATCCGGCTCGGAGCGAAAATGGTCGATTTCGGCGGTTGGTCGATGCCCGTGCAATACACCGGGATTTTGGACGAACACCGGGCCGTTCGCACGAATTTGGGCGTGTTTGATATCTCGCACATGGGGCAGTTTTTTGTGTCCGGCCCCGACGCAGGAACGTGGCTGAACTGCCTGCTCACCAACAACGTGGACCGGCTCTCCATCGGGGAATGCCAATACACGTTCCTTCTCAATGAAAAGGGCGGGGTCATTGACGACCTCATTGTGTATCGGATCGAGGAAAGCCGTTATCTCCTGGTGGTCAATGCCGCCAAGATCGAGGAGGATTTCGCTTGGATGCACGCCCATCTCCGAGAGGGCGCGCACTTGGAAAACCAGAGCGACCACATGGCCGGACTCGCCGTGCAAGGCCCCAAGGCGGCCCAACTTTTCGACGCGTTTTTCGGCGGCTCCCATTCGCGCCCGGCTCGAAACGAGATCCTGACCATCCCCATCGATGGCGAGCTCTATTACGTGGCCCGGACGGGTTACACCGGAGAAGACGGATTCGAAGTGTTTTGCCCCGCCGATCGCGCTGTAAAATCGTGGACCGACATCCTCGAGCGGGGTGCCTCCTTCGAAATCAAGCCCTGCGGGTTGGGCGCCCGCGACACGCTCCGCCTGGAAGTTTGTTACCCGCTCAACGGATCGGATCTCTCTCCTGAAACCACCCCCATCGAGGCCGGGCTCACCCTGTTCGTAGACCTGCAAAAGCCGGAATTTATCGGACGCGCCCGTTTGCTTCAGCAGCGGGAGGAAGGGGTGACCCGCCGGCTTGTGCCCTTCAAAATGTTGGTTAAATCGCCCCCGCCCCGGGCGCACTACGGGGTTTTCAAAGGGGGCGTAAGGATCGCTGAAACCACCAGTGGCACCCTTTCCCCGTCGCTCAACGTGGGTATCGGGCTGGCCTACATCCCCACCGCCTACGCGCGGATCGGTGAAGAGATTCAAATCGAAATCCGCGGCCAACAGTATCCGGCCGTCATTGAGAAACGTCCCTTGCTTCGACCCAACGCAAAATAACCCTCTCTCCTTGTCATGAACGTACCCGAAGACCTCCGCTACGCTGCCTCCCACGAATGGATCCGCCAGGAAAACGGCGCGGGCACCGTGGGCATCACCGACCACGCCCAACAGGAACTCACGGACGTGGTTTTTGTTGAGTTGCCGAAGATCGGCGCACAGGTCAAAGCCGGCCAGCAAGTGTGCGTGGTGGAATCAGTCAAAGCCGCAAGCGACATCTACACACCGACATCGGGCACCATCACCGAAGTCAACGACGCGCTTTCGGCCAACCCCGCGCTGCTCAACACCGATCCCTTCGGCGATGGCTGGATTTACCGCATCACCCTGAGCGCCCCCGAGGAAGTCGCGCAACTCAAGACGCCCGAGCAATACCGCGAACAGCTTGGCTCCGCGCATTAACCGCGCACCCACCCGCCGCGCTGACTTCTCACACCTCGTCTCTGAACACCGGGGCCCGGGACACGGCGGGTTTTCCAAGGGACAGTTTCCCCCCGTAAAAACTCCGCCGGCCCGGAATCAGGAGTTGGCCCGGAGCGATAACCCAGCGCCCTAGCCCTGACCGCTTCCTGCGGTCTCCGCTTCTGCGTTGATGCATTCCTCCGCGAGTTCGGTGAGTTTTTCGTCCGTCTCGATCTCTTCATCGAGGGTCAGCTGGAGCAGTTTCGCCGCTTCCTCTTCGCCGAGAGTTTCGGCAAAAGTGCGCGCCGTCCCATACGCGGCGATTTCATAGTGCTCGATTTTCTGCGCAATACCGATGAGCGCGGCATCGAGGGCTTCCTTGCTGATGTCCTCGTCGATGAAACGCTCGCACTCGGCGATCAGGCCTTCCATGCCCTCGCATTTCTCGGCGCGTTTGGCTTCGCCCAAGCCTTCCATAATCTGCTCAAGGCGTTCGACCTGCTGTTCGCCCTGGCCCTGATGTTCTTCGAGTAGGGTGCAAAGCTCTTCATGGCTCGCGGCTTTCACCAATTTGGTCCATGCCCCCAGCAACATCTTCTCGGCGCTGTAAAGGTCCTTGATTTGATAAACGTAGAGATCCCGCAGTGAGTTGATTTTCATAGCACAACGCCTTCGCCGGCCTGCCACATCGAGGACGTATGCTCCGGGACCGCACCCCCCTGAATCGTAGCTAATGGCCGCAGCGCCTTTTGCGGCCCTCTGATCAACGTAAAAACGTGAGGAGATGTTGGCATGACCGCCAGCGCGGGGAACCTCGGGAGAACGCGCAACGATGCGACTTCCGTTTGGCGGGCTGAAAGCCCGTGATGCGGCTCCCTTAGATGCATTGCCCTCAGATGTGGCTCGTGAGCATTGCGCTCAGTCGAAGAGCGTCTAGGGGCGCTTAATCCGCGGCTGGTTGAGCGGCTTCCTGGAGCATGTTTGGGCTGTGGAATCGGGCCGGATCCGCCCGCAATGAGAAGCCCGAACCCTGGCTTGGGTCTCATCGCTCGTCCGCCATAGACGAACCCCATGCACCCTGTGGGCGAGCCTCAATCGGTCTGGAAAGCGTTTGGATTCCCAACAAAAAGCGAGGTTCATCAAAGCACAACAGCGTTTCGATTCACGCTTCTCCGATAAACCCGCCACACGCAGCGCTCCGAGCATCTGCGATGGAGGGGGCAACGGGGGAAAAGGATTTCCCCCACGTCGCCGCCCGTGCGCCACCCCGCACGTCTGACAGACGGAACCTCTGACCGCGTTTTTTCCATGCACTGGATCACTTTCTTCAGCGGCTATGTCCTGACTTGGAGCGTGATTCCTCACGTATTGCTCTCAAAAAAACGTCCCGCAGCCACCCTCGCCTGGATCTGGTCCATCCTCCTTTTCCCCTACCTAGGCGCGCTGGTGTATTTGCTCCTCGGCGCCGACCAGATGAAGCGCAAACGCCTCCGGCGCAGCCTCCGCACGGACTTTCAAAACGCGCCTCCGCCTGTTACCAGCCCGCCCCCCAAAACTCCCGCGGACGTCCACGCGCTGCTCCGCGCCTTATCCACGATTAACGAAATCCCACTCGCCACGGCCACCCACGCGCGTCTCCTCTGCGATGCGACTGAGTTTTACCCGGCCCTCAAAGAACGCATCACCCACGCCCGCCATCATATCCACGTGGAGTTCTTCATCTGGCGGGACGACTCCGAAGGCCGCGAGTTTCTGGATGCCCTGATACAAGCCGCCCGACGCGGGGTGGCGGTCCGGTTACTGCTCGACCAAATCGGTTGCCTTGGCACCCCACGCAGAGCGTTTGCCGCGCTGCGGGCCGCTGGAGGTCAGTTCGCTTGGTTCTATTCACTGCCGTTTGGACGCCACTCCCGGTTCCTGAACCTGCGCAACCATCGCAAACTCCAGATCATCGACGGTCAGTGGGCCTTTATCGGAGGCATGAACATCGGCGCCGAGTATGCGGGAAAGGACCCGGTTCTGGGCCCCTGGCACGATACACAACTCGAAGTGCGGGGCGATGTGTTGAGCTTTCTTCAGGAAATCTTCGCCACGGACTGGTATTTCGCCACCCAGGAACGCCTCCTCGGCGCGGCTTATTACCCTGCGCCGCCTCCCGGCGACCGGATGCTCTGCCAAGTGATCGCAGGCGGCCCGGACGCCCCGCGCGAACCCATCCCCAAATCGCTGGTGGCCCTGCTCAACTTCGCCTCCTGCCGGGTCTGGATTGCGACGGGCTATTTCGCGCCCGATATCCCCCTGCTTAGCGCCCTCCAAATCTGCGCTGCCCGGGGAGTGGATGTGCGCTTGCTGGTCTCCGAAAAGTCCGACCACCCCTACCTCGTCATGATCGGACGCTCCTACTACGAGGACCTGCTCCGATACGGCATCCGCGTATTCGAGTATTCCAAAGCCATTCACCACTCCAAGACCCTGCTCATTGACCAAGAATGGCTCATGGTAGGTTCCGCAAACTCCGACAACCGCTCCATGCGCCTGAACTTCGAACTCAACCTTCTGCTCAAATCCCCAGAGCAGGCCCGGGAACTCGAACGCATCTTCGAGATGGATTTTAGTGAAAGCCGCGAGATCCTCCCCTCCGAGTTTGCCTGTCGGCCTCTCCACCGGCGGATCCTGGAGAGCGCCCTGCGTCCCCTGGCACCTCTGCTTTGATCCTTCCGGGGAGGGGTCGGGGCGACGGCCTCCGCGCCGCGTCTGTTCCCGCCTAACCCAAGGCGAGCTCCGCACACAACGGCAAATGATCCGAGGCGACCCGGGAGAGCGCCGTGCGCAGCGTGCTCACATCCTGGATCCCCACCCCGCTCCCGACAAAAATATGGTCGATGCTCAGCAACGGGAACCGGGCGGGAAACGTCTTTCCGCACCGCCCTGATTGGGCGTCGCGCAGGACAGACGAAAACAGCCGATACACCCGCCCCCCGGGCTGAGAATTAAAGTCCCCGCAAACGACCAAGGGCGCCGATGCAGGCGCCGCGCCGACCCATTCCGCCCCGAGGAGAGCCCCGGCCTGAGCAAGACGTTCCGCACGCCCCAAACCAAAGTGCGTGTTCATCACCTGCCACGGCGTCCCATCAATGAGGATCTCCACCCAAAGCGCCCCCCGGCTCTCTGAAAAAAACAGGCCCTCAACCCAAGGCAACCGCCCGGCATGACGCAGACGCATGGGGTATTTGCTGAGGATCGCGTCCCCGTATTCCTCCTCCGCCAGACGGACGGCGGGATGAAAATGGAACGACATCGTGAGCTCTTCTGCGATCTCACGCGCCTGGTGGACCCGGGCCGATCGCGGCCGTTCCCGGTCGAGTTCCTGAAGCGCCACCACATCCGGATCCCATTCCACGATCGTCCGCGCACTCCGGCCCAGCGCCCTGCGGCCGTCCCCGCCCACCCCCCCGTGCACATTGTAGGTCATCAGTCTCATGATTTCCCGGCTTCCCGCGCCCGCGGTTCCTGCTCGTCAACGGCTCAACCGGCCCCTCAAAAAACCCGCGCCAAAAGCTTACCCACCGCTTTCTCCGGCAACAAAAAGGCCGCTCAGAACATCCAAGCGGCCTTTTGAAAAAACATAAGACAACGAGAGCAAACGCGCCCTGCTAGGCCGGAGCCTCCGTCAAACCCGTGGGGTAATCCGGCGTAAGCCCCTGGCTGGGCGCACCCTTCTCAACAGGTGCCGGATGGATCGGTCCGCGAGGAGGTGCCGAAGGCGGGTTTTTCATGGTGCCGTGGTCGATGATGTCGCGAATCTGGGACCCATCCAGGGTCTCAAACTCAAGGAGCGCCTTGGCGATCGCATCGAGTTTTTCACGATAGCGCGAGAGCAGATCCGTGGCTCGCTGATAAGCGTCATCGCAGAGTTTGCGCACCTCCCGGTCGATCTCCTGGGCGGTGGCCTCACTGTAATCGCGCTGCCGGCTGAGCTCGCGCCCGAGGAAAACGTAATCGTCGTGTTCCCCGTATTCCACCATGCCGAGTTTCTCGCTCATCCCCCACTCGCACACCATCTTGCGAGCCATCCCCGTCGCCTGCTTGATATCGCCCCGGGCGCCGCTGGTCACGTCCCCGAACACGAGTTCCTCGGCCACGCGACCGCCCATCGTCACGCACAAACTGTCGATCAACTCGAGCTTGCGCATGTTGTATTTGTCTTCCTGCGGCAACCACATCGTGGAGCCCAGGGAAGGGCCCCTGGGAATAATGGTCACCTTATGCAGGGGCTCCGTGTGCTCCAGCAGCTCCAGAAGCAGGGCGTGCCCGGCTTCGTGATACGCCGTGTTCTCCTTTTCCTTCTCGCTGATGGCCAGGCTGCGCCGTTCCCGGCCCCAGCGCACCTTGTCGCGTGCTTCCTCCAGCTCCGCCAGCCCGATGGATTTCATCCCACGGCGCGCCGCCAAAAGCGCCGCCTCGTTGATCACGTTGGCCAGTTCCGCCCCGCTGTATCCCGGGGTTCCCCGCGCCACCACGGCGAGGTCCGTGCCCTCGGCCACTTTCACCCGCTTGGAATGCACCCGCAAAATCTCCTCCCGACCTTTCACGTCGGGCAGGTTCACCGTGATCTGCCGGTCAAACCGACCCGGCCTCAGCAACGCCGGGTCGAGCACGTCAGGGCGATTGGTCGCCGCGATGATGATCACCCCTTCCTGCGTGTCGAACCCGTCCATCTCCACCAGAAGCGCGTTGAGGGTCTGCTCCCGCTCGTCGTGCCCCCCTCCCAAACCATGCCCCCTGTGACGCCCCACCGCATCAATCTCGTCGATGAAAATAATGCAGGGCGCCGATTTCTTCCCCTGCTCAAACATGTCCCGGACACGGCTCGCGCCCACTCCGACGAACATCTCCACGAAATCCGATCCGCTGATGGAGAAAAACGGAACATCCGCCTCCCCGGCAATCGCGCGGGCCAGCAAGGTCTTGCCCGTCCCGGGAGGGCCAATCAACAATACCCCCTTGGGAATCCGGCCCCCGAGTTTCTGGAACTTTTTGGGGTCCCGCAGGAAATCGACGATTTCCTCGACCTCTTCCTTGGCCTCCTCGACGCCGGCTACATCCCGGAAGGTGATTTTGTTTTTGTCCCGGGCGAGCATCCGGGCCTTGCTTTTGCCGAAGTTAAGAGCGCCTTTGCCGGCCATGCGGATCTGCTGCCGGAAGAAAAAGTAAACCAGGAGGAGAAGAAACGCGAAGGGCAGCAGCCCCAACAAAGCCGACGCGAGATAATTGGCCTCGGTTTTAGGCGTGACCGGGATGCCGTATTTGCCCTCCAAAAGCGCCTGCAGATGCGGGTTGTACTGCAGGTTGACCTGGGTCCGGAAAGGCTCACCTTTGCCGGTGCCGCCGGGCGCACTGAGCAGGTCCCCCTTCAGATAATCGATCTGGCTGCCGGGCTCAGAAACGAGGTCCAGACCGCGGGTCTTGTCGATCAACCCAGCGTCCAGCTTGGCTTGGAATTGAGGGAAGGTGATCTCCTGCACCGTTCCGTTGAGTTTCGCCAGGAACGCCAGCGACAACACCAGCACGGCGAGAAGCGTAAACACCGGCCCGCGCCAGTTGAAGTTTTGGTCTTGGGCGGGAGGCGGTCGGTTGCCTTTCGGGTTGCGGTTTTCGGGTTGAGCCATAGGTGTGCGTGTGGAGATCCTTACGGAAAAGTGCGTGACGCTATCAGAAATTAATTCGGGTGCAACCGATGCGATGCGCGTGCGGACAGCCCACGGGGTCCAGCGTGGCTCGGGATGGAAACCGTTCGCCCCGCGGCTTTCCCCGGCTCCGAGCCGCCTATCGACAACCCCTCGGGTCGGCTGTAGCGTTCCGGCACTGATTCCAGCCGCGCCCCGGGCACGGCTTTTTCGATGAGCTCTCTCATAACCGGCCTTCCTCAACTCCTGCGCGAGCAACTCCGCAACCATCCGCTCACCCACCGCTTGGTGCGCACCGTGCAAACCCTGCAACGGCGGCTCCTGCGCAAGCCGCGCACCGTCACCGAGAGCCCCAACCTCTTGCCCCTGCTCATCCAAGTGCTGGCGGCGTTCTCGAAAACCGGCCGGGGCGACGTGCTTGAGGAGGAAATCGACTCCTCCCTCGGGTTCCTGCGGTATGACTACCCGGAAGCTGTCTACTCGGAGCTGCGCAAACTCTTCCGGCAGGCGCTCAACGAACAGCAGGACCTCAACGCGATGGCGCTCAAGCTGGCTAACGATCTGAGCACCGAACGCAAGATCATGCTCGGGGTCCAGCTCTATGACCTCATCTCCAAGGCCGGGCTCGATCAGGAGCAGGTGGTGGCCTACTACGGGTTCATGGCGCTCCTAGGCATGGCGGCCCAGGCTATCGACATCGTTTACCAGCTCAACGCCAACGAGGAGTCCGACAAATCGGTCTATCAACACGGCCAATCCCCCCTCGAATCCCTCACCTTCGGCGCCAATCACGTCTCCGACGTGAAACTCAAGGGCCTCTCAGGCGAGGAACGCCTCGTCGCATTCCGATACCACGACCTGATCCTCCTCAAAAACCAGAGCTCCAAAGGCATCGTCGTACGGGGCCGCCCGCTGGGACCGGGGGCGTTCTGCCGGATTTACTCCGGCCAACGCATCGTGCTGGGCGAACAGGTGCTCACCTACCAGGACCTGGCCTATTATTTTAACGCCAAAAAAAACGTTTCCCTCACCCAGGTCTATCTCAGCATCGACAACGACGACGAGGTGCAGCTCGAAAAGGTGCGAACCCGGGAATCGGTTTTGGAGGTCAAATTCGGCCTCAAGGTCAAGGTCCGCGCCCTCAAAGCCGTCGACGCCCTGCTCAACGGGGTGGCGCTCCGGGCCGGCACGGTGGCGGAAGCGAGCCTGGATGACCGGATTGTCTTCCACAACGACTCCGAACTGCCCCTGGGCGATCTCCGCAGGAGGGCCCGAGCCCTCGGTGGCCGGTTCCAGCTCAAGGCTTACAAATCCAGTTACCTCGTCTCCAACAACCCCTCGCTTCTGGACGTGGACGACATCCTGCTCTCGCCCGGCACCAGCGGCGAGGTGCTGCTCAAGATCCTCTGCAATTACGAGGCCAAGATCGGCAAACTGGAGGTCATCCAGGCCGACCGCCCGATCCTCGTCGGGGACGTGGCGGTGCGCGGCACCCAGGAACTGCGCGACGGCGACAGCATCCGCATCGACACGGGCCAGGTGCTGCGCTGCAACTTCTCGGAGCGCATCATCGAGGAGGAACGCAACATCATCTCCAGCCTCGAGCTGCGGGATGTGTCCCACCGGTTCCGGCGCTCAGAGAGCAGCCTCGACGGCATCTCCTTCCATGTGGGCCGGGGCGAGATGGTCTGCGTGATGGGCGCCAGCGGCTGCGGTAAATCCACGCTCATGCGGGCCATCGCCGGACAGCTCCAGCCCGGCCAGGGCGAGATCCTGCTCAACGGCCAGTCCCTCTACACGCAGCTCGACGAACTCAAACGGTTCATTTCGTACATTCCGCAGGATGACGCCTTCGACGAGCACCTCACCATCGAGGAAAACCTCGAGTTCGCCGCCGCCATCCGTTCCCCCCATCTCTCCAGCCGGGACCGGACCCGGCGCATTGAGGGCAAACTCGTGGAGCTCGGCCTGAGTGAACGCCGCGACTCGGTGGTGGGCAGCCCCGTCCAGAAACGTCTCTCCGGCGGGGAACGCAAACGGCTCAACATCGGCCTGGACATGATCAGCTCCGCCGACGTGTTCCTCTTCGACGAACCCACCAGCGGCCTCAGCTCCAAGGACAGCGAACACGTCATCGAGATCATCCGTTCGATGGCCCACAACAAGATCGTGCTGGTGACGATCCATCAGCCCAACTCGAAGCTCTTTCAGATGTTCTCCAAGGCGCTGCTGCTCGACAAGGGCGGCAAACTCGTCTTCTACGGAACCCCCAGCGAGATGCTCAGTTATTTCGCCGCCGCCGAGCACGAACAACACTTCGGGACGGAACTCGGCGGTTGCCCGGCCTGCGGCACCACCCGCCCGGAGTTCATTTTCGACGTGCTCGAGACCCCGCTCCGCGACCTCAGCGGCGACATCATCTACGAGGAGAATTCCCGGGCCCAATTCGTCCCCGCAAGGCGCTTCTCACCCGATTACTGGCGCGACAAATACGAGAGCTTCCGCCTGCTCCAGGACATGCGCCAGGTCAACCTGCGCAAAAACCCGCCCAATACCCCGGCACCCGCGCCGGCCGCACCCCAGACTCAGGAAAATATCCGTTGGCGCGACGAATGGACCCAGCTGCGCACCCTGCTGCGCCGCACCTTTCTCTCCAAGCTGCGCAACCGGGGCAACATTGTGCTCACGGCCCTGGTGCCGCCGCTGCTGGCGCTGCTGGTGGGCTGGGCCCTGTATTTTACCGATGACGCCTCGGGCGAATACGATTTCGCCAGCGCCTTCCACATCCCCACCTACATCTTCATCGCCCTGCTGGTGGCCCTGTTTCTGGCCCTCATGAACAGCGTCGACGACATCATCCGGGACCGAGTCCTTCTCAACCGGGAACGCAACCTGGACGTTCGGTTGCCGTATTACATCTTTTCAAAGTTCATCACCCTGACCCTTTTTACGGCCATCCAGTGCGCGCTTTTTGTGCTGGTCGGCAACCACATCCTCGAGATTCGCGGGATGTTCTGGCCGTATTTCTTTTTCATGGTGATCACCGCCGCCAGCGGCACCTGCCTGGGCCTGGTCATCAGCTCCATCGTTTCCGACTCAAAAACCGCCGCCAACTTCGTCCCCTTGGTGCTCATCCCCCAGCTCATCTTCGGCGGCGCCCTCATCAAGTACGAGGAGATGAACCGGGACCTCGACCTCAAGTACACCTTCAGCAGCTGGTTTAAGCGGCACCCGGAAATCAAATCCAAGAACCGGAACGATTCGGCGCTTTCAGTTCCCATGATCAGCCGACTCTTGGCCACCCACTACAGCTACGAGGCGCTCATCGTGGCCCAATACAAACTCAACCCCCTAAGCCAACGCCAAGACCAGCTTCTCCAAAAAGTGGACGCGCTCGCCCAACAAAAGGAGCTCACCCCAGCGGAAATCACCCGCCTAGAGGACCTCAAAGAAACCCTGGCGCTACTGAGCGGCCTGGTGTGCCGGTCCGTGCGGGAAGTGGAAAAGCGCCTGCGCGGCGTGGACAAAATCATCGACGGCAACCCGTTGGACGCGAGCGACCTGCGGAGCCGTTCGACGGGCATCACGGTCGACCAGCTCTACACCAACCAAAAGGTGAGCGACCTGGTATCCAAAGCCGAAGGCGAACAGAACGATTACCGCCGCCAAACCCAGCGCAAACGGGTCCACGTCAACGTGTTTTTCGGGCCGGAAAAACGGTACCTGGGAATCACGATGAGCGTGTTTGCGTGGAACAGCGCGATTCTGATCGGGTCCAGCACGGGTCTATTGGGGCTGCTCTACCTGATTCTCAAACGACAGCTCCGCCCGCACGGGCTCTAAACGCGGCTCGGCCGCGGCCCACTTCCGCTTTGTTGCGGGCGCACTGCGGCATTGCTGCGGGCGCACTGCCGCCTCGCCTCGGCGTGCTTTTTCCGGCCGGAAAAAAGGCATTCCCGCCGGGAAAACCTTTTGGTTGACCCACCCCCTTCCCGTGCTAGCTTCCCTGCCCTGCCACGGGCTGTGGCTCAGCTTGGTAGAGCGCTTCGTTCGGGACGAAGAGGCCGCGGGTTCGAATCCCGCCAGCCCGACCAATCTCAATGATTTCAATTGGGATGAATCTCAGTATGGGAGCTGTGCTCCTCTGATTGGACCTCGGCACATGAGATCCGGCAGGAAGTTTCGCGCCCAATGCACCACCTTTGGCGGGAAACATCGCGCCAACTGATTCAAAGACCTCAAAAACCGAAGTGCATACAACCGCCCCGTTTTTGCGGGGTTTACTGCGGGAATCACCATGAGAATGAACTTGATAAAAACTCCGGATTTTTGGGTGAACCTGCGGGCGCTCTTCGCGCTCGCGCTGAGCTGGACGCTCTTTTCCACCCCGGGCCGCGCGGCGGATCGGCCCAACATTCTCTGGATCATCGCGGAGGACATGAGCCCCCACTTCGGCTGCTACGGGGAGAAGGTCATTCAAACGCCCCAGGTGGATCGGCTCGCAAACGAGGGCACCCTGTTCCGCCGGGCATACGTGACCGCGCCGATCTGCTCCACTTCGCGCTCCGCCCTGATCACCGGCATGTATCAGACGGCCATTGGCGCGCACCATCACCGCAGCGGCCGGGGCCACGTCCGTTTGGAGTTGCCAGCCGGGGTCCAGCCCGTGCCCGGACTTCTCAAACGCGCAGGCTACTGGACTTGCAACGGATCCTTTCCCTCCAAGCCGGGCGCCAAGGGGATCGCAAAAACAGACTACAACTTCCAGTGGGACCCCGCCATTTACGACGGCAACGACTGGGCCGGACGCGCGGCCGGACAACCCTTCTTCGCCCAGATCCAGCTCAACGGCGGCAAGGTAAGGGACGGCAAGGACGCGGCGGAGGAGATGCGCAGGGTGTTGGGGAAGTTGACGGATCCGGCAACCGGGGTGTTGCCGCCTTATTACCCGCGCACGGAGGCCATCTTGGCAGACTGGGCATTGACGCTGGACGCTTGCCGGCTGGTGGACCAGCAGATCGGAGAAATCCGGGAACGCTTGGAGAAAGAGCGCCTTTGGGAAAATACGGTGGTCTTTTTTATCACCGACCACGGGGTGAGCCATGCGAGGGGCAAACAGTTTTTGTATGACGAGGGCACGCATATCCCGCTGGTGGTTTGCGGACCGGGGGTGGCGCAGGGCAAGGTGAGGGAAGATCTCGTGGAACATATCGATTTGGCGGCAACGTCCCTTGCTTTGGCGGGAGTGGCGCGCCCGAGCGGGATGCAGTCGCGGGATGTGCTGGCCGCGGATTACCAGCCCCGGGAGGCGGTGTTCGCGGCTCGGGATCGCGCAGACGAAACCGTGGACCGCATCCGCAGTGTGCGCACGGAGCGCTGGTTGTATCTGCGGAACTCCTACCCGGAGCGCCCGCCTCTTCAGCCCAACCATTACAAAGATCACAAGCCGTGTCTGATTGCGCTGCGGGCGGCAGAGGCGGCCGGGCAGTTGGACGCACTGCAAACGGCGCTGCTCTTTCCGCTCACGCGTCCAAAAGAGGAGCTCTACGACTTGAGCAAGGACGCCCATCAGGTGCGGAACTTGGCGGCGGACGCGGTTTACCAGCGGGTGATGGAGGAGCTGCGGAGTCGGCTGGAGCGGTGGGAGACGGAGACGCCGGATTTGGGGCGCAGTCCGGAGCCGGAGACGCAGTACGACAGCGACATGGCGGAGTATCTTGGGAAGCGGCACAACCCGGAAATCGAAGCGAATATCGCGCTGATGAAACGCTGGGCACGGGAGGGGAAATAAGGGCGCAATGGGTCCTACGCTCCCGGGAAGGGACACGCTCCCGGGAAGGGACAGGCCCGGATGGCGCGCAGTTTAGCTCGATTTAGGACGTTTGGAGGTGGCGGCGTTTCGGCGTGAGAGATCGCCCATTTGGCGTCGAGGTCGGGTGAGGCGTTGATGGTTCTCGAGACGCCGTTTCACTGCTCTGGGTTCGGAAGGTGGCACAGGCTTCCAGCCTGTGGACTGTGCAATCACAGCCAGGATGGCTGTGCCACTTTGGTCTCTGCCGACGGCACGCGCAGAC
>JBEIUI010000021.1:0-37899 GCA_040374425.1 Verrucomicrobiia bacterium | reverse complement strand
TGGGCTGGAGGACGGGAACGCCGTCGGCGTAGGGAAGCGGCTGGGCTAAAAGGCGGAATGCCGTCGGCGTTTGGCGAGGAAGGCGTTTGGCGAAAAGGCTGCGGATTGGTGCTCGGCCCCCAAGCCCGAAGCGCTTACGACCTCCAGCCCAGGGGCGGCCGAATGGAATGAGGCTTACCCTGGGAATGGGTGGGAACAGAACAGGTAGAGACCTTCGGTTTTTCCTTTCCATTGCTGTCAACGCCCCGGGGCATGGGTGAGCCAAAGGGGGGGCACCTGCGCAAAACCCATGGGCGCGCCCTTTCATGGTTTTCCGCATCTCTTCCGAGCCGTCCCGGCGTTGCCCCGGGCTGGGATGGGTTGGGCCTTTGGCGCACAGACAACATCCCGAGGTTGTCCTGAACTCAGCGCCCTGCGTGTGGTGCCCTTGCGCTTTTTTGGATGCGTGAGCCCTGGTTTGCGCGGGCTGCGTCTTTGCATGGCGCTTCCGGCTCTGCTAGAGGACGCCATGGCCGAGCCGTTTCTCTTCAAAGCATCCGCGCGTCTGGTGGATTTCATGCGTCAGGCGGATGAACCCGGGTTGATCAACCTTGCAGCGGGAATTCCGGGGCTCGACGCGCTGCCCACCGCTGCGTTGGCGCAGGCGCTGCAAAACGTGGTTTCCAAGGAGGGTGCCCGCCTGTTCGCCTATCATCATCCCGAGGGCGATCACCCGCTGCGGGAGCTCCTCGCGGACCGTCTTCGCAGCCGGGGCGCGTCCGTGCGCGGGCCGGAGCTTTTCACCACCACGGGATGCACCCAGGGCCTGTCGGTGCTGCTTTCGGTCCTTGTGCGTCCGGGCGATGTCGTGGCCTGCGAGGCGCCCGCCTATTACGGCCTTTTGGAAATCCTCAGCGAAGCCGGGGCGCGGATCCTGCCCCTAGCGGTCAAAGACGCGGGGGGCATCGATTTGGACGCCGCCGAGGAGGCGTTGGCGCGTTGGCAGCCCCGCTGCCTGGTGGTGTGCAGTTCGCTTTCCAATCCCTCCGGCGCGACCCTCAGCGAGGGTGCTCGTGGGCGGCTCGTGGAAATCTGCCGCCGTCTCGGGGTGCGGATTATTGAAGACGACATTTACGGGGAACTCGAGGACGGCGGCGCGCCCAAACCGTTGTTGGCGTTCGACGGGGGAGGGGAGACGGTGTCGTATGTGTCGAGTTTCTCGAAATCGGTGGCACCCGGTCTGCGCGTAGGGGTGTGTGTGCCGGGGACACTTTTTGACCAGGCGACTGCTCGCAAAACCCAGCAGGATCTCCATAGCGCGGTGCCCACCGAGGTGTTGCTCCGGGAGTTTCTCGCCCAGGGGGCTCTGGATCCCCACCTTGCCGGTTTGCGGCAGCGCAATGCGCGGCGCCGGGCGCTGGCTCTCGATGCGGTGGCCCGCAGTTTTCCCAAAGGCTCGCACGTGGATGCGCCGACGGGCGGTTACATGCTCTGGGTGCGGCTGCCGGGGCGGATCGATTTCGCTCAGGCCCGGGCTTTGGCGCGCCGGGAAAACGTGGCGTTTGCGGGCGGGGACGTCTTTTTCGCCGAGCCAGCGGCTCAGAGCTGTGTGCGGCTCAACTGCGCCAAAGCCAGCGAAGAAGAGCTGGTGCGTGGGATCGAGATTTTGGGTGCGGTCTTTGCCTCCCTCGCTGAGGCTGACGACCGCTGAAAAGAAAAACGCGCTCCCGGGGCGGGGAACGCGTCTTTTTGAGAAGAACCGGATTTTTTTTGGCGGATTACTTGGCGAGTTTCTCGTAGGCAGCCAGAACATCCTTGGAGTGGGTGGCTGTGGAAGCGGCGGTCATGATCCAAACCACCTTGTGATCCTTGATCAGGAAAGACTGGCGCTTGGAGAACCCGCCGAGGTGCGGCACGCCGAAGGCGTCGGCGACTTTGCTGTCGTAGTCGGCGACCAAGATGAAGGGGAGTTTGTATTTTTCTTGGAACGCCTTTTGGGAGTCGGGTTTGTCGCCGCTGACTCCGAGCACCTGGATGCCCTTGGCTTTGAGCTCGGACCAGTCGTCGCGCAGGCTGCAGGCCTGCTTGGTGCAGCCCGGCGTGTCGGCTTTGGGATAGAAATAAACGAGCGTTGGGCCTTTTTCGTAAACAGCTTTAAAGGAGACGCTTTTGCCGTCCTGATCGACCGCGGTGATATCCGGAGCAGCTGCGCCGACTTCAAGCGGTGCGGCCTGGGATCCGAGGGTCAGGCCGAGGAAGGAACACAAAGTGGTAAGGAGGGTTCTGAGTTTCATGTAAAAAGAGTTACCGAGAAGACCCTCTAGATGGGCTGGTTCTTAGTATAGCCGAAAAACCCGCGTTTTTTGATCAGCTCGGCCACCTCAGGCGGCACCATTGGCTCCCAGGAGTCGTCTCCTGAGGCGATTCTCTTGAGGACATCCCTGGAGAACACGCCGAGGCATTCGGGGCGGTAATTGTCGAGCTGCACGAAGCTACCCCGGTCGGCCAGATACCGGTAAAGCGGTTGAAGTTCATGGGCCACAGGCACGTTCTCCACCGTGGTCAGGGCCTTTGTTGTGGGGTCCTGGAGCGGATAAACGTAGAGTTTTAAATCGTTTTTGAAGAGGCGCCCGAAGGACTCCAGAATGCCGCCCGGCAACTGGGTGTAATATTTTTCGTCAAAGAGTTCGATGAGGCTCGCCGCCCCCATGACGATCCCGATGCGTTCCTGCGTGTGCCGGGCCAGATACCCGGCCAGGCGGTAGTACTCGGAATAATCGGACACGAGCACTGTCATTCCGCACTCGGAAAGCAGATCGGCGCGCGCCAGGAAATCCCGGCGATCCACTGAGCCGGTGGCCAGCAGGTTGCTCATCGTGATTTCCATGACTTGCACGATGGGTTTGCCGTGCACCGTGGGGCTGGCGCAGAACTTTTCATAGGCCGAGCGGACCATGTCGATGTTGACGGTGGTGACAGGCCGGAAACTTCCCCGGGCCACCAATACGGCGTGCCGATGGAACACCTCGCTGGGCTGAAGCACCTCGCGGTTCACGCCGAACATCGCCGCTCCGGTGAGGCCCAGTTGTACCAGTTTGAGGCTCATGAGCCGGTTGTCCACGTAGCGAAACTCGATCCCGCTGAACTCGATCATGTCGATCTCGATCCGCCCCGTGGTGAGCTGGTCAAGCAACGACTCCAGCAGGGCGTCGGGTTCGTGATGCCGGAAAAATGCCCCGTAGAGCAGGTTCACCCCCACCATGCCCAGGGCTTCCTGCTGCAGCGCGGCCTCGGCGTCCAGCATCCGCACGTGCAGGATGATCTGGCTGGTTTCATCGTGGGGATGCGCCTGGAATTTTACCCCCATCCACCCGTGGCACTCGTTGTTGCCCTTGAAACTGCGCGCCGTGACCGTGTTGGCAAAAGCGAAAAAAGAGGTGCCATCCCCGCGTTGCGCCTGAAGCCGGTCCAGGTTGAGCTGGAACTCCAAGTCCAGCATCGACTGGAGCCGGCGCCGGGAAACGTACCGGTCTGTGGGGCCGTAGATCGCGTCGCTCACCGTCATGTCATAAGCCGACATGCTCTTGGCAATCGTGCCCGCTGCGCCGCCCACCCTGAAAAACCAACGCACCACTTCCTGCCCCGCGCCGATTTCCGCGAAGGTGCCATACCAGCGCGGGTCGAGATTGATCCGGAGAGCCTTTTGATGGGTATCGACGACTTCGTTTTTCATGGGTTTGAAAACTGGAAAAAAGAGGGCGGCCCAAGGGGACCGGCCCAAGGGTCAGCCTGCAGAAAATGGCACTTCAATGTAATCCAGCGCCCATTCCCGCATGAACCGCACCCGCTGCGGCCGGATCCGGTAGATGATCAAGTCCGGGTTGTCGGGAGACCCCAGATATTTGCGCAGCAGCGGGTTGCTCTCCCAAATCTCCTTCAGCAACGCTGGGTCCCGTAATTCCTCCGCAATCCCAGTGATCCGCACCTGGTCGTGCGCGTCATCGAGATAATTGAGTTCCACCTTGGGGTTGGCGGCGATTTCCCCGGTTTTGTGATACCGTTTCAGGTTGGCCACGTAGACGGTAAACCCGTCCACGCGTACCGGGGAAACCGGACGAACCCGGGGTTGTTCTCCGTCGACGGTGGCCAGCTGCGGAAACCGGGCGTTGCGGATCACGTTCCGGGCGAGAACCGTCAGTTCTTCGGGCTCAAAACTCTTGGAGGTGGGCGGGGGCATGGCCGATGAAGAGAGTCTCACCTAGCAAAATCCGGGTTGCTCTTGTTGCCAAGTCGCCATTCATCAAAGTTCATGGCCGACCGCGTTGATCATTCGCTCCGGCCTTCGTGTAAGCTCAGTGTGTGGCCCTTGAATTTGATCCCGTTAAGTTTTTTGAGGACGAGTGCCCGGTGTTCCCCGGCAATGTCCACCTGCGATTGCCGGGCCTGCAGCCGGATCGCGCCGATCGCTTCCTTCGGAATCCGGGCCACGCCCGCGATGACTCCCACGATGTCTCCGGGCTGCACGTTCTGGTCCCGGCCCAAATTCAGGGTCAACCGCACCATGCCCTTTTCATGCGATGTCTGCGCTTGGGGGACGTCGGCTTCCCCGCGGCTCTTGCCCGCGGCTGCACGGGGCCGGACCGGCTCCCGGCGGGTCCGCGGTTCCGCAAATTCCGATGGGGTGCGCGATTCCGCCCGGGGTTCCCGCAGTGTGCGCGTCTCATACTTGGGGTGCGCGCGCGGCTCAAACGGGCGTGCCTCGGGTTGAGGCGCTGGCGCCGGCCCGGCTTGTGAGGGGCGGCTGGATTTCTCGTCGCCCAAGAGATGAATCAGCGCCGAGGCAATGTCCGTAGCCGAGTGCCCCTGCTCCAAGAGGCGGTCGATGAGGTCGTCGTGACGCTTGAACTCGCCCTTCTCGAGTGTCTCCCGGAGTGCTTCATGGAAAATGTTCCGGCGTTTTTCCTCCACTTCCTCTGCCGAAGGCACGCGTTCCCGCCGGATCCGGCTCTGGGTGAAGCGCTGGATGTTCTGGAGCTTGTAGATCTCGCGCCCGGCCACGAAGGTGATGGCCCGGCCGGAGCGCCCGGCGCGCCCGGTGCGCCCAATGCGGTGGACGTAATCCTCGCCGTCGTGGGGCAGGTCGTAGTTGAACACCACCTCGATGTCGTCCACGTCCAAGCCGCGGGCGGCGACGTCTGTGGCCACCAAGAACTCGAACCCTCGTTTGCGGAACTTGGCCATGACCCTTTCGCGCATGGCTTGGGTGATGTCGCCATGGAGTTTGTCGGCCGAGTAGCCCCGGGCGATGAGGTGTTCCACGAGTTCATCCACCATCATCTTCGTGGCGCAGAAAATAATGCCGCACGTGATGTCGTTGAGGTCAATGAGCCGGCAGAGCACCTCCACTTTGTTGCGCCGGTCCACTTCGTAGTAAACCTGCTCAATCTGCGGTACCGTCAGGGTCTCCGACTGGATCTTCACCGTCACCGGGTTGCGCGTGAAGCTCTTGATGAGCTGCGCGATCGGCGCCGGCACCGTTGCGGAGAAAAAGATCGTCTGCCGCTCCGGCGGCGCCTGGCTGAGTATCTTGCGGATGTCCTCCACAAAGCCCATGTCCAGCATCCGGTCCGCTTCATCGAGGATCACCATGCGGATCTGGTCCATCTGGAGCGTGCCCCGCTCCAGGTGGTCCATCACCCGGCCCGGTGTGCCAATGATTATCTGCGCGCCGGCGTGGAGTCCCCGGAACTGGCGCTCATAGGATTGCCCCCCGTAGATGGGCAGTTCGCGGATGCCCCGTTTAAAAAGGGCGATCTTGGACACCTCCTCCGCAACCTGCACGGCGAGTTCCCGCGTGGGGCAGAGCACCAACACCTGGGGCGCCTTGATCGCGGCGTCCACTTTCTCAATGGCTGGGATGGCGAAAGCTGCGGTTTTGCCGGAACCCGTCTGGGATTGGCCCACCATGTCACCTCCCCCGAGAATCACGGGAATGGCTTCGGATTGAATGGGGGAAGCCTCTTCGAACCCCATGCGGGCGACGGCCTTGAGCAGCTCGGGCGAAAGAGCGAGCTCGCTGAAAAGTTTCTTTTGCATCGCGGCTTGTAAGCTCTGCGGACGGGTAACGCTACTTCTATCGCACCCCTTCCCCACCCCTCCAATCGGGCCCGCTGTCGCCGGCGCGCTTAGGCCTTCACCTCAAGGGCCGGGCAAGCTGCCGCGCGCAACCGCTTCGCCCACCCTGATCTCGCCCACGGGCTGCGTCCTGCCCCATCGGCTTTCCCGATCGGGCGGGTGCGGGTTGGCCAAGGGATCCCATGTCCTAGACCTCCGGTTTTGCGCGGTAATAGACCGCCACATTCCCCACCCGCAGGATGAGTTCGCTCCCGCTCTGCTCGGCGATTTGCGGTGCCAGCGTCTTTTTTTCCTCTTTGAAGTCGCTGAACTTGATTTTCACCAGCCCGTGCTGGGTGAGCGCCTCGTCGAGGCTCTTCAAAAAACCGGCACTCACGCCGCCGTGGCCCAGCTTGAGCACCGGCTCGAGAAGTTGGGCCCGGGCTTTGAGATCCCGTTTTTGGGAGTTGTTCAGAGGTGAAGACATTCCCCCATCGTGAGTCCGTCCCCCGTGCTCGGCCAGAGGATTTCTCCCCCTTTCTTTGTGGTCCATGCGCGGCCCCGGCGGGACCGCTTCTGCCCGGAGCTCCGTCCTGTCTGGCCCGGGTGCGATCCTTCCCAGGGCAGGCCGGATGCCGACAGGAGGTGGCTCTCGCGCTGCGAGCCTCTGGTGTGGGTGTCGGTTCGGGTTTGGTGGCGAGGAGTTTTCCCAAGGACACCTCGAGGACCGCGCGGAATCGGGGCCCCGCTTCATGGGGCGGCTGTCGTGGGATCACGAGTCCACCGGATACGGCTGTCGGCTGTGGATTCGGCTCCGGGGCGGGGTTGCGCGGAGGCAGCAGCGACTGAAGGCCACAAAAGCCTGAATCGGGCGAGATGGGATACGTTTAACGGCCGGATTCGAGTCGCGATTGGAGCGACCAATGGTGTGAACATCGCCCGGTCAACCGGAACCCACAGCAGCCGCAGAATTTTGCAGCCACTGCCTATTCCATGTTAGCCGTCAGGGGACACCGCTCAGGGTAGACGCTGGTCAATCCAATCACTTCAACATGCGCAATCTCATACGTCTCTCGCTAGCCATCAACGTTCTGGTGCTGCTGCCGGTGTGCATCGGCTTGATTCTTGGCGCTGGATGGTCGGTTGTGACATACGGCGGATCAAGCCCTGCACGGGGAATCTTGCTCGCATTCTATCTCGCCATCCTGGTCACCTCAGTGTTGTTGCTCTGCCGTCCGGAACCGAGCCTTGTGGCAGCTTTGCTCTTCGTGCAGGTTCTTTACAAGGTTCTGACACCCTTCACTGTCGGCACTCTTCTCAACCCTGCAGTTGCAAGCAACCTCGCAATCGCCGCTTTGCACACTGCCACGCTCATCGCCATCTGGCGCAACAACCACAGAGGCACGTAACGGCCTCACCTGCGCCACTGACGCCTGACATGGTGCAGCAGCGGACACTCTGCCGCGTGCCTTGGTAGTCGCGCAGCAAATTCTCCGGCCCGGCAGGCTCCCGTCCCATCCGGAACTCGAACACCACCGGGCCATCCGGCCGGCTGTATTGCCAGAGGAACGTCTGGTGATTTCGGCCCGGCATCCGAGGGTTTGCACCGGCATCCGCGCTTCGTCCGCCTGGATGTAGGCGCCCTCCAGCAGATTCTTTTTCTGCGCATCGACCGCGAGCCACAGCATCGAGCCGACCTCCATCGTCACGTCCGAAAGCGTCGAGAGCCCCGGGTGAAACCCGCACGCGCGCTTCATGCGCTCCACCTGCCGGTAGAGCGGCAAGTGATCACCCATCTTGCCCACGATCACATCCACCACCACCGCCTCGGTCAGCAGCCCCCGTCCAATGATCCGCCCGGGCAGATGCGCCGAGCTCACTGCCTTCTCCTCGCAGCGCACCCGGAGGTTGTGCGCCATGCACAGGAACTACGCCTGCATCGTTTCCGAGTGGATGGAACTCACCCGGCGTTTCAAGGAGCGCAAATACGCCGCATTGTCTCCGTGTGTTCCGTGGCGAAGAGCTCCGGCATGTCATTCCATCCGAGCCCGATATCCGAGCGGCGTTTCCTCCAGTCGCCGTGCGGCTGATATCCGCGGCTATTTAGGCTCCGGTAACAGTTCCCAGCGTTCCCCGAAGAACCCCGCCAGAGCCACGGCAGCGGGCGCCTGGGGGGTGGCGGGTTTGCGGATGTCGAAGACGGCGTAATCGGGCAGCTTGGGGACTTGGCGTGCGTTGTTGAGGTAATCGTATTCGCGGTAAGTGAAGCTGCTGTTGATTACCACGTAGCGTTTGGGGTTGAGCGGGTTGGGGAAAATCAGCACAGGCACATGCTGGGCCCCATCAAAGGCGCGGCTGCCAAGGCGCACCTCTTGGGCGCTCCAATGGACCGGGAGTTTGGCCATGATCCGTGCGAGGACTTGGTTGCTCTGCGGGTCGCCCCAGAGGACGAGATGGTTGGCCGCGATGTCCGCGTCGGTGATCGCGTTGTCATCCTTGATCGGTGCGTCGCCGCGGAACTGTTTGCGCCAATGCTCCTGAGCCCGCTGCATCTCCGTGTTCACCCACTGGCCGGTGGCCGGGTGCAGCGCCGGGCCGGTCGGCCGCACCATGAGGAAACTGTCCAGAAACGCGTCGTCAATGGGGCCCTGGAGTCCGGGGCGTTTGGCGAGGGTTTCCCCGGGCTCGTTTGCCAGTTCCCAGGTGTCCCCGCGTTTTTGGAAATGGACGGTCCAGGAGCGGTCGCTCTGAGGCGGCGGGCAGCTCACCTGCGCGCCGTCGAGAGTCACGGTGACGGGCCGGGTGGGGTCCAGCGGACAGAGGCCTGCGGCGAAATCCAAGGCGAGCGCCGTGACGTTGGCCGTGGAAAGGCGCACGGCTTGGCCCGGTGAATCGAGCTGCGCCTCCACGCGGGCCCGTTCCCAGTGTTGGCCGAGGCCTTCGAGCTTGAGCCAGAGGCATTCCGCGTAGCGCAATGTCCAGGTCGTGAAAAGAATCCGGGGCGGCACCGGGTTGCGGCCACGGGCAGCGATGGAGTCCATACGCTGCTCGATGTCCCGGGCCGAATCGGGGTGGTACTTATGGGCGGTCTTCGGACCGATCAAATGCGTGAGTGTCATGCCCTCGGCCGCGAGGGCCTTTTCCATCTGATCGGCGGCTTGTTTTTGGCTGTCCAACTCACCGCTGTATGCCACCGTTGGACAGTTGAACAGGTTGAGCGCGTAATCGGTGGAGTCGTAGAGATGCCAGAGTTTTTTCTCGTAGGGGGTCGGCCGGAGGTCCTCCCGCTGGAACACCTTGAGGAAATCCGCCGTTTCGCTAAAGCCCGCCCCGGGGGCTGCGGCGCACCATTTTCCCGGATAATGCACGGCGAACTGCCAGGCGGCCGCGCCGCCCATGGAAAACCCGCGGATGAGAATGCGGTTTTGGTCCACCCGATAATCGTGTTGCACGCGTTCGAGCGCCTCGAACAGATCGATTTCGCCGGCGAACTTGTTGGCGCAGCAATACCGCCCGTAGAGGTGCACCACGATGGCGCCCTCAGGCTTGAACTGTCCGGGGCTTTTGTGGCGTTGATCCAGGAAAGCCAGTTCGCTGAGGGTCTCGCCCCGGCCGTGGCACCAGAAATCGACCCGGGTGGGCGCTCCGGACAATGCGCCGGGCGGGATCTCCAGTCCGAAGGGCTGGATGGAGCCGTCGATTTTGGAGCGGTATGCGCGGGTCACCAGTCCGGTCTGGGTCAGCCAGGGTGCATGGCCCTCGCGCAGCGCCTGGGCGCGTTCAAATCCGCGCTTGAGCAGATCGCGAGCGACGGCGGTTTCCTGGGGCTTGAAAAATTCGTTATACCTCAGGGCCCAGTCGACTGCTTTGTGGTAAACCTCCACGTCGGGCATGAGCTCGAGTTGTTGTGGGCTCTTTTTGAGCTTGGACCTTAGGTCTGTAATTTCCGCCAGCAGTTCGGCTGCGCTTTTCTCGAGGGCCGTCCTTTCCTCCGAGGGGATCTCGATACCGGGGGGGGGAATTGGGCGGACGGCCTCGGAGACGTTGTCTTTGGGGCCGTCAGCGAGGAGGGGCTGAACCGCAAGAAACAGGAGCACGGAGAGGGGGGGGATTCTCATGGGATACAAAAAATCAGGTATCTCACCTCCTCCGGGAGTAGACCAGTCGGAAAGCGGCTGTGTTCTGAGGTGATTTTCCGCCTCGCGCCTTGCGGCCCGTGCTGTAGATTCCCGCTCGCATGCCGCTGGATCTCAAGAGACTCGTAGCCGAGCGTTTGGGGGAGAATTACGAGCTCCATTTCCGGCACCTGAATCGGACTCTGGTGGAGGTCCAGCGTATCATCGGATTCGACCGTGTTTACACTCGGGCCTCGGGAGCGTGGCTCTACGACGCCGAGGATCGGGCTTACCTTGATTTTTTGAGCGGGTATAGCGTGTTCAACATCGGGCGCAACCATCCCGCCCTCAAGCGGGCCATCCAAGAAGTGCTTGAGTTGGATTTGCCGAACATGGTCCAGATGGATTGTTCGCTTTTGAGCGGTCTGCTCGCCGAGGCGCTACTTAAAAAAATGCCGCCCCACTTGGATGCCGTTTTTTTCTGCAACTCGGGGACCGAAGCCGTGGAAGGCGCTTTGAAGTTTGCTCGAGCCGCCACGGGACGGGCGGGGTTGCTTTCTTTTCAGGGCGCCTTTCACGGTTTGACCCAGGGTTCGCTCTCGGTCATGGGCGATGGGCATTTTCAGGAGGGATTCGGGCCTTTGCTCGAAGGCTGTGTGCGGGTGGATTTGGGGGATCTCAAAGCGCTCCAGCGGGAACTGGAATCGGGTCGGTATGCCGCGCTGATTTTGGAGCCGGTTTTTGGCAAAGGCGTCCGGTATGCGACCGCAGAGTTTTATTTGCGGGCCCAGGAACTCTGCCGTGCGAGCGGTACCTTGCTCATTTCTGACGAGGTCCAAACGGGGCTGGGCCGGACCGGGCGCTGGTGGGGGTTCGAGCATTGGGGGTTGGAGCCGGACCTAGTTACCGTGGCGAAATCGCTGAGTGGCGGCTACGTGCCCTGTGGGGCGGTGGTCGCGCGCCGCTGGATTTATCAGCGGACATTTAGTCGGCTGGACCGTTGCGTGGTGCATTCCTCGACGTTCGGGCGCAACAACCTTGCGATGGCCTGCGGGCTTGCCACGCTGCAAGTGCTTGAGGACGAGCAGTTGGTGGCCCAGGCCCAGGCCGCGGGCGCCGAGCTCTTGGAGCGGCTCAGAGCTCTTCAGCACCGGCACTCGCTTATCAAGGAGGTGCGCGGCAAAGGGCTCATGATCGCCATTGAATTCCATGAGCCGCGGGAACTGGCTCCGCGCATGGGCTGGAAGCTTTTGCACAGGCTGGAGCCGGAGCTCTTCTGCCAGATGTTGGTGACGGCCCTTCTCACCCGCCACGGGGTTCTGTGCCAGATCGCCGGCCACGGCATGGACGTCATCAAGCTCGTGCCGCCCCTGGTGATCGGCAAAAATGAGATCGCTCATTTTATGGCGGCTTTTGAGTCGGTGCTCGAGGATTGCTTCACCTTTCCCGGACCCATCTGGGATCTCGGGGCCAACTTTGTTCGCAATTCCCTGCGGCGGATTCCGACCCCGGCCGATACGCGTTAACCGGGCGTCGCTCCGGTTTGTTCGCGTCTCTACCGTCCCGGCCACCGAGGCCCCGCCCGGACCCGGCTCCGGCGATGCTTCTTTGGGGGGGCTGTGAGTGAGCAGGATCCGGCCGTTGCGGGGTCAATCCGCGTCGAACCGGGTGGAGAGCGCGGGTTCATTGAGGGCTTGTTCGATGCGCTGGAGTTGCGCGTTGAGGAAATCCTCAAACCACGCGTCCCAAGCCGCCGGGCCCGGGTGCGCGGACGGGAACGTGCAGTCGGCCGTGAGTTCGATTTCGGTGAAGTTTTCGCGGATCGGGAAAAACTCGATGAGCCCGGCAAGCTCGATAGGGCCTTTCAAGGAGCGGAAAAGGATTTGGCGGGAGTGCGCGCCCGGAAGGCTCTCCAGAGTGATGTCTTCCTGCGGGCCAGCGTCTGGGGGCCATTCCCAGGGCGCTGGGTTGGTGAATTCGGTCTGGAGCCCTAGAGGCCCTTGCCGGGTGTGCCAGGCTTCAAGCTGCCTTTGCGTTTCCGGAAGGCTCCGGGCGACATGGAAGAACTTGTGGATCAACATAATACGCGATGGTTTGAAATGGGTGCCGGGGCTGGGCGGGATGCGGCACCTGCCGCGGGCGGCCTACGGTGATTTGCCCCTCCGCCGTTGCGGAATTGCAGTTGAGGAATTGCTTGAGAGAAACCGCCATGACCACCCCCCAGATGACTGCCGCCGTTCCAGCTATGCTGAGCCCCTCGGTTGAGGGGTTTTGTGAATTTGTGATGGAACCTCCACCCGCTTTGCCGGGATTGCAAATGCCGTCCCGCGCTCCTCCTTTTTTGAGCAGCGGTTCCTGCTTTCCCGCTCAAAAAACATCCCCCCCGGCCCTTTGCCCCCCCCCAACCGCTCAACCGCTCAGCCGCTCAGCCGTTCAGCCGTTCAGCCGTTCAGCCGCTGAACCTCTCCCGGCTTGCGGGGTTTTACTCCGCTCCCGGCTTGCCGGGTTCGTATGGGACTTCCCACAAAATGGGCACCCGCAACAAAGACTCGAGAACCGCGCGGTGGGTGGTTGTGGCGGGATCTCCCGAGTCTGGGGTGGTGTGGTTGAGGATCACTCCCGCACAGGTCATCTGGCGGGATTCGATGGCTTGGACGGTGAGCAGGGTGTGGTTGAGGGCGCCGAGTTTGTTGGCGACCACCACGGCCACCGGCAAATCCATCGCGGCGGCCAGATCGCTCAGGAAATAATCGGCGGTGATTGGCACCAGCCAGCCGCCTGCGCCCTCCACAATAACCACCGCGTGGCGGGCCCGGAGTGCGTTGTAAGATTCAAAGACAAGGGCCAAGTCCAGAGGGCGGTTCTCGATCAGGGAAGCTGTGTAGGGTGCGGCAGGGGTGCGCATCCAGATGGGGTTGATCGTGTTGAGGGGCGCTTGGCCGCCGGAGGCCACGTGGAGGCGTTCTGCGTCGTCGCGGTCGCCGCAGCAAAGGGGTTTCATGCCAACGGCGTCGATGCCCCGAGCACGAAGCGAGCGCACGAGGCGCTCGGCCACATGGGTTTTTCCCACGTTTGTGTCGGTGCCCGTCAGAAACAGGCTCCGACTCATGGCGTTGAGATCGGGGAGCACGATGTTTTATTCCCCGATGGCTTCCTGAAGCACGCCCGCGATGCGGTCGGCTTGCGCGTTGATGGCCATGCCGTCCCTGCCCTCGATGAGGAGGCGCACCTTGGGCTCCGTGCCGGAGTAGCGCAAAAGGACGCGCCCGGCGCCGGCGAGTTGTTGCTCGGTTTCGGTGACTAGTTTCAACACGCCGGGTACTTGCTCCAGCGGCCGTTTCTCCCGGACCCGCAGGTTGCGTTGGGCCTGGGGGTACTTCAGGAGACACTTTTTGAGTTCGCTCAGGGGTTTTCCCGTTTCCACCATGATCCGCAGGATTTGCAGGGCGCTGACGATGCCGTCGCCGGTGCTTGAGAAGTCGCGGAAGATCATGTGCCCGCTTTGTTCGCCTCCGAGGTTGAGGTCGTTCTTCATCATCGTCTCGATGACGTAGCGGTCGCCGACCTGAGTGCGCAGGACACGGCCTCCGTGGCGGGCGAGGGTTTCATCCAAGCCGAAATTGCTCATGACCGTGGCGACCAGGGTGTTTTGGGCGAGACGCCCGGCCCCGAGCAGGTCGAGAGCGGCGATGGCCATGATTTCGTCGCCGTCGACCACCTCCCCGTTCTCGTCGCAGAGCAGGACGCGATCGGCGTCTCCGTCATGGCTGATGCCGACGTGGGCGCCGGTCTCGCGTACGAGGGTTTGGATGGCTTGAGGGTAGGTGCTGCCGCAGTCCTTGTTGATATTCCGGCCGTTGGGTTTGTCGTGGCCGATGAAGAGTTCGGCGCCGAGTTCCCGGAGGATGCAGGGAGAGGATTTGTAGGCGGCCCCGTTGGCGACATCGACGGCGACGCGTATTTTTTCGAGGGTCATGCCGCGCGGGAAACTGGCTTTGGCGAATTCCACGTACCTACCCACGGCGTCGTCAATGCGGGTGGCGCGCCCGATTTTGCCGGCGGTCGGACGGATGGATTCGATTTCGCCGCTAAAGACGAGTTGTTCGATGCGTTGTTCGATGGAGTCGTCGAGTTTGTAGCCGTCGTGCCGGAAGAACTTGATGCCGTTGTCTTCGTAGGGGTTGTGCGAGGCGCTGAGCATGATGCCAGCGTCGGCCCGCAACGAGCGGGTGATATAGGCTACGCCCGGGGTGGGCAGCGGTCCGATGAAGATCACATCCGCTCCGAGCGACATCACCCCGGAGGCCAGGGCGTTTTCGAGCATGTAGCCCGAAAGCCGGGTGTCTTTGCCCAGCACGATCCTCGCCCGGCCGTGGTTGCGGCCGGCTTGTTCGCTCATTTCCATGAAAATGTGGGCGGCGGCCCGGCCCAGCTTGAGCGCGGTTTCAACGGTCACCGGTTCGATGTTGGCGACCCCGCGGACCCCGTCGGTGCCGAAGATTTTACGGGCCCGGACCGGAGTGTTCTGCGGGGGTGTCTGCGGATGGGAAGACATGGCTAAAGAGGGAGAGATTGCACCTGGAACCCGCGGATTTTAGACGGGGTAGCGGTCGTCTGAATGCTCTTTTTGATCACCCCCCACAACACGACGGCCAGTACCAGGGAGACGAGTTTCGCGAGCCAATGGTGCAGGAGCAGGTGGATGAGAGTTTTCATTCTTCTGGAGCAAGAGCAGTTCGCCCAGTCGCTTCTTTAAAGTGCTGGGGTCAAAGTTTCTTTCGATCTGGCCGCGGTGACAGACGGAGACGATCCCTGTCTCCTCGCTGACCACGACGACCACGGCGTCGGATTCCTCAGTAAGCCCGAGGGCCGCCCGATGCCGCGTGCCCAGAGTTCGATCGAGATCCATGCGTTGGCTGACCGGAAAAACGCATGCGGCCGAAATAATGCGCCCGTTGCGGAGGATCAGGCCGCCGTCGTGCAGGGGGGTTTTGGGTTGGAAAATGCTCAGTACCAGTTCCGAGGACAACTCGCAGTCGATGCGCACGCCGGTCTCGGCAAAAGAATCGATGTTCGTGTCGCGTTCGATGGCCAGCAATGCGCCGAGTTGTTGGTTGGCTAGGTCGAAGGTGAGTTCCGTGAGCACCTCGATGGTTTCGCGGCTCTGGGTGACGGATGCAAATATCGGGTGGCTACCGAGGGCAGCCAAGGCCCGCCGCAGTTCGGGCTGGAAGATCACTACCAGGGCAAACGCCATGAATGTGACCAGGTTTCGGAACAGCCAGCTAATCTCTGGGAGCTCGAAAATCTCCGAGCATAGGGCGATCACCAGCAGGAGCACGGCCAAGCCGGTAAGCACTTTGGCTCCGCGAGTGCCACGGAAATAGAGCCAAGCACGGTAGATCGCGGCCCAGAGAATGGCTATCTCCAGCAGGTCCCTCCAGTAGTGGGTGACGAGCGCCTGGAGACTCATGGGGCGATCAGGGCTTCCGTCATGCGCATCGCCTGAAGGTTGGGAGCGACTTCATGGACCCGGATGACTTGGGCGCCTCGGATCCGGCCGTAAGCGGTCAAAGCCACGGTGGGCCAGTGGCGGTCTTCGAGGGGGGATGTTCCTAACACTTTTGCGATGAATGATTTGCGGGAGACGCCGAGCATCAGGGGACGCGCGCCTTCCCGGAGCGCGTCCAAGTTCCGCAGCAAAGTCAGGTTGTGTACGAGCGTCTTTCCGAAGCCAATGCCCGGGTCAAACACAAGGCACAACGGGTCAATGCCGGACCCTATGCAGGCCTCGAGGGTTTGTCGAAAAAAACCCCGGATTTCCTCCAAGATGTCCCCGTAGAAAGGCGCGTCCTGCATGTCGCGCGGAGTGCCTTTCATGTGCATCGCCACCGCGCCGCAACCCGTTGCGCGGATGAGCTCGCGCATCTCCGCGTTTTGTAGGCCGGTCACGTCGTTGACGATCTCCGCCCCTTTCTCCAATGCGGCCCTTGCAACTCCCGGTTTCATGGTGTCGATGGAGAGGGCGACCCGGGTTTCCCGGGCAAGCGCTTCAATCACTGGGATCACCCTCCGGATTTCCTCCGCTTCGTCCACCGGGGATGCTCCTGGCCGGGTGGATTCGCCCCCGATGTCGAGCACGTCGGCACCGGCCTCCAGCAGAGAGCGGGCGTGTGCCAGGGCGCGCGCGGGATCCAGGAACTGGCCGCCATCGGAAAACGAGTCGCTTGTCACGTTGAGCACCCCCATGGTCAGCCCCTTTTGGCTGAGGTCGAATTGGCGGGTATGAGTCTTCCAGATCATGGGCGAACGGCGCGAGACGGGAAGCATTGCTGCTCTCGAGCCGAACGGCAAACCCCGGGGTGAAATTTCTTGCCTGTCAGGGCGCAAAGCCCGCTGAATTCGAGGAGAATGGTTTGGACGCGGATGAAAATCCGGCCTCTTATGGGGGGCTCGACTCCCGGGTTTCCCCTATGAAAGTGGGCGGCCCGGCGCGTTCCATTCTCGACCCTGCCTATGAATCCCGCATCCCGCCAATTTCCGCCCTTTAGTCTGGGCCGCCTTCTGCGCACCGTGTTCGAACCCAAAGGAGGGGAGCGCGTTTGCATCCTGATCGATCTGGAGGACCCGCGTGAGATGGAGGGGTTCCGGTTTCTAGAAAAGTCTGAGCTTGGCATTCAACGCCGGGCGCATGACGTGTTTTACCAGGGACTCAGGGCCGGGGTCTTGGCGGAGTTGGGCCTCCGGGGCGGTGAGATGTATGCCTATGAGATCACGGGCGGCAGCAACTTGGACCTGCCCGAGACAGCCTACGCCAGTGACGGGCGCCGGCTCGACCTAGTGGCGGATGTGCTCAAGAACTACGACATCGTGCTCTGTATCTCGACCTATTCTGCCACGGCGCCTTTGACGGCGTTCGCCAAGGAGTTCGGGTTCCGCGGGGCCACGTTGCACGGGGTTAATGACGTGATTTTGGCGTCGGGTTTGGCGGTGGATTACAACGAGGTGAGCGTTGAGGCGGAAAAACTGCGCCTGGGGATGACCGGGGCCGATAGCGTGGAAATCGATTACGAGGTGGACCACCAGCGGTTTACCCTCCGCTTGGAGTTAGCCGGCCAGGACGCTCAGAAAAGCCACGGTCTCTGCCGGGGCGGCCCGGATGTGGCAAACCTGCCGGCAGGCGAGATTTACTACGTTCCGGCCGGAGCGGAAGGCCAGTTCCCGCTCAAATACGAGGATGGGACATTGGGGTTGATGGATGTGACTGGGGGCCGGATCCACAGGGCGACGTTGCTGCGGGGCAACTCGCGCACGGTGGATGAACACAACGAGAAACTGGCGAGCGATCCGGTGACGGGTGAACTTGGCGAGCTGGGGTTTGGGACCCAGGTGTTGCCAGTGTCAGGCCGCGATATTCAGGACGAAAAAATCCGGGGCACCCTGCACGTTGCCACGGGGCGCAGCGATCATCTCGGCGGCAAGCTCACCCCGGCTCGGTTTGCAAACCGCAAGAACGCCACCCACGACGACATTCTCTTTTCTCCGAGCAAAACGCCGGAAATCCGCGTGCCTGAGGTGCGGATGCACCGGGGCGGAAAAACGGAGGTGTTGATCGAGCACTTCGAGCCAGCCGCGTATTTGCGCGGACTGCTTGAGGCCTAGACGGCCGGACCCACCCGGAGGTGGTTTGCCCGAGGCGATGAATATTTACGAAACCGACAAATTGCTCGGGGAATACCTGCTCTTCCACTACGGACGTGCTGAGGAAATTATGCCTCATCCGGCCGGACCAAAAGAGGCCCTTGAATACCCGGCGCGCTGCGTCTGGGAGTGCGTGGATCCAGCGCTGGTGCCCCCGGAGGGTCGCGGCTTGGATCTGGGTTGTGCGGTGGGGCGTTCGAGTTTTGAGTTGGCAAGAATATGCCGCTCGGTGGTGGGGATTGATTTCTCTCACCGCTTTATCGACGCCGCCCGAACCCTCCGGAATGCCCGGTCATTGGATTATGTTCGGACGGACGAGGGTGAGTTGGTCACGCCGCTCGTGGCACGGATCCCGGAGGGGGTGGAGCCCCAGCGGGTGCGCTTTGAGCAGGGCGACGCCATGAATCCAAGGCCGGACTTGGGAGGTTTTGACGTGTTGCTCATGGCCAACTTGATCGACCGGTTGCACGACCCGCAGCGCTGTCTGGAGCGGTTGCCGGATTTGGTGGTGCCGGGCGGACAATTGGTGATCACTTCGCCCTATACTTGGCTTCCCGAGTTCACGCCGCGCGACCGCTGGCTGGGAGGATACGTTGCCGACTCCGGCCCGGTGCGGACACTGGAGGGGTTGCGCCGGCTGTTGGAGCCTCATTTCGAGCTGCGGGGCGTCCGGGACCTGCCATTTCTCATTCGCGAACACGCCCGCAAATTCCAATGGAGCGTGGCGGAGGGGAGCTGTTGGATCCGGAGAAACCCATGAGTACCGATTGGGAGGCCCGTTATCAGAGTGGTGAAACCCCTTGGGATAAAGGCGGGCCCAGCCCGGGGTTGGTTGATTTTTTGGCGCGGCATCCGGTGGCGGGCCGGGTGTTTGTGCCGGGGTGCGGTTTTGGTCACGATGTGCGGGCCCTGGCCGCTGGCGCGGATGAGGTCGTGGGGATGGATCTCGCTCCGTCGGCAGTTCAAGGGGCGGCGGCTTTCCCAAAAGTGGGGAGCGAGCGGTATGTGCTGGGAGATTTCCTGAATCCGGGTCCAGGATTCAACGGGGATTTTGACTGGGTGTGGGAACACACGTGTTTCTGCGCGATCTCGCCGTCACTGCGCCAGGCGTATGCCCGGGCGGTGGCCTCGGCGCTGCGGCCCGGGGGCGAGTTCCTGGCGATCTTTTATCTGGACCCGGGCAACTCCAGTCCCGACGAAGGCCCGCCTTTTGGGGTGTCAAAAGAGGAGTTGGACGCGATTTTCACAGCTGATTTCGAGCTGCTCGAGGAATGGCTTCCCCTCCGGGCTTATCCGGGCCGCGAAGGCCGGGAATGGATGCGCCGGATGCGGCTTCGCTAGCGGAGCGCTGGAACCTGGGGGGGAACCTAGGGGGGAACCTGGAAAACCCGGCTACGCGGCGGGTTCTATCCAGCCGCAGTACTGCTTGGTGAGCGCCGAGCTGATTTCAATGAGGCGTTCCTGGATGTTTTCCAAATATTGATGGAGGCCTTGGGCGAAGATGTCCTGGGTGGATGCGTAGTGTAACTCGGAGCAGAGCCGGCCCGAAAAGCGCTCGGCGGGGTTCGAGAAATGGGAGGCGGCGCAGCCGCTGATCCTGTGCAGTGCAAGGTCGAGATGATCCAGGCAGAACCGGATCGAGCGAGGGAAGCTTTCGTGAAGAATGATGAACTGTACCACGTTCCAGGGTGTGACCGGTCCGGGATGCAGTTTGAGGTAAGCTTCAAGGCCGCTACAGGATTTGAGCACGGCTTGCCATTGGATGGTATCCACGTTGCCTCCGACCTTCTCGCCATGCGGCAGGAGGATGTGGTACTTGAGATCGAGGATGCGCGACGCGGAATCTGCCCGCTCGATATATTTTGCGGCCTGCATGAAGTTCCAGCCCTCGCCCTGGGTGAGGGTTGCGTCGGTGGTGCCGTGGAACTGATGGGAGTGATCGACGATCTGCCGGTAGAGGTCGATGGCGCTGCCTTCGTAGAGTTGCCGAGCCTCCGGCGAGTTGAGCCAGAGGTAAAGTGCGTTGATGCGCTCCCACATTTCGCTCGAGATGTAGTCCCGCACCGTGCGCGCATTTTCCCGGGCCGCCGCCACAGAGGAGAGGATGGAGTTGGGGTTCTCCTTGGAGAAGGTGACAAACTCGCAAACCGTCTGAGCGTTGACGAGCTGCCCGTTTTTGCTGAAGCGGGTCTGGTCCTCGAGAGTTGCGAGAATCGGCAGCCAGTCCAGGCGCTGTTCCGTGGTGCTCGCGCGGTCCGAATCGAGCGTCACCTGGAGGTTGACGTCGAGGATGCGGGCGTTGTTCTCAGCGCGCTCGATGTAGCGCGAGAGCCAGTAAAGAGAATCAGCAACACGACTCAGCATGAGCGGGGTGGGTTAGGGATGGGGTTGAGAATGCGGTGGGTTCTTTTGAAAATGCGGTAGGCGGTTATTCGTCATCGACGACCCAAGTGTCTTTGCTGCCGCCGCCTTGGGAACTGTTGACCACCAGAGACCCCTTGCGCAGGGCCACCCGGGTCAGGCCGCCGGGGATGATCGTGATCTTGTCGCCGTAGAGAATGTAGGGCCGCAGGTCGATGTGTCGTCCCTCGATGAGCCCCGAATCGAAGTAGCTCGGGCTGCGCGAGAGCGAGATAACGGGTTGAGCGACGTAGTTTCGCGGGTCGGCGAGAATGGCTTGCCGGAACTTCTCGTGTTCGGCCTTGGTGGCGTGGGGGCCGATGAGCATGCCGTAGCCGCCGCTCTCGTTGGCGCTTTTGATGACGAGTTCCGGGATGTGATCCAGCACATACTGCCGGTCCTTTTCGAACATGGTCAGGTAGGTGTCTACGTTGGGCAGGATCGGTTCCTGGCCTAGGTAGAACCGGATCATCGCCGGCACGAAATAATACATCACCTTGTCATCGGCGATCCCGGTGCCCACGGCGTTGGCAAGGTTCACGTTGCCTTTGCGGTAGGCGTTGATGAGGCCCGGCACCCCCAGCACTGAATCTTTCCGGAACGCGGTCGGATCCAGAAAGTCGTCATCGATCCTGCGGTAAATGACGTCCACGCGTTTGAGGCCCTTGGTGGTTTTCATGTAAACCACGTCATCCCGCACCACGAGATCTTGTCCCACGACGATCTCGATGCCCATGAGCCGTGCGAGGAAGGTGTGTTCGAAGTAAGCCGAGTTGTAGATGCCCGGCGTGAGCAGCACCACGGTGGGTTCCTGAGGGTTGCGGCAGTTTTTCGGCGCCACGAACCGGAGCAGATTCAGGAGTTCCTGTCCGTATTGATCCACGGGCCGCACCTTGTGCTGGGCGAAGAGCGATGGAAAAACCCGCTTCATAACCTGGCGGTTGGCGAGCACGTAGCTCACTCCCGATGGGCAACGGCCATTGTCTTCAAGCACTAGGTAGTTGCCGTCCCTGTCGCGGATCAGGTCGCTGCCGCAGATATGGATATACACATCCTTGGGCACGTCGTAGCCCACAAACTCGGGTCGGAAATGTTTGGCGCTCGAAACGACTTCCTGAGGGATGATGCCCTCCTTGACGATGCGTTGCTCGTGGTAGATGTCGTGTAGGAAGAGGTTGAGCGCGGTGATCCGCTGGGCCAGGCCTTTTTCCACGTGCTCCCACTCGTTCCTAGGTATAATACGCGGGATCGGGTCGAAAGGAAAGATGCGTTCGGTGCCCTGGTCATCACTGTAAACCGTGAACGTGATGCCTTGGTTGAGAAAAGACTGGGAGGCGAGCTGGCATTTGCGACCCATTTCGTGGTCGCTGAGTTCCGTGAGCCGCGAGAGGAGCTCGCTGTAGTGAGGCCTTACTCGGCCCGGCGCGGAGAACATTTCATCGTGGAAATCGCCAACTTCATAGCTGCTGAAGGAGTCACCCATGCGTTACTGCTCTCATGAAAATCCGCTGCTAGGAAGAAATTCCAGATTGAAACCCCGGGTTTTTCCACTTTTTAAACGCATCCCCCCGCACCAACCCCGGAACTCCCCCGCCGAACCCCGTTTGACGGCGCATCGGACCTGGCTGAAATGAAGCCGGCGCGATCGGCTCATTGCTCAACGGCCCCTGCGCACAGGCCGAGCGTTCAAGCGCCGGCGAGTGCCGGCTCGTATTCGTAATCGCAATGGGAGGAGGCGAGTTTCGGGTAGATAAACTTGGCGGCGGCCACGTTGTGTTTGGCAATGCCGTGAGCCTGCGAGAGGCCGGCTTGGCGCAGGAGCCGCAATGAAAACGCCAAGAGCGCCGTCCCAAGGCCGCGGTTGCGGTATTCCATCACGACGCAAGGACCTGAGAGAAGGTGATGTTCGAAGTCCGGCAGCGTGGTCAGGGCGGAGGCGGCGATGATGCGCTGGCCATGGCAGATGACGGCCCCCGGGGTTTCTTCGCGATCGAAAGCCATTTCGATTTGTGCGCCGAGCGTGGCACGGAAATCACGGAACACGTCGCTCCAAGCCGGATCGCTCGAGTAAGAACTAAGGATGACCTCGCTGACCACCTTCTGTTCCTGGGGTTGGGCAGCGCGCAGTTGGTAACGGCCTGCCAGAACCGGCTCCGATGAGGCGAGCTTCTCCAGATCCCAGGTAAAGCGCTTCCAGCGGACCAGTTTCATACCCCGGGAGCCTACGGGGCGTTCGGGCGAAATCAACGGGGAAGCCCCCCCGGGCGTCCCTCGGGACTCCGGGGCGGCCCCCGGCTCGGGGCTCAGGGTGGAGCGGGGGGTGGAAAGGCGCCAGGGGCGCCGGCGATGCAGGCTAAACCGAGGTGGGGATTGGGATTCGGGGTTGTTCACGAAAATTCTAGTCTTCCCAATCATCAGGCGGATTCTTGAGGAACACCCGAAATTTCTTTTTGTCGATCGCCTTTTCATACGCCTCCTCCGGAGCGATGCGCGCGGACCGCAGGTGATCCATGATGGCGTCGTCCAGAGGCTGGTTTCCCTTCTTCTTGCCCACCTGCATCATCCCAGGGATTTGGTGGGTTTTACCTTCCCTGATGAGGTTGGAGATGGGGGTGTCCACCACGAGAATCTCCAAGGCGGCGCAGCGGCCCGGTTTATCGATCCTCCGGAAGAGGTTTTGGGCAACCACGCCCTTGAGCGATTCGGAGAGGCCGGCCCGGATCTGGTTTTGTTGGTTGGCGGGGAACACATCGATGATCCGGTCGATGGTTTTGGGGGCGTTGGGTGTGTGCAGGGTGCCGAACACGAGATGGCCCGTCGCGGCCGCGGTCAGCGCCAGTTCGATGGTTTCAAGGTCCCGCATTTCGCCTACGAGCAGGATGTCGGGGTCTTCCCGGAGCGCCCCTCTCAAGGCAGCAGCGAAGGAGCGCGTGTGCACACCCACTTCCCGATGATTGACCAGCGACTGCTGGGAGCGGTGCACAAATTCAATGGGGTCTTCCACGGTGATGATGTGGTCTTTGCGGTGCAGGTTCGCGTAGTCCACCATCGACGCGAGGGTCGTGGACTTGCCCGAACCGGTCGGGCCGGTCACCAGCACCAGCCCTTTTTTGAGCAGCGCAAACCGCTTGAGCACCGGGGGCAGCTCCAGTTCTTCCATCGTGAGCACTTTGCTCGGGATCAGCCGGAACACGGCGCTGATCCCGTTGCGTTGGTTGAAGAAATTGGCCCGGTACCGGGCGAATCCCGGGTATTCATACCCAAAATCCACATCCCCGGTTTCCTCGAAGACCTTGATTTTTTGTTCCGGCGCAATCTCGTACACCATCGCTTTGAGATCGTCGTTTTCGAGCGGAGGCAGATCCACACGAACCAATTCCCCGTGGATCCGGAGCAGGGGCGGGTTACCGGTGGAGAGATGCAGGTCCGAGGCATTCTGCTCCTTCATGAATCTGAAAAACGAGTCGATGCGCGCCATGGCTGGCAAGTACTGGAAGCTAGGGGAATGCCAGCCTGCGCGGGTTTAGCCCCGAAATGCACGGGGATCGGCGCGAAAAGTGCCGGGGTGGGCGCGGATGGCCGCCGTAGACTGGCCTCAGGATTCGCGGCGCCGGGGCGCGTATCAGGCACCCGGTTGAGCGCGTTCGGCAATGAGCACGTCCAGCACGGTGCGGATCTCCGCGAGGAGCTTGTCTTGGGTGTAGGGCTTGGGGATGAACCCACGCAGACCTTTGGTAAGCATGCCCGCCATTTCACGGTGATCGATGAACCCGCTGCTAAGCACCACGGGCACCCGCGGGTTGATTGTCTGGAGCTCCTCAAACACGTTGGCGCCCGTGATAACGGGCATCGAAAAATCGAGTACCACGAGGGAAATCTCATCTTTGAGTTCCCGGTAAATCTCAATTGCTGCAAACCCGTCGGTGGCAGTCATCACCCGGTAGCCCTGTTCGGATAGAACGTGCTGAGCCAGCAAGGTTACCAGTTCCTCGTCGTCCACGATCAGGATGAGTTCGCGGGGGCCGCCGGGGTTGTGGATTGAGGGAGGCCCAAACGGGATCCGGATCGGCGGGGTGGGGCCTGAAAGCGGGCGTTCCTTCGGGGGCTCCGGCGGGCTTATCTCAATGTAATTTTCCACGCGATCCACCATGGCTCGGGTGACCTGCGTGGCGCGGTCCACGCCGTTTGCGAGCATGGCTGCGTAAAGTTGATCATCTTCGGTGCCACCGCTGCCGCTTTGCAGGCGACGACTGGAGTCGGAGATGACCTGAATCAAGTTGTTGAGCTCGTTGGCGGTCGCCTTCAGCCAGCGAATTTCTTCAGGGTCGAGCATGCCGTGGCTTCTCAGCGCTTCGGGATCCGTTCCGCGTGTCCTTTTACACGCTCTCGTCGCGGCATGCCCACCAGATGCATCCGAAAAACGCGGTTATGAGGAAGGTGAACATCCCAAGATTCAACATCCCGGTGGATGTGCCGGAACGCCACCTCCGGGTCAACAGGAATGTGCGCGCTGCTTCAAATACGGACGTTGAAGAAGTCGGAAAACACGGCGCGGTAAACCGGTTGCTTGGATTCCGGCAGCCAGCCGGCGTCAAACTCGCTCGGCCGGATCCAGCGGTGAGCACGGAATTCGGGGTAGGCGGTGGCCACCTCGATGGAGGCAGGTTCCCCGGAGTAATCGCAAAGGAAATAATACTGTTCCTTGCCCAGATACCCCTTTTTGACGACGCCTTCGCTGAAGTCGTATCGGTAGGGGCCCTTCTTCACCACAATCCGGTAGTCTCTTGGGCGCACGCTGATCTCCTCCCAGAGTTCCCGGCCCAGCGCGGCCTCGTGGGTTTCTTCCCTCTGCACGCCTCCCTGGGGGAACTGCCAGCAACCCTCGTTCTTAAGCCGTTCGCACACCAATATCTTGCCCTGCACATTGCGTAGAATGGCCGCGACATTGAGCCGGTATTGGATTTGAATTTTCACAAATGCAGCGGAAATTTTTTGCTTCGGGTGCAGGAATCGGTTTGGCCATCTTGTTTTTTTGCACTTGGCTTTGGCAACCTGAACGCCAGATCAGACTCCATCAGCGGGATCTGCTCCAGGCGGTCGAGGCTCGGGACTGGGACCGATTGTCCAGGCTCGTGGCCGACACCTACGCTGATCGTTGGGGGCATGACAAAAACTTTTTGCTCAGAGAATCCAAGGAAGTCTTCCGGCAATTCCTTTTTTTGAAAATTGAGGCGCGTTCCGCTCGTATTGAGCTCGCCGGGGACGGCGGTGTCTGCGAGCAGGTCCTTCAGTTCCAAGCACGCGGCGGGCCTTTCGCGGAAATCATCGCCAACAAGGTCGCTGGGTTGTCTCAACCCTTCCAGTTTCGTTGGAAGCTGCGCAGCGCAAAACCCTGGGACTGGCAATTGACGGAGTTCGATCAGCGCGAGTTGCCTTCCGATTTGTGGCCTCCCCTCTGAAAACCGAACTCCACGCGGAAGTGCGCAGGTGCGCAGAGCAAACCGCACTGGCGTTCAGCGATCTACAGGAAGCTCCCAAGAAGCTCTCCGCGTCCCATGTTAAAACCGCAGTTCCTGAGTTCGGGCTCAATCTGGCCTTAACCCTCAGACGCTGCGAACGCGGGCTTCAGGATTCTTTCCTTTACGGTGCCACGGGGATCGTCGCTTTTGGCTGGGTGGCCTGCGCTGTGGCCGGTTGGGAGGCTGCCCCGTGGATGGGTCTTTGGTGGGCGGCGGCTTTGTTCCTCTATAACGTCGACCGGCTCCGGGTGGATCCTGCCGATCTCCAGAACGTCCCAGTACGCACGGCGGCCTCAACGGCTTGGAAAAACTTCCGTCGCATCTCTGTGGCGGCTGCAGCGGGTTATTTGATCCTCTGGCCGATGTGGAATCGTGATTGGGTCACTCTGGGGCTCGTCCTTGGCGGGAGCGGCTTTGCGCTCCATTATTCGATCCCGCTGCGTGGGCGCCGACTCAAGGATGTGCCCGGGTTAAAAACATTTTTCGCGCCGACGGGTGTGCTGCTGGCCGTGTTAGGGTTGCCTTGGATCCACGGGGCAAAGGGGCTCGAATCGGGGGGCTGGGCTTGTGGGGCGGCTTGGGGTTATTTGCTCTTTAACATGACGCTCTGCGATTTACGCGACTACGAGGGCGACCGGCTCACCGGGGTGCGCAGTGTGCCGGTGATCCTTGGCCCCTCGGGAAGCCGCCGACTCCTGTTGGTGCTCCTGGCCATGATCCAATGCGCGATTCTGCTCTGCCGGGAGCTCGCCCCCTTGAGAGAGTTCTGGGGCGTTTTGGCCTGGGCCGTCCCGCTCTACCTAGGCGCGTTGTGGTGGGCGGTCCGACAGCCGCGGTCCGAGCGGTTCTACGAGTGGGCGGTTGAAGGTATGCTTTATCTCCCTCTGGTGGCTTGGTGGTTGGCGACCGGTTAACTCCGCCCCAGCGGTTCCAAGCCGTGTTCGCCTCTCGCCTTTCTCGCCCCTACCCAGTATCGCTTTGCGCCGCCGCAGCATCCCTGCTTTTTGCCCATGGCTTATTCCTCGTTTTCTGAATTTCTCGCCGCGCTGGATCGTGCGGGCGAACTCCAGCGCATCCCCATGCCGGTGGCCACCGAGTTGGAGATTTCCCAGTGGGCCGAGCGCGAGATGAAAACCCCGGGAGGCGGCCGGGCGTTGCTTTTTGAAAAACCCACGGTGGGCGGCGTGGTCTCACCCTACCCGCTGGCGGTGAACACGATGGGATCCCGGCGGCGCATGGCTATGGCGCTGGGGATCGGGTCCGTAGACGAGTTGGCCCAACAGATGCAGCTCATCCTCAAGGCCAAACCGCCCACCGACCTCAAATCCGCCTGGAAACTCGCCCGGCAAGGTATCGACCTGCTTCATGCCCGGCCCAAACACGTCAAAGACGGCCCGTGCAAGGAAGTGATCCACCGCTTTTCCCAGGATCAGCCTGTGTCGGCCGATGCCTTGCCCACCTTGCTTGATCTGCCCATTTTGCAGTGCTGGCCCCAGGACGGAGGCCGATTCATCACGTTTCCCTGCGTGCATACCCGCGACCCCGACACCGGCGAACGCAACCTAGGCATGTATCGGATGCAGGTGTATGACGGCCAGACCACCGGCATGCACTGGCAGGTGCACAAAGTGGCGGCCCGCCACGGCAAACGCTACTACGAACGCGGCGAGCGCATGCCGGTGGCCGTGACCCTCGGGGGCGATCCAGCTTACACCTTCGCCGCCACTGCGCCGTTGCCGGATGGATTGGATGAGATCCTGTTTGCGGGGTTTGTGCGGAAAAAATCCGTGGAGCTCGTCCCGTGCGAGACCGTAGATTTGGAAGTGCCTGCGGATGTTGATTTTGTACTCGAGGGCTACGTCCAGCCCGGGGAGTTGCGGCCCGAGGGGCCTTTTGGCGATCACACCGGTTTCTACACGCCCGTGGACGATTATCCCGTGTTCCATCTCACCGCCATCACCCGCCGCAGCCAGCCCGTGTATCCTTGCACCGTGGTCGGGATTCCTCCCATGGAGGACTTCTACATGGGCGACGCCAGTGTGCGGATTTTCCTGCCCGTGTTCCGGATGAACTTCCCGGAGATCGTGGACATGGCGTTGCCGGCCGAGGGCGTTTTCCACAACTTGGTGTTTGTGTCCATCCGCAAACAATACCCCTGGCAGGCTTACAAAATCATGCATGGGCTCTGGGGCATGGGGCAGATGATGTTCAGCAAATACATCGTGGTGGTGGACGCCGATTGCGACGTGCACAACACCAGCGAGGTGCTTTTTCGCCTCTGCGCCAACACCGATCCGCAGCGGGACAGCACCTTTGTCAAAAGCCCCTGTGATGCCCTGGATCACGCACCCAGTGTGCCCTGCATTGGCAGCCACATGGGGTTTGATGCCACTCGTAAACTCACGGCCGAAGGATACGGGCGGGCTTGGCCGGAGCTCGTCAAGATGGACAGCTCCGTCGAGGCGCGCGTGGCGGCTTTGCGCGCTGCGCTCGGCGAAAAAACGGGCCGTTGACACCGGAAAACCCCGGCCGGCTTTTTTCCCCCAATCAAAACGCAAGATATTGGCGAAAAAGCCTTGCCCGGGCAGTTCGGCGACCGAGCTTGATTGATCCAAAACAGCTCGATACAGAAAGCCTAAATCTCCCATGAATCCTTCCACGACTAACTTCATCTCCAGCGACGTTGAAATTATCGGCACCGTGACCTGCTCCACCAAGCTGCTTTCCGAGGCCAAAATTCAGGGGGACATCTTTTCCTCCGACGTGCTGGTGATCGGTGCCCAGGGGACTGTTCAGGGCAATATCAACGCCGCTGCCGTGTCCATTTACGGCAAGGTCAAAGGCAACGTCACGGTCAAGGAACGCTGTGAACTCAAGGCCAATGCCGAACTGCTGGGCGACCTCAAGGCGCCCCGACTGCACTTTGAGGAAGGCGCCACCCTCATCGGTTACTCCGAGGTCACACCGAGCAAAAACTTGGCGGAAACGACGCGCCCCGCGCTGGGTTTCGCCGCCCCGAGTGTTGCACCTCAGGCACCTCAGGGGGGGGCGTTGGTCAAGCCCATCCTGCCCGTGCGCTAGTCGCAAAGAGTGCGGCCCAAAGCGGTTGGCCACCCCCGGGGGGAGCGTTTCTGCTACAGCCGCACTGAAGCCGGTTTCAGGGTTTCCCCCGGGGCCGGATCCCCCTTCTCGGGCGATAAAAGGGGAGAAGGGAGGGCCATTCCGTGACCTCATCGCTCCATCCATCGCAAGATCCGCAGCCACCCAAACCGCAGAATTCTCAGCTCCCGGCCGAGCCCGCTGACGCCGGATTGCCGGCCCCGGCGTCCAAGACGGAGTTCCAGCCGGCTACGGAGGTGGCTCCTGGCAAAGCCGCTCTGTCTGAGGACGTCTTCCAAAACACGTGTTTGCCTCAGGAACAGCTGGAACTTATTCCCGAGGATCTCAAACTGGAACGGATTTTGGTGCCGCTGGATTTCTCGGTTCTCGCTGAAAAAGCGTTGAGGTATGCGGTGCCCCTGGCGCGCCAGTTTTCAGCGGAGATCCTGCTGCTGCACGTGGTCCAGCCCTTGCCTTATCCCTCGGACATCACTCATATGCCCCTGGGCGAGTCGGTGATCATGGACCCCTTGAAGGAGCGCTTGGCTCTCTATGCCGAACAAGCGATCCCTCCCGATCTCCTCATGGGCAGCGAGGTGCGGATGGGGATTCCGTATGAAATCATCACGGATTTTGCCCGGTATAAAAACGTGGACCTGATCATTCTCACGACGCACGGCTACACGGGCCTCCGGCATCTATTCCTTGGCAGCACTGCGGAACGCGTGTTGCGTTACGCCCCGTGTCCGGTGCTGACGGTGCGGGAACGCGAACGGGATTTTGTATAGGGAGCCTCGTGTGGGGCTCCGGTCTGAGAGCTCAAGGGGCTCGCACTCAATCAAACCGCGCTGGGCCTGCGGCAACTTGAGCGTTGGGCCTGTGTTTGGGGTTGGTTTTTGGCTTTCATTTCGGCTTTAACCGCCGTTTCCCAAAGAACAACCTCGTCATGGGTTTTTCCTTCGGGGTGGGCAAGAGGAAGCTCATCCAATGCCGCGCGCGTAGCTTCCCGAAACGTTTGAAAACTACCGACTGCGTGTCCCCGCAGCCTGCGGCTATCGTTCCCCACAAACCCAAACTTCACTCCGCTCAAAACAGCCAAAATCACCCCCACACCTCCCCAACTTTCGGCGGAGCCCCGCCCGTGGCCCGGCGAAGGAATGCTCGGGAATGGTGGGCAGAGCTGGATTCGAACCAGCGAAGGCGTAAGCCAGCGGATTTACAGTCCGCCCCGTTTGGCCACTTCGGTATCTACCCTTTTTAAAAAGCGGGACCGGCTTATACGCACGGGACTTTACCGCTGCAAGGGTTTATCGGAAAATTTGCCACCAACGCCGGACTTTTTGCGGCGGCCCCGGTTTTGCGGGCTCTGTGGGCGGGGGCAACGTCTCCCGGGACAGAATTTTCACGCTCTGGATTTCTACCCGCTCAAGGGGGTTGTCGTTCGTGTCCACGGACCGTGTGCTCAGCGATTCGAGCACGTCCATGCCGTAGAGCACGTGTCCGAAGACCGTGTATTGGCCGTCGTAAGCGGGCATGGGCGCCAGGCACATGTAGAACTGGCTGCCATTGGACACCCGCGAGGGGTTGATCGTGTCGGGCAACCGGGCGGCGGCTACGGCGCCTTTGACGTGTTTGCGCCGGATCTCAGGCGCAAGAGTGTAGCCCGGCCCGCCTGTGCCTACCTTGGAGCGATCCTTGCCCTTGGAAAGCGGGTCCCCGGTTTGAATCAGCAGATGCGGGAACACCCGGTGCAGCGCCACTCCTTTGTAAAAACCTTTCCTCGCCAGTTTCTTGAAGTTCTCCACGTGCGCCGGGGCGTCGGCCGGGTAAAACTCCAAGGCCACGCGCTGCGGATTTTTCGGGTTGCCGGTGTTAAGGCTCAGCAACGCCACTTCGTCTGCGTGGAGAAGTGGGCCGGCACAGCACAGGGCGCTCAGGATGAGGGCGATCTTTTTCATGGAATCAGGGGCAGTTCTTTGACATCGAGCGGCGTTTCCGGAAGGGGTTCCGGAGAGTCTTTCGGCCCGCGGGCAAAGAGACCTTCTCGCGAAATACCGCGCCTGAGGTAGCCCAGCGCCACGGGCTTCTCCAAGGCAAAACTCCACGCCGCGCTCGTGATCCTGCCCACGCTGCTTTCGGGTGCGCTTGGGCTGAACACCTCTTGGCCACGACTCAGCGCCGCGCCGCCGGACACAAACCCAACGAGCGATCGGTTGACATGGCCCACGCTCTTGAGCCGGGAGATGACCTCCTGCCCGATGTAGCAGCCCTTGTGGTAATCGATGTGGGTCCGGTCCAGACCCGCCTCCGGTGGCAGGGTGTTCTCATCCAGCTCGAATCCCCACCGCGGCACCCCGCGTTCGATTCGCAGGCTCTCAACCAGCGTCTCGGGCAGTTCCGCATACGCGGAGCGCAGGGTTGGTCGCAGGGTTTCCAAAGTGGCCGCTTCCATCCATAGATCCCAGCCCTCCCCGCCCAGCCGGTTGCACCGGTGGATGCTCTCCGGTGGGATCCCCGCCAGCTCGGGGCGGTGTCCCAAAAAATGAACAAGCCGGAGGGTGTCGGCCACGGGCTCCACGGTCACGTCGTCGGCGACGATGTAGCGTTCCAGTCGCAAGGGCAGCGTTTCGCGCAGGCTGGAATCGGCATCCACAATCAGCGCGCCCTGCAGGGCGGTAATGTAAATCTCCGCGCAGAGTTTGCCTTTGGCGGTTGTCACGCAGGCTGCCTGCGTTTCGCCCGCGCCGGGCCGGGGCACGCTGCTGGTGATTTGCCCATTGAGATAACGCACCCGGTCGGCTCCTCCGATCGCGAGGCCGAACCGATGGGGGATCTCGGCAAAACCACCGCGTTGAATGAAATCACGGTAAGATTCGCTGAGCGCGTTCATGGATCGACTCGGGTGAAATCCGTCTCAGCCCTGCGCGGCACCCGGGCGTTGCTCGGGATGGAGCTTGTGGATGACCGCGAAATCCTCGTTGCCGTGTCCCTCCGTCACAGCGTCCGCCATCGCTTTGCGGGTGGTGGCGCAGGCTGGCAGCTCCAGGCCGAGGTTTTTTGCCAGGGCCAACCCGAACTGCACGTCTTTGAGCATGTGTTTGAGCGAGAAGTGCGGCTCGTAATCTGCCTCGAGCATTTTGGGCAGCTTGAGTTCCATAACCCCGGATCGGCAGCCGTTGTAATCCAAGGCCGACGCCAGAAATTGCGGCGGGATCCCCGATTTCTCCACCAGCGCAAGGGCCTCGCTGAGCGCTTGGATGCTGACGGCGCTGATCATGTTGGTGGCCACCTTCACCAAGGCGGCGTCGCCGATTCGGCCCATGCGGACGATGGCTTTGCTGGTGGCTTGGAGCACCGTTTTGACCCGCTCGAAAACCGCTTCCTCCCCACCGACGTAATACACCAGTTGCCGGTTCTCCGCGGCGGCTTTACTGCCGGTAAACGGCGCGTCCAGAAACCGTGCGCCAGTCTTTTCCACTCTCGCTGCCGCCTCCCGCGTGGCCTCCGGCCCGATGGTGGCGCTGCAAACGACGCAATGCTCAGGGGTGAGCGCCTCCGTCATCGCGTCGATTACCTCCAGCACCGCCGATCCATCTGCCACAAAAAGCTGGAGCACTTTACAGGTCCGGGCCACATCCCCGGGGGATCCCAAGAAATTAGGGGCAGGTATCGGGGTGCGGTTCCAAACAAAAACGGGATAACCCTCGGCGCGCAGCGCGGCGGCGGCACGGGAGCCGATGATGCCGAGGCCGATGATACCGACGGGGGATTTTTTACGGGCCATGGGAAAGGGGGTTTTAAGCGGGAAACACAAAGGGGAACCCGGCAAAGCGTGCGGAGCGCAAGCAGCCGGGTTCCCCTGAAAACTAAAGAGAACGTTCGAAGGGCGGGCCGCCCTGAGAGCGGTTCCCGAGCAGGTTTACGGGTTCGCCGGGTTTGCGGGGGCTGGCTCCGATGCGCTTGGGAGCGCGGGAGCCGGGGCGGGCAGATTGATTTTCACCTCTGCCTTGTCGCGGATACCGCGCACGAGCTTCTCCACTTCCTGCTGCTTTTTGCGCTGCTGCAGGAAAGCAGTGAGCTGCGGCTTCGCTTTCTCGAGGGTGATGGTTTCCGCGTCTTTGCGGTCGGTGACTTTGATCACGTGATAGCCGAACTGGCTGCGCACCGGCTCACTGATGTCGTCCTTTTTCATTCCAAACGCCGCCGTGGAAAATTCCGGGACCATCTGTTCCTTGGAGAAAAAGTTGAGGTCGCCGCTGTTCTGTTTGGCGCTCGGGTCTTCGGAGAGTTCTTGGGCGAGTTTGGCGAAGTCTTCGCCTTTTTTGGCCCGCTCATAGATGGCCTTCGCCGCTTTTTCCTTCTCCGTAACCACTTCCGGCGTCGCATCCGCCTTCACCGAAACCAGGATGTGGCTCGCGCGCACTTGTTCAGGCGATTTGAACTGTTCCGGGTTCTTCTTGTAGAAATCCTCGGCATCCGCGTCGGTCACTTCGCTCTGCCCTTTGATCTGCTCTTCCACCCAGCGCTGCTGGCGAAGGTTGGTGCGGATGGTGGACTTCACCTTGTCGATCGTCTGACCGCTTTGTTCGATCCGCTTTTTGACTTCCTCGTCACTGCCCGCGCTGGCCGTGAACCGTTTGAAGGTCGAGTCGACGTCTTCGTCGGTCACTTTCACGTCGGCGGACCGTTTGGCAATGAGTTTGTCGATGATCAAGTCATCGAGGATCATCCGGTATGCGCCGGCGCGTTGTTCCGCCGGAATGTCCGCAACTTTCCCCCCGCGCTGGGCCATCATGCCCGCCAACGCGCTCTCCAAGTCCGCTTTCTTAATCTCTTCCCCTTCCACCACGGCCACCGGGTCTTTGATGTTGTCCTCGGCCGGTTTCGCCTCGGGCGCTGCGGCTTGGGCCGCCGGTTTTTCCGCGGCTGGTTTCTTTGAGGATTTCTTCGGGGCGTCCGCTCCGAAGCCCGCTTGTGCAGCGGCCAGCGAAAGAACGACGGAAAGGGTGAGGGAGCTCTTGGATTTCATGGGAAGTCCGGCACCGTGCCACGGGGGTCGCCTGAATGAAAGGGGTATTTCAGGAGGGGCCTCCGAAGCGAAATTCGAGGGGGGCGAGCCGCTCCAGGGATGCCGCCCCAGGGCGGGGGCTGCGGGGATGAAAGAAACCCGGTTTGCGCCTTCAACCCGGCGCCGCGCCCTGCTCTCTTAACGAGGCGCCTATGAAGCTCCTCTTTTCAAACCCCTTTCTTCTCCTCCTGTGGCTCTGCTGCGGTGGGCTCAATCCCGCCGCCTTCGCCGCGGGCAGCCCCCTTGTAGTGGGAATGGAGCTGGCCTATCCGCCCTTTGAAATGCGCGACGAACGCGGCGAACCCGCCGGGATCAGTGTGGACCTCGCGCTCGCCCTAGGGCAGGCGCTTGGGCGCCACGTCCAGATCCAGAACCTGCCTTTTGACGGGCTTATCCCAGCGCTGAAGACCGGCCGGATTGAGCTCATTGTCTCCTCGCTCACCGCCACTGCCGAACGCGCCGCCTCCATCGATTTCTCGGAGCCCTACCTTAAAACCGGCCTCTGTTTGTTGGTGGCCTCCCGGCGCGACGTGCAGTCCGTGGCCGATCTCTCCAAAACGGGCCGGACGGTGGTGGTGAAGAAAGGCACGACCGGGCATCTCTTTGCGGCCCAGCATCTGCAGGCCGCTCGGGTGGTGGTGCTCGACAAGGAAACCACTGCGGCGCTGGAAGTCGCCCAGGGCAAAGCCGACGCCTTTATCTACGACCAGATGTCCACATTCAAAAACTGGCGGAAACATCCCGAATCCACTCGGGCCGTTCTTGCGCCTTTCCAAACCGAGCATTGGGCCATTGGCATCCGAAAGGGAAACGACGCACTGCGGACCGCCGTCAACGCGTTTCTGGCCGAATACAAAGCCTCCGGCGGGTTCGAGCGGCTCGGCGATAAATGGTTGGCCGATCAGAAGGCCGAATTCATAAAACGCGGGATCCCCTTTTATTTCTGAGTCGCGCCCCGTTCTGCCGTTCCGCGCCGGATTCACCGGCCCGGGGAGATGCGCCGCGTCACTTCCTCCCAAATCACCAAAGCAACGCCCTAGGCTTTCGTGGGCAGCGGGTCTCATCGCCTCCACATTCTCCCAATCCCCGGGATCCCGGGATTGGCTGATCCGCTCATTCGTGGCCTTGACGGGGCGAACGCGGAGTTCTGGGTCTTTCCTGCGCGTGGGCGGGAAATCGAGGAAGGGCTTGGCTGAGGTGTCCTCGGCATGGGTCAGGGAGGGGGTGTCTCGCGGCGGAGTGCGGGCACGCCACGACTTTTACAAAATAGATGGGACGCGCCGGAGTGCCCGCGAACGAAACAGAGATGAGGAAGGCCTCGATGAGTCAGGTAATTGAAAAACGGGTGGTGACGGAGTTGGCGCGCTGCGAGATCTACTGCGTATTCAGACGGGCGTTTGCCGAGGTAACCGGCCTCCGGCTCAGCCTGACGGCTTCGGAAGATTCCCAGCGTGCGCCGCAACCCCAGGCCGGTCGGGACGGCCAGGAATCGCCCCGGGCTTTTGCCGAGCCACGGCAGCGGTCGGTGCCGGTACGCCAGGGCGGGCGCGTCATCGCATACTTGCGCACGGCCGGACGCGCGGTACGACGGCCCGCTGAGCGCGACGTGGCGTGGCGGACCGGGGCAGACGGACGCGGCTCCACCCTGAAAGAGGCGGACTGTTCGCCCCACGCCCGCCGCGGTCTGGAGCGACGTCGCGATCAAGCGGCTTTGAGGTTATTGAGCATTTTTTCTCGGCACCTGGGTTTGCTTGCAAACGGCTTGGTCCTTCAGCATGCCCGGGGGGATCCTCCCGCAATTGCGCAAGCCCGTGAGTTTATCCAGGCCCATCAATCCGAGCCTCTCTCTTTCCGGACCGTGGCGCGGGCGGTCCACATGAGCCCCTTTCATTTCTGTAAACAGTTCAAAAAAAACACCGGATTGAACTTCACTCAATACGTCTGCCGATGCCGCGTGGAGACCGCTCAACGGCTTCTGCTGAATCCGCATAGCCGCGTCTCGGAGGTGGCCATCGAGGCAGGGTTCCAGTCCATTACCCATTTTAACCGCGTTTTTAAGGACATCGTGGGCCAATCCCCCTCCCAATACCGGGTCGGGCGGTTGCGGGCGGCCTAGAAAAGTGTGGCTTGAGAAAAAGCGAACATTCCGGGATTTGGCGGCCATCCCCCCGCAACTTTGGGGGGGCGCGGCTCCGGAGACGCCTGCGGAATGTCACGACCGCCGGATCAGCCGAGTGCAGTCAAGGAGGAAACTTGAGATGAAAAGCAGCCTGAGTTTGAGTGAGATTGTGAAAGCTGTGGAGGGCTCCGAGGTGTGTGCGACCGCCGAAATGACTTACAATCCGGCCACGCAGGAGGCCCGGGTTGAGTTGGATTGTTTTTTGAGAGATGTCTCCCGCCCCGGTGCCCATACGACACGCTCGTTTATTCCAGCGCCGGAGCGGGTGGTGGAACATTTGCCGAGAGAAGAAGCTAGCACGTTCGCCAGGGATGTGTTTGGGCTCTGGGTCAAAAAGGTCAAATCCGCAATCCCGCACCCGCTCCCGGAAAGCCTGGAGGCCGTGGCTGGAAACGAAGACCGCAGTTGAAGGCCGCAGTTCGGTCTGAACCCGCCCAAGGCCCGGTCATTTCTGCCTCCCCGCGAGCCGGGTGGGGGATCCTGCGCCGGCTCCTTGACGCGGGCACGCCCACCCATCCGCCGCGATGGAGTCGCTCCTCAGGGCTTGGCCCCGGGGTCGGAGGGCCAGCGGCGACCCTCCGGTGCGTTGTTTCGAGTTGTTGGATTTCGAGTCGCCGGAGCACAGGGGAGCGGGAAGCGCCCCCCCTTGCAAAGCGCAGATCAAGCCATCCGGCTGAATGGTCAATTCCCACAATTCCGGTTCGAAGGACTGTCGGTCACGGGATCCGTTCCCTGGCAGAAACCGGCTGCGACCCGGTTTGCGGAAAGCGGCTAGGACATCCGGGCCGTGCGCGAGTTGTTGGGACAAAATGAGATCCAGAAGAGGATGATGTAAACACACGTCCAGAACCGACCTCGGACTGCCGTGCGCAGTCCTGCCGACACCCTCTGAGCAGGGGAACAGTCCGCAGTAAGCGGCTGGGAGCCGTGTATCCGGCTCCCCGGCGGGAATGTGGGGAAGCAAAGCCAGAAGTCGAGAGAGGTCTGAGTCGCCCTGGACAGGCCAAGTGAACCGGCTGTTTTCGAGTCGCGGCCGGAGCGCGGCCTCGTGTAAACATTTTCTGATGAACCCAAAATCACAGCAGCCGCAGAAATCTGCAGCGGCTGCCTAATACATGTTAGGCAAAAAAAGACCTTTTGAATCCACTATGTCTCGTGCAAATAAATTTCTACTTTTGTTGATCGCTTTGACGGGCATTTGTTCGTCTTCGTGTAAATACAATAACGAAACGAGATTCTTCACAGAAAAGCCAATAAAACCTTATACTCAAATGGCACCATCATGGAGCACAGTGGTGTCTCTTGTAGGGCAGAAGACTACAGATAAAGAGTTCTTAGAATTCGTGGCTCGATATGGATTTCATCATGAAGAAGAAACAGGAGAATGTATAGTGTATAGCCAATGGGTAAGCGATACATTGCCAATTCACTTCGACACTGGGTTGCATAAGGAGCCAGATCACAATAAAATTACGATGGCGACTTTTGCAATGAATACGGGTGCATCGCAGACATATCCATATTCGCCATTTGATCTAGCAAATGGAGATTCCTTAAAATCAATATTAGAAAGGTTAGGCGAACCAGAACATCATGACAGAGGCGATCGGAAGACTGGAGTTCATCACTTGAGATATATTCAAAAGCATCTTGAACTTACATTTTTCGACGAAAAATTGGGCCGGGTAGTATACCGAGACACCGTGCCGGATTATCCCACGGAGA
>JBEIUI010000083.1:0-16104 GCA_040374425.1 Verrucomicrobiia bacterium | reverse complement strand
GTGCTGAGCCCCGGGATTGATCCCGCAACGCCTCTGGTGCGCAACTTTCTCGCCAAACGCGGGAAGCTGATCGGCGAGCTGGAACTGGCATTTGGCCTGTGCGCGTGTCCGGTGGTCGCCATCACGGGCACCAATGGAAAGACGACCACCACGCAGCTCGTAGAGCAAATGCTCAACGCCAGCGGAATCCGCACGGTGGCCAGCGGCAACATCGGGCCCGCTTTTTCGGCGAAAGTCTCCCAAAGCGGCCAGCTCGACGTCATGACCCTCGAGGTGAGCTCCTTCCAGCTGGAACGGATCCAGGAGTTTCGTCCCCACACCGCCGTCTGGCTGGGGTTCGCGGCTGATCATCTGGATCGGTATGCCTCCATGGCGGAGTATTTCGCCGCCAAAGTGCGGATCTTCGAGAACCAAACGCCGTCGGACTGGGCGGTGGTCAATTTCAGGGACAAACTGCCTCCGTTGGCGGCTCGCCGCATCACATTCAGCGCCTCGGTTCCGGGGGCAGACTTTGAGCTGCGCGACGGCGTGATTTTCCATCGAGGAACAAAGGTTCTGGCGATGGGTGACACCCAGCTGCGAGGTGCGCACAACGCGGAGAACCTGATGGCGGCGCTCGGTGTGGGATTGGCGCAGGGTCTCCAGTTCGATCAAATGCTGCCAGCGCTTTGTGCTTACCGACCCCTGCCACACCGCTGCGAGGTGATCCGCACCGTGGCGGGAGTGGAATGGGTGAACGACTCCAAAGGCACCAACCTCGATTCGGTTGAAAAAGCGATCCTATCCGAGGGGCGCCCGGTGGTCTTGATCGTCGGAGGCAAAGACAAAGGGTTTGAATACGAAGCGCTGACTGAGTTAGTTGTTCAACGTTGCAGGGCTGCTGTTGTGCTGGGCGAAATGGCCGGCCGAATCGAGGCCCTCTGGCACGAGCGCCTGCAGTGTTTCAACGCCGGGAGCTCCTTGAGCCGCGCCGTGGAACTCGCCGCCGACATCGCCTGTCCCGGGGATGTAGTGCTCTTTAGCCCCGGAACCTCTTCATTCGACATGTTCAAGAATTACGCCGATCGCGGTAACCAATTCCGCGAGCTTGTCCTGGCGTTACCTAGCAATCCAACCACCTCATGAAGCTCCCGAAGATCCCGAAACTGTTTCCGCTCAAATCTCAAAAGAGGTTGAATGCGACGACTTTGGCTCGCCGCATGGCTCCGCCCATCGACGAAGAAGACGATGAGCCGCAGACCAAGCTCTCGAGCGCTTTTTTTGTGGTGCTCGTTTTACACGTCGTCGCGGTGGGTGGCATTTATGCATTCAACGGAATCAAGGCACACCGCAAGGCGCAGGAACCGTTTGTTTTGAATGCGGCGCCCAAGAGCGCCCTGGCCAAGAGCGCCGCGGCTCCCGAACCCGCCCCGGTCAAGCCCGCGACCGCTCACGCTGCGGCGGCTACCTCGGTCCCGGCCCCGGCCGTTGCCGCGGTGGCTCCCATTTCAGGGGCGCAGATTCATCACGTCAAACAGGGTGACAACCTCGCCAAGATTTCCGCCCAATACGGGGTGCCGATCGCCGAGTTGGAAGAATCCAACGCGTTGAAAAGCAATGCGCCGCTCAAGCCCGGTCAGATGCTCAACGTCCCCAAGGTCAAGCCGGGGACTGCGGCGGCCTCTGCGAAAAAGACTGAGGAAGCGCCGAAAGTGGCGGCCACCGCAAAGCCTCTTCCCAAAGCCTATGTGGTCGCCAAGGGCGACAACCCGGTGACCATCGCGCGCAAACTGGGGGTGAGTTATGACGACCTGCTGAAGATCAACAGCATCGAAGACCCCAAAAAACTGCAGATTGGACAGACATTGAAAGTGCCGCAGAGGAAGAACTAAACCCCGCCGTTTCCCGAGCGCCCGGATGGCTTTTGAAGTCCCGGGAGTGAGGTTCGGGGGCACCCGCATCACCAACCGGCTCCATGTATCGCAAGAGCGTTTATTTCCTGATTGTGGCTGTGGCGGTCCTGATCGTCATCGGCTGCGTGATGCTCTTTAGCACCAGCGCGTTTGCGCAGGACAGCCACGGGAACCCGCACTTCTTCATCAAGCGGCAGTTCATCTGGCTGGGGGTCGGCACGCTGTGCTGCATCGTGGCTGCGAACATCGACTACCATTTCTGGCAGCGGACTTGGTGGATCTGGTTTGCGGCTTCTTTTGTGCTGCTGGCCCTCTGTTTTGTGCCCCCCATCGGGATGCGCATCAACGGTTCGGCCCGCTGGATCAACCTGCGGTTTTTCCAGTTTCAACCCTCGGAACTCGGAAAATTTGCCGCGATCACCGCCTTGGCTTGGTGGTTCTCCCACGAAACCACCGAGGCCAAGACCTTCCTCAAAGGGTTTGTCGCGCCGATTGCCGGGACGGCCCTTCTTTTGATGCTGATCGCTCCCGAGGTGGATATGGGCACGACCGCGCTCATCGGAGCGACGATGTTTACGATGATGTTTGTGGCCGGAACACGCCTCCGCTACATCCTGCCCATCTTCGCGGGCGGGCTGCTTGCGATGCTGTGGATTGCCACGCACATCGGTGAACGCAACTCGCGCATCATGGCGTTCTTGGACTTGGAACGCTTCAAGGAAGGCGCCGGTCTCCAGCAGTACCAGGCGTTGATTGCGTTTGGATCCGGCGGCGTGGAGGGCCTTGGGTTGGGCAACGGCCGACAGAAAATGGCCTACCTGCCTTTTGCCCACACCGATTTTATCTTTCCCATGGTCGGCGAGGAACTCGGTCTGCGTTGCACGCTCCTCATCGTGTTCTGTTACGTGGTGATCATCCTTTGCGGCACCTGTATCGCCACCAGAGCGCGGGATCGTTTCGGGATGCTACTGGGCTTCGGCCTCGTGGTGATCCTCGGGCTGCAGGCCGCCTTGAACATCGGGGTCACCACCGCTCTGTTGCCCAACAAAGGGTTGCCGCTTCCGTTGATCAGTTACGGCGGCTCCAATCTGGCGTTCTGCCTGTTCTGTATCGGGATCCTCATCAATATCTACCGGCAGGGGCTCGATGAGAAAGTCGACAAGACCAGTGTCCGTTTGCGGGTGCGCACAACGCCGCACCGGTTTGCCGTCAAACTCTAGGAGTGAAACATGAGATTCGTGATCGCAGCGGGCGGGACCGGTGGACACCTCTTCCCGGGGTTGGCAGTCGGTGAGGTCCTAATAGACCGCGGGCACGAGGTGATGGTGCTCATCTCCGAGAAAGAGATCGACGCGCTCGCCACCCAGGGACGAACCGAATTCCGGATCGAGCGGCTCCCAGGAATCGGCCTGCCGCGTCTGTTTTCACCCGCAGTTTTTGGGTTCCTCCGCAGGTTCCAATCCGGGCTCAAACAATGCCGCGCTTTGTACGAAAATTTCCGGCCGGACGCCGTCCTGGGCATGGGCGGGTTTACCTCCACAGCACCGATCCTCGCGGGACGCCTCTTCAAAATCCCGACTTTTGTCCACGAATCCAACGCGATCCCGGGAAAGGCCAACCGGATCAACGCGCGCCTCGCCGATGCCGTGCTTCTCGGGTTCGAGGAATGCGCCCAGCGGTTGCCCGGGAGATCCTGCATTGTGACGGGAACCCCGATTCGGGCGTCTCTGATGCATCGAGTGGACAAGGCGGAGGCGTTGGCGGCGTTCGGCCTTGAGCCGGGTCGGCGGACTCTTTTGGTGATGGGGGGGAGCCAGGGCGCCCAGGGAATCAACCGGGCGCTGGTGAGCGCGTTGGGGTGGCTCAAAGCTGCGCCCATCCAGATCATCCACCTTTCGGGTCGGCAGGACGAAGAGACGATGAGAGCCGCCTATGCCGCAGCGGGAGTGCCCGCGTTTGTGGCCGCTTTCTGGCATCAGATGGAGGCTGCTTACAGTGCGGCCGACTTCTGCATCGCGCGTTCGGGCGCCGCCAGCCTCACCGAGCTCTCCCATTTCGCGCTTCCGAGCCTTCTGGTGCCTTACCCGTTCGCAGCGGAGGACCACCAAACTTTCAACGCGAAAATCTTTGAACGCGCGGAGGCGGCCGCAGTATTGAAGGAAAGCGAGATTACCGGCGAACAGCTCGCCCGGAAACTTCTCTGGTTTGTTGAGGATCCGACCCGTCTTCAGGCGATGTCTGCCCGCAGTGCGGCGCAGGCCCCGCGGGAGGCGGCACAACGGGTGGCAGAGACAATTCTAGGGAGATGTCAGAGCCCTCATTGAGCCGTCCCCGCGCAGGAAAACCGATCCCAACTCATTTAAAATTCTGACCTGATGGAGCATCACCCAAATCACGCCGCTTTGCTGTGCGGCGGGGCGCAGAAAATTCATCTCATCGGAGTTGCGGGCTCAGGAATGAGCGGCCTGGCCGGGCTGCTCCTCGCGCTCGGGCATCGGGTCAGCGGTTCGGACAAAGTGCGCACCACCGAGGTGGACCGGCTTGTCGTTTTGGGGCTCGAATTCCACAGCCCCTCCCAGCCGGCGGCGGCGGCGCTGGCCGATCTTGTCATCTATTCCTCAGCGATTCGGCCGGCGCATCCCGATTACGAGGAGGCGCGCAGACACGGCAAAATTCTCCTGCGCAGGGCGGACGCGCTGGCGGCCGTGATGACAGCAAAAAAAGGGGTGGTCATCGCGGGCACCCACGGCAAGACCACCACGTCTTCGATGTGCGCGCATGTGCTCCGGCTCGGCGGGTTGCAGCCCTCCCATTACGTCGGAGCCGAGATCCCTATTCTCGGCACCAACGCTCACTGGGACCCGCAGGGCGAGTATTTCGTCGTTGAGGGGGATGAAAGCGACGGCACCCTGGCCCTTTACGAGCCTGAGCACGCGCTGGTGCTCAACGTCGAAGAAGAGCATCTGGATTTTTACAAGGATCTCGAGGCGATCGAAGCCGTTTTCCAGCGGCTCCTGGACCAAACCCGCGGGCAAGTCTTTTTCTGCGCGGACGACCCGCATGCCACCGGTATCTGTTCCGTGCATCCCCGGGCAATTTCCTACGGGGAATCGCGAGCCGCCTTTTATCGTTTTGACGATTTGCACATGAAGGAGTTCCAGAGCCATTTCCGGGTGCTGCGGGGAGGCGCACCCCTGGGGGCTGTGACCTTGAACGTGCCCGGACGGCACAATGTGAGCAACGCTGTGGGTGCCATCGCACTGGCCACGGAGCTCGGAGTGCCTTTCGCGCTCATCGCGGAGGCGCTGGAGGGGTTTCGCGGGGCCAAACGGCGGTTTGAAATCAAATACCGCACCGATCGTTACATGATTGTGGACGATTACGGGCATCATCCCAGCGAAGTGCGGGCGACGCTGGCCACGGCCCGCAACACGGGCCGTAAGCGGGTGCTCGTGATGTTCCAGCCGCACCGTTACACCCGCACCCTGGCGCTCAAGGAGGAGTTCGGTCTCGCTTTCGGAGACGCTTCCCTGGTGGCCATCACCGACGTCTATCCGGCAAGTGAACCCCCGATTGAAGGGGTGAGCGGTCAGTTGCTGGTGGACGAAATCCTGCGGAACGGTCACGAGCAGGTCATTTATCAGGCCGACCGAAAGAAGTTGGCCATTGAGATTGGGCGCCGCTTGGAGCCGGGGGATTGTGTGGTGAGTTTGGGGGCGGGAAACATCCACGAATCGATGAAACTGCTGACCCGGGATGTGGCGCTCCTGGAGGAAATCCAAAATCTGATGGGCCTGGGAACGGCGCGTCTCTACGAGCCACTGGCCAAGCACACCACCTTGCGAGTGGGTGGCCCGGCGCAGTTTTGGGTGGAACCCGAAACGGAGGAGGGGTTTGCCCGTTTGGCTCGGTTTTGCGCGGATCGCGGGGTGCCGCTGATGGTCATGGGCCGGGGATCCAACCTGCTTGTCCGCGATGGAGGCATTCGGGGGGTGGTTGCGCATCTTGCCCGGGGCGAGTTTCGAAAGCTCGAGTTACGTGATGGCAGGATCACCGCCGGGGTGGGTGTGAAACTCAAGGAAGTGGCTTATGCGGCCCGCGACGCGCAGCTCGGCGGTTTTGAGTGGATGGAAGGTGTTCCCGGGAATATCGGCGGAGGGTTGCGCATGAACGCCGGGGCCATGGGTGCTGAAACCTTCGATCACGTCGTCAGCGTCCGGTATGTGGACCGGTCGGGCGAATTCCACACCAAAACACCGGAGGAACTCGACGTTCATTACCGGCACGCGGGTGCGTTGGTGGACAACTTCGCTGTGTCCGCCACCCTCAAAGGCGCGCCAAGCACGTCCGAGGAAATCGAGCGGCTGCTGGAGCTTTCCCAGACCAAACGCCGGACCACGCAACCCCGTGAATCCAGCGCGGGCTGCGTCTTCAAGAACCCGGGGAGTATTCCAGCAGGCAAATTGGTGGACGAACTCGGGCTCAAAGGTCTGCGAGTGGGCCATGCGCGGGTCTCGGAGCTGCACGGCAACTTCATCGTCAACGAAGGCGGCGCAAAAGCCACGGACGTGTTGTCGCTGATCGAGCAGATTCGTTGCAAGGCATTGCAGGAACGCGGAATCCGTCTCGAAACTGAGGTGCAGATCCTGGGAGAACAGGCGGGTTTCCATGAGTGATCCAGCCTGCGTCCCATTAATTGCTCTGGAACGCATTCCTAGGCTCGACGAGAGACCACTTTTTACTTCAGTTTTTTGCGTCTCGGGTACGCGTTCTGCATCGCGTTCCTCGGCTTTTTTCCCGGTGTTTTTCTCATGATCGATCTCCGTCACAAATCCATCGCTGTTCTCATGGGCGGCCCAGGTTCCGAGCGCAGAGTCTCGCTCAAATCGGGCGAAGGGGTTGTGCAGGCGTTGCGGACCCTGGGAGCCGACGTGACGGCGGTGGAAGTCGACGGCCCGGAGTTCGTGCTGCCGCCTCAGACGTGGGTGGCTTTTAACGTCATCCACGGGACTTTTGGGGAGGACGGCCAACTCCAGCGCCTGCTGGAAACGCGCAATGTGCCCTACACGGGCGAAGGTGTTGCCGGCAGCGAGTTGGCTATCGACAAGATCGCAACAAAACGTCGGTTGGAGGAGCGTGGCGTGCCGACGCCTGAGTTTGAGGTGCTGGAGAAGGGCGTCGCGCCGACCTTGTCGCTGCCGCTCGTGTTAAAGGCGCCGAAGGAAGGCTCCAGTGTCGGGGTTTACATCGTGCGGGACCCGTCCGAGTTGGCGGGCGCATTGCGGGAGGTTGGGATGTTTGGGGGCGAAGTGCTGGTCGAGAAGTTTGTTCAAGGCCGTGAACTGACGGTCGGAGTGGTTGGGGCGGAGGCGCTGCCAGTCGTGGAGATTGTGGCGAGGCAGGATTTCTACAATTTTGAGAATAAATATCCTTTCCTTAATCCGACAGCCGCCGGGGCGGACCACTATTGCCCGGCAGCCCTGAGCCCGGAGCTCACGGCGCTGGTTCAGCACACGGCGCTAGCCGCCCATCGGGCGCTGGACCTGGAGGTGTACTCCCGGGTGGATGTGTTGCTCACTGAGGCGGGTGAACCCTTTGTTTTGGAGATTAACACCATCCCCGGAATGACCCCCTCGAGTTTGTTGCCAGAGGCGGCGGCTGCGGCCGGGATTGGTTACCCGGCGCTTTGCGCGCGCATCGTTGAACTTTCACTTTCTCGCTCCCTAATCTGCCCATGAAAAACAGCCGCGTTCGCAACCAACGCGTTTCCAACACCCGCCAGCGCAAGCAGCAGCATCTGCTGGAAGTCACGGTGCGACATGACAAGGCGGTGGCTCAGCGCAACCGCGCCATCTTCTTTTTCACCTGCAAGCTGGTTTTCTTCACCGCCATGATCGGAGGCGTCTACCTGGGGGGCCGCGAGGCGCTTCGCCGGTTTTTTTGGGAGAACCCCGACTATTTCCTCTCGGATGTGCGGGTCGCCACTGACGGGGCCCTCACCCGAGAGCAGGTCCTCGCGGTGGGAGGCATCCGCCAAGGTAGGAACATTTTTACGGTGGACCTTGGCAAAGCGCAGGCGGCTTTGATGGAACTGCCGCAAGCCGAGCGCGTGGAGGTTCAACGGGTGCTGCCCAACCGGGTGAACATCACCATCAGCGAGCGGCGGCCGATCGCCTGGGTGATTTCCAGCGCCGAGGAGGATCCCACGTCCTCCGACCACGCTTTTCTCATCGACGACCGTGGCGTTGTAATGCGGACCAAGGCCAAGCTCCCGGAATATCTGCATTTGCCGGTGATCTCCGGGGTGGCGATCGAGAATTTGGCTCCGGGCCAGCGGGTGATGACTCCGGAGATGCAAGCCGCTTTGGAATTGATCCGCCTCAATGGCGACAGCACGCGGTTTCAGGTGCGAAATGTGGATCTTGCCAAAGGCTACTGCCTCCGGGTGCGCGACCGGTCCCACGCGCAGGTCACATTCGGGCTGGATCGGGTGGATGCACAACTCGATCGGTTGAATCGTTTGCTGGATCACCTCGAACCCGCGCGTCGGGAGATTCAAACGGTCAATCTCCTCGTCGAACGCAACATGCCAGTCACGTTTGTGGACCCTAACGCGGTTGCCGCCGCCGGGGCGCCCCGCCCAGATGCGGTCCCTGCGAAACCCGCGGATCCGAAAGTCGTTGCGCCAGTGGTGAAACCTTCGCCAGCCAAGCCGACGCCCTTGGCCCTGGCCAAGGCGGCTCCGGAGCCGGCGAAAAAGCCGGCGACACCTGCCCCGGTGGTTGTCACAAAAGCTGCAAAAGAGTCCGAGCCCGTGGTCCGGCCTCCGGTCGCGGTTTCGCCGCGGAGCGCCGTTCCGCGGCGGGCCCCCGGCGCCGCGGCTCCAGCCGAAGCCCCTTCCACCCCGTCGGGGAATTTGCAGCGGCGGAAGACGCCGATAGACTTTATTAAGAAACCCTTCCGTTTAGATGGCTAGCGAAGACATTGTTGTAGGACTTGAAATCGGGACATCCAAGGTTTGCGCCGTGGTGGGTGAAACCCGCCGGGACGGCACCGTGAAGATCCTTGGAGTCGGCCAGGCGCCCTCGCGCGGGGTGCGCAAAGGGGAGATCGTGGATTTCGACACAGCAGGTAAATGCGTGCGCGAGGCGTTAGCTGACGCAGAGGAGAAGAGCGACGTAATGATCCGGAGCGTGTTTCTTGCCGTCAGCGGCGGGCACACGGAGAGCTTCAACAACCGTGGCTCTGTGAACATTCCCGAGGATCGGGAGGAGATTTGCGAGGAGGACTTCGAGGACGTGCAGGCGGCCGCTCGCGAGGTGAGCATTCCCCCGGCGAACATGTTCCTGCATTCCATTCTTCAGCATTACTACGTGGATGGGCAGGACGGCGTGCTCAATCCCGTGGGCATGATGGGCAGAAAGCTCGAAGCCGATTTCCATATCGTCCACGGGGTCGGCACCCGGATTAAGAACAGCGTGCGTTGCGTCAAGGAGCTCGATATTGAGGTGGAGGATGTCGTTTTCGCGCCGCTCGCGGCTGCCCAGGTGGTGCTCGATCTCAATCAAAAAAACCTCGGTGCGCTCGTCATCGACATCGGCGGGGGTACCACGGGTTATGTGGTTTATGTGGACGGCGCGATCAAGCAGAGCGGCTGCCTGGCCGTGGGTGGGGATCATGTCACCAACGACATCTCCCTTGGCCTGCGAATCCCGATGGCCCGCGCGGAGCGACTCAAGGTGGAGGAAGGCAGCGTGACTCTGGGCCAGTCCGTTCCGGGCGAGATGCTCGTGCTCAAGGACGAAACGGGATTTGCCGGGCGCGAGATCGAGCGGGAGATGCTCAACACGATCATTCACTGCCGGGTGCGGGAGGCTTTTGAACTGCTCAAACGCCAGACAGACGAGACCAATTATCTGCCTTTTCTCGGAGCGGGCGTGCTGCTGACGGGGGGCTGCTCGATGCTCCAGGGCGTTGACCAATTGGCCGAGGAGGTCTTCGGATTGCCCGTCCATCTCACCCATGCACACACGGTCAGCGGCGTGACATCCGCATTTGAAAACCCCCAGTTCTCGACCGCCATCGGGTTGATCAAATACGCCCAGGCCATGCAGGGGGACAAACCGCGCGGTTGGTTTTCGCGGATCCGGCGCAAACTGCCTTTTTTCGGAGTCTGGTGAAGACGTTTCCTACCGGTGGACCCCGCCCTCCCGCTTTATCCCGCCCCTTCGCTCTCCTGTGCTGCCTCTTTAATTATAGACCTGTCTCATGATTGAATTGCCCCGCAACCAGTTGCCGCTTCAGGCGGATCTCCGCATCAAGATTTTGGGTCTCGGTGGAGCGGGCTCCAATGCGCTGGACCGGATCCAGATCGACGGCGCGCTCAGCGATGAATTGGTGGCGATCAACACAGACACCCAAGCGCTGACGGGATCTGTGGCGCCCCACAAGGTTCAGCTCGGAGCCGGTTTGACCCGGGGCCTGGGGACGGGCGGGGATCCGGAGCTGGGCTACCGCGCAGCGGAGGAGTCTACGGATGAAATTCGGGCTGCCATCGGCCATGCGAACGTCGTTTTCATGTGTGTCGGGTTGGGCGGCGGCACAGGCTCCGGAGCCGCCCCGCTGGTGGCTTCGTGCGCAAAGGATCAAGAGGCGTTAGTCGTGGTTTTCGCAACGATGCCCTTTAGTTTTGAAGGCAAACGCCGGATGCGCCAGGCCGAGGAATCGCTCGCAACGCTCCAGCAATCCGCCGATGTCGTCATCTGTTTTGAAAATGATCGGATGGCGGATTCCGTCTCGCCGCGTGCGCCGATTCAGGAAGCGTTTTCTGTTTCTGACCAAACCATTAGCCAGAGCGTACGCGCGATTTGCTCCCTGCTGCGCAGACGCGGTCTGTTGCATGTGGGTTTTGATGAGATTGTCACAGCGTTGCGCCAGCAGAATCCCCGCTGCCTTTTCGGATACGGGGAGTCGGAGGGAGATCATTCACCGCACCAGGCCTTGGAACGCGCTCTCAAGAGCCCGCTCATGGACCGGGGTCGGATGCTGGCGGACGTTCAGAACGTGCTCATTCAGGTGGCGGGCGGCCCACAGATGACTTTGAACGAGGTTCAGATCCTCATGGAGGAATTTAACCGGCACATCAGCGACACGACTCGGGTGCTTTTCGGGGCTGTCATCGATCCGCAGTTGGGCAACCGGCTGGCGGTGACGATTCTGAGCTCCCTGGATGCTGAGGGCGCGGTGCAATCCCCGGTGGCGCGCCCGGTTCAAGCCCAGGACGTTTCCGTCCAGAGACCCATCATTGAGGACCGGGTGGAGGCGCGCGATTCCTCCCATTCCCTGCCTCAGGAGATTGTAGAAGAGGTTCTGGTATCCAAGTCTCTTTTCGAACCGGATCCGCCTGTGGTTCCCTCGGAACGGCCTGTTGTCAGCCGGCCCGCCGCTTCCTCGGTTCGACCCTCGCTTCGTCCCACAGCGGCGGAAATCGTGGCGGCTAAACGCGAAACGCGGCAGGAACAGATGCAGTTTGAGCCTGTTACTCGGGGCCGGTTCGAAAAGAGCGAACCCACGATTGTCGATGGCCAAGACCTGGATGTTCCCACGTTTTTGCGTCGCAACGTGCGGCCCAAGTAACCTTGGTTTTCTGGAATCCCAGAGCGTGGGTTGGGCGTTTGCGGCGCCGATTTGTCCGGTGCCAACTATTTCCTGTTGCGCGATGCTTGCTCGCTTCAGGTGCGGCTTTACACTGACCCTCCATGTCTTTTGATATCTCTCCCGCCGCACGTGCCGCCGCGCACAAGTTTTTGCGCGCGTATCCGCCCCAGGCGGAACGCGTTGGGATGGGGTATTTTGTCGGCGGCGCTGTTCAGGATCTGGTGGAGTTGCCTGAAAACAAAGGGTTCACGGCCGAAGTAACAGGGCGCCGGATTTACCGGGTGACAGCGAGTTATGATCCGAGTCGAGGGCGCTGGGTGGATCAATGCGACTGCGATGCCGGCTCGCAGTGTCGGCATACCTACGCCGTGATGAAATCGCTGCTTGTTGCGCCCGTTTCCGAAGCGTTTGCGGCCCGTAAGAATCCGCCCAAACGCGCGAGCCTCAAGCCCGCTGCACCCGAGCCGGCCGCCCCGGCTCCTGTCGCGGCGCCCGTCGCGGCTCTCTCGGCCAGTCTCCTGTTGGGCCCGCTTGAAAAGGCGTTGCAGCGGAAGCTTTCCCCGGAGGAGACGTCGTATCTTCAGAAAATTTCCGAGGTTTACGCCAAGGTCTGCCAAAGGGGGAGTATTGTGGCGGATGACTTGGGGGAGTTGGAGTTTGACGTTCCGGGTCTGGGTCGGGATCGTCTCCTCCTTTGGCCCGCGCTTCCCGCGGATGAACGCGAGTTTTGGCTTTATCTCGCCCTGTTTCTCGAGGAACACGACCTGAGCGTTCCAGGTTTTCTTATCCCGGTGAGCGATCCCGCGCCGGTCCGTGAACGCATGGGGGCGTTCCGTCGTGAACGCCAAGTGGAACGTTGGAAAAAGCTGCTTTCCCATCTGCACGAGGACGTGCCGGTGGCGCCCCCCAGGGAGCTTGATTTGCAGCTGCGTTTCACGCCGGAGGCCGCGATTCTCGAGTCGCGCCGGGCGGGTGAGCCGGAGTTTGCTGCGATGCGCCAGCCCCAGTTTCGCGCGCTGGCCAATGTGCCTGCCAGCGAGTGCACGCCCGAGGCCGCGCTCATCGCTCAGCGCCTCGTGGAACGCGCTGAATTCGGGCTCGAACCTTCCCTCCGTTATTTTGAGTCCGACGCGAAAGGGATTCTCGACGAGTTGCTCCGGATTCCTTGGCTGGCGAGCCGGTTGGTTAACTCCTACGGAATCGCCCTGGAACGGCCGATAGAAGCGCTTCGGTGGGATCTCCTCCCGGCGCAGGGAGACGGGCAGGATTATCGGTTGCGCCTGGTTTGCCCGGACGGGTCGCCTGCCGGTCCCTTCCTTTTTGTGGCGCAAGGGGTGCCGACTTTTTATGTGACTGCCGATGCCGTGTGGAAGGGTCCGGATCTGGATGCGCGCGCCATCGATCCGGCGGAGGAGGCGCTCATCCCCGCGCAAGCATTGGAGAGCGGGCACGGAGTGCGGTTTCTGCGGCGGATGGGAGTGGATCTGCCGGCGCGGATGCTGGAGCGGGTGCGGACGGTGGAAGTAAAGCCGTGGGTGCGTTGTGACATCCAGCCCACCTGGGCGGGAGCCAAGGAGGAGAGTTGTATTGTGGAGGTGCTGGCGGAATCCGCCGACGGCCTGCAGCGGATGGTGCTGGCACCCGAGGGCTGGCGGATGGTTGAGGAGGAGCACGCTGGCGAGGAGCGCGAAATTTACTACGACCGCTCGGCCCTGGCGCCGTTGGCGGTGTTGCTCGAGCCGCTTGCGTTGAAATGGGATGAACACCGGGCTCACTGGCATTTCAAGGTGACCCGCAAGTTTGCCGACACGTTTTCAGCCTGGCTTCAATCGCTGCCGCAGGATCTCCGCGTGGAGTTGGCCGGTGAACTCTCCTCGTTTGGGCGGGAGGCCGTGATGGGGTCGGTGCGGTTGGATGTGGAGTCGGCGGGGCTTGATTGGTTTGACCTGCGTGTGGTGCTGGATGTGTCCGAGACCGAGTTGAGCAAGGAGGAACTCAAGCTCCTGCTGGACGCCCGCGGCGGTTGGGTGCGCCTCGCGAGCAAAGGCTGGCGTCGGCTGGAGTTTAATCTCACCGAGCAGGATGACGAACAGCTCTCGCGCTTGGGGCTCAGCGCCGTGGATCTCTCAAGCGAACCCCAGAGACTGCACGCGCTTCAGCTCGCGGACAAGGCGGCACGCCGGTTTTTGCCTGCGGCCCAGTGCGAGCAGATCGAACGCCGCGCAGCCGAACTACAGACCCGAGTGGTGCCCGAAGTGCCCAAGTCCATTCACGCGGACCTGCGGCCTTATCAGCTCTCGGGATTCCATTTCCTCGCCTATCTGAGCACCAACCGGTTTGGCGGCATTCTCGCGGATGACATGGGGTTGGGAAAAACCCTCCAAACCCTCACCTGGCTGGCTTGGCTGCGGGAACAGCCCGTGAAACAGTCCGCTCTGCCCGTGCTCGTTATCTGCCCAAAAAGTGTCGCCGATAATTGGCGGGCTGAAACGGAGCGGTTCCTGCCGGGAATCCGGGTGCGGGTGTGGGGTGGCGGGGATCTGAGTTCGTTGCCCAAGCAGATCGCCACTGCGGATTTGCACGTGATCAACTACGCGCAGCTGCGATCCCTTGGGGAGTCGCTCGTGGCCCTGGACTTTCTTGCCGTGATTCTTGACGAGGGGCAGTTCATCAAAAACCCCAGCTCCGCCACCGCGCAAATCGCGCGCGCTCTCAAATGCGGGCATCGGCTGGTTCTGAGCGGCACTCCGATTGAAAACCGCCTGCTCGATCTCTGGAGTCTGATGTCGTTTGCGATGCCCGGCGCGCTCGGCCAGCGCGCTCAGTTTGCGAAGCTCTATGATTCCAAGGAGGACCCGTTTGCCCGGCGGCGATTGGCGGCCCGGGTGCGGCCCTTTGTGTTGCGCCGCACCAAGTCGCAGGTGGCCACCGACCTGCCCGACCGTATGGAGGAGGATCTCTACTGTGAATTGGAGGGCGAGCAGCACACCCTCTACCGGGCCGAACTCAAGCGCGCCCAGCAGATGCTTCTCCACGTCACCACCCAGAAGCAGTTGGCCAAGGAGCGCTTTCATGTACTCACCTCGCTGATGCGGCTCCGTCAGATCTGCTGTCATCCCCGCCTCGTCAAACCCGAGTCCAAGGCCTCCAGCGCAAAACTCGACGCCCTGATCGAACAGCTCGAACCCTTGATCGAGGAGGGACAGAAGGTCCTGGTCTTTTCGCAGTTCGTCGAAATGCTCGACATCCTCAAGGACACCATCGAAGCGCGTAACTGGCCGCTTTATTTCCTCGCGGGAAAAACCGAAAACCGTGGACAGCTCGTCCGCGACTTCCAGGCCAACAAAGGAGCCGCCGTGTTCCTCATCTCGCTCAAGGCGGGCGGCTTCGGTCTCAACCTCACTTCCGCCAGTTACGTGGTGCTCTTTGACCCCTGGTGGAATCCGGCGGTCGAAAACCAGGCCATCGACCGGACCCACCGCATCGGACAGGTCAACAAGGTCATCGCGTATCGGCTGCTCATCAAAGACAGCATCGAGGAAAAGATCCGCGCCCTGCAGACGAGTAAAAGTGCGCTGGCCGACGACGTGCTTGGTGAAGAAAAGTTCGCGCAGAGTCTCACCCTCGAGGATTTGCGGGATCTCTTTTCCGAATAAGCCCCGGTCAGTGGGGATGACTGAATTCTGCCGAAGAACCTGCGGGCACCAACCCAGTGGAATTTGCGGGCTTCGTTTTGTTTTCCTGCGCGGCCCGGATCCGTCATGCACGCATCCCGCCCCAAGTCGTTTGTCGCCGCTGTGGCGGAGCGGCCTGGGCTCGACCGGAATCCGTAAGACAAGATCGGCCATGTTTTCCAGGGCTTTGTGCCGGCTGTTTTGGCGCGGGAGAATCTGATCCGAGGAGGGTCTGTGCGCGGGGCGAGGATGCTTGGTTTTGTGGTGGGGTGTATCGTGCTGGGGGGCGGTGCCACCTCCGAACTGGTCGAGTGGGCGGCGGCATTGGCTCTCGGCCAGGAAGCGGATAAATTTCGGGAAACCCAAGGCGAGCCTTGGGACACAGTCTGATATGTTTACCGCGTTGATCGGGGCCGTGACGGCACTCGCTTTGCTCTCCAGCGTCGGCGACTGGCAAATCCACCGTCTCGGTGCCGACTGCGGCGGGCGCGCCGTGGAATGGGAGTGAGGGGAGGCAACGGGCCGGACCCGCCCGTTCGGTCCGAGCATGAACGACGGGACGCTCGCGGGTAGGTCGGGCCTATTGGAGGGAAGGTTTCAGGCGGCGGTGTTTGAGCCTGGCTTGGAACATGCATTCGCGGAGGCCGCCTTGGTTGAGAAAACGTTGGCAAACCTGGAAGGTGAGGTCGGATACCACCTCGGCTTTCTGGTAGAAAAGGAGCTCTCGGTAGTTGCCGTGCGGCGCGAGCAGGAAGGAATCCCCGGACATCGAAGGGGGCCGATGGGGCGTGTAGGATCTATCGGTCCCGAATGGCACTGAGTTCAGCCCGAAAGCCGAAGTTCCAACCTGCGTGTTTGGGTTCTTTGAGATCTTTGAGGTT
>JBEIUI010000104.1:0-12296 GCA_040374425.1 Verrucomicrobiia bacterium | reverse complement strand
CGCTGCGTTTCACCCGATGACAACCGGGTGGGGACATGGTTAATCTTGAGCCATGTTTCCCCGTCGCATTGTCATTGGCTCCTTGTTGTTCGGGTCGGCTCTGGGTTTGGCTCAGGATACGCCCGCATTTCGCGAACCGCTCCTTTCTGAGGCGCGTCAGCTCATCTACGAGGGAAAACGCAGCGGCGAAGGCTATTTTCATCCCGACGGTAAACGGATGGTTTTCCAGAGTGAGCGGGATGAATCCAACCCCTTCTATCAGATCTACCAGCTCGATCTGTTGTCCGGAGAAACCGTCCGGGTGTCTCCCGGGACCGGCAAAACCACCTGCGGATTCTTTCAGCCCGGCACCGGGCGCCTCCTGTTCTCGTCCACCCATCTGGATCCCAAGGCCTCGGCCAAGCAGGCTGCGGAGCTTGAATTTCGCGCGTCGGGCAAGCTGCGCCGCTATTCGTGGGATTACGACCCGGAGATGGAGGTTTTTTCCGCGCAGACAGACGGCGCCGAAATCCGCCGTCTGACCGAGTCGCCCGGCTACGACGCCGAAGCCGCTTATTCCCCGGACGGAAAGCAGATTGTTTTTTGTTCGTTGCGCGGGGCTTACCCGCTCGAAAAGCTCTCCGCCGAAGACAAAGCTCGTTTTGAAAAGGACCCGGCTTCTTTTGGCGAGATTTACATCATGAACGCCGATGGCAGCAACGTGCGCCAGCTTACCTCGGCGCCGGGCTACGACGGGGGACCGTTTTTTTCTCCGGACGGGCAACGCATCGTCTGGCGTCACTTTGACGCGCAGGGCATGCACGCCGACGTGTTCACCATGAAGACCGATGGCTCGGACGTGCGCCGGGTTACGGATTTTCAGTCCATGTCTTGGGCGCCTTTTTATCACCCCAGCGGGCAGTACGTGATCTTCACGTCCAACAAGCTCGGGTTCGAAAATTTCGAGCTCTTCATCGTGGACAGCGAAGGCGCCCGGGAGCCGGTCCGCGTGACATTGACTGAGGGGTTTGACGGGCTGCCCGTGTTCTCGCCCGACGGCAAACGGCTGAGCTGGACGTCGGCGCGGAACGCGGAGAAGAAATCCCAGGTTTTTATCGCGAACTGGAACCACGAGGGAGCGCTCGCGGCGCTTGCCGCGGCTCCCTTGCGGCACGCGGGCACCGGATCCCAGGGCGCGCCCGTTTCGGCGCCCACGTCGCAACCCGCGGCAGGCGAAGCCGTGGTGGCCGAGGGTGGATTGAAGCTGCGGCCGGAGATTTCTTCAGACGACCTGCGTCAGCAGGTCGATTGGCTCGCGGGCGGCGCAAGGGAGGGCCGTGCAGCCGGCAGCCAGGGTGCCCTGAAAGCCGCCGATTTTCTTGCGGGATACTTGAAGGGCTTGGGATTGAAGCCGTCCTCAGACACCTTTTTCCAGCCGTTTGAGTTCGATGCGGGGGTGCGGGTTCTCGCTGAAAAAAATCATCTCTCCTTCAAATCCCCAGCCCGAGGGGGGGAAAGCCCGTCCTCATTCGTCATCGAACAGGACTACCGGCCGCTTTCATTCAGCGACAGTGGGGATGTGGAGGGGGACGTCGTTTTTGCCGGATACGGTTTGTCGGTTCCAGAGGGGAACGGCACCCGGTATAACTCGTATGACGGGCTCGATGTGAAAGACAAAGTCGTGCTGATGCTGCGGTATGTGCCCGAGGGGGCTTTGCCTCAGCGTCGGGCGCAACTCAATCGTTACGCGGGGCTGCGTTACAAGGCGATGTTGGCTCGCGAGAGAGGCGCCAAGGCCGTTCTTTTCGTGGCCGGGCCTCAGTCGCCCCAGCCCGGGGAACTCATCCCGCTCAGTGGGGATGGCACCCTGGCGGGTTCGGGTATCCTGGCCCACTCGGTTTCCGGCAAGGTCGCCGCCGCGATGCTGGCTGCCGCGGGCAAGGATCTGAAGACGATTCAGTCGGAGCTCGATCAGGAAAATCCGCATGCGGAGGGGGCGTTTGCGCTCCCTCAAGTCCGTGCCCGTTTGGCGGTGGGGGTTGAGCGGATCAAAAAAACCGACAGAAACGTCGTGGCCATTCTGCCGCCCACGCAGGGAGACGAATACATCGTGGTGGGCGCCCACTATGATCATCTCGGCCGCGGAAACGCCTCGAGTTCCATGGCGCGCTCGGGGGAGGAGGGCGCGGTGCATCCGGGGGCCGATGACAACGCCTCCGGGGTGGCCGTGGTGATGGAGCTCGCCGGAGCACTTGCCGCGGAGCGGGCCGCGAATCCCGAGAAGTTCCAGAGAGGCATCGTCTTTGGGCTTTGGTCGGGGGAAGAAATCGGGTTGATCGGTTCCGCCGCGTTCTGTGAGAACCCGCCGGTGGCCTTGGGGAAGATGGCGGCCTACTTCAACTTCGACATGGTGGGCAGGCTGCGCGAGAACAAGCTCACCATTCAAGGGGTGGGGTCTTCCAAGCTGTGGCGCAAACTCATCGAGAAGCGCAACGTGGCCGCCGGGTTCAACCTGACTTTGCAGGACGACCCGTATCTGCCCACCGACACCACCAGCTTCTATCCGAGGCGGATCCCGGTGATGAATTTCTTTACCGGTGCCCACGAGGACTACCACCGGCCCAGTGATCTCGCCGAAAAACTCAACTACGAAGGCGCCGAGCGGATCGCGGCTCTGGCCAAACAATTGATCCTGGATGTGGCTGCGGCTCCTGAAAAACCGGATCTGGCGCGCGTGGAACGCAGCGATCAAGGGGGGGGCTCGCGGGAGACGCTTCGGGCGTATCTCGGGACGATTCCCGATTACGCGACGGAAGTCAAAGGGGTGAAAATCAGTGGAGCACGCGGGGGGAGTCCTGCGGAAAAAGCGGGCATGCAAGGCGGCGACGTGATCGTGGAGTTTGGGGGGCAGAAAATCACCAACATCTACGAATATACGTACGGCCTGGACGCTGTGAAAATCGGGCAGCCGGTGAAAGTGGTGGTGGAACGAGCCGGGCAGAGGGTGGAAATGACCGTGGTTCCTGAGGCGCGAAAGTAGAGAGGAAGAGAGGGGGATCGGGGGAAGGCGCGGGTGCCCCGGCCTCGGACTCCCCGATGCTCCGGCGCTCCTGATTCATGCCAGTTAAAGCGTTGCCAGTCGGGGCAAAACTCCTAGACTGCGCGGCTTTTCCCCGCCCGGCTCGAAACTTATGCACCCGCCTGCCGCCTCCTTCCTCCAGACCTTTGGCATCGAGTCCTCCATGGGCTGCGCGATTGTCGCCCTGGGATTCGCCCTCTACCTGATCCGCACCATCGCCGTTTCTCCGGCGGGCAACGCGCGGATGCGGGAAATCGCGGGTGCCATCGAGGAGGGCGCAAAGGCGTATCTCAGTCGCCAAATCCTTTCGATCAGCCGCATCGCCGCCGTGCTGTTTTTGGTCGTCGGCTTTGCCAAAGACTGGCCGACAGCGGTGGGGTTTTTGCTGGGAGCTGTTTGTTCGCTGGTGGCGGGATTCATCGGGATGCGCATCGCGGTGATGGCCAATGTGCGCACGGCCCAAGGCGCGACGATCAGCCGACACAAGGCCATGCAGGCCGCTTTCAACGGCGGTGCGGTGACGGGGTTGTTGGTGGTGGGATTGGCTCTTCTGGTGATCGCCCTGTTCTATGTCGGAGTCGGCCGCTGGAATCCGGACAAGCAGATTAGCAGTCTGGTCGGGGTCGCTCTCGGGGCCTCGCTCATCAGCGTTTTCGCCCGGCTGGGCGGGGGGATTTACACCAAGGCGGCGGACGTGGGAGCGGATCTGGTGGGTAAAATCGAGAGCAACCTCGACGAGGACGATCCGCGGAATCCGGCGACCATCGCCGACAACGTGGGCGACAACGTGGGGGATTGCGCCGGGATGGCCGCCGACGTTTTTGAGACATACGCCGTGAGTCTGATTGGAGCGGTGTTAGTTGGCGCGCTGACCCTCAAGGGCATCGACGGCGCGGTGATTTACCCCTTCGTTTTGGGTGCCATCTCCATCCTCTCCTCGATCGTCGGGGTTTTCTACGTGAACATCTCCAAGTCCCGTCCGGGCACGGCTCTCATGGCGGGTGTGGGCGTGAGCAGCCTCCTTTCCGCGGGCGCGTTTTTCTTCGCGACAAAAATGCTTTTCCCGGAAGCCGTGGCCGTGGGTGGTCGCCTGATCACGCCGCGTGGCCTCTACGTTTCAGCGCTGATCGGGCTGGTGATGACCGGGGTGGTGGTGCTGATCACCAACTACTACACTTCCACCGCCTACGGGCCGGTCCGCAAGATCGCCAAGGCCTCTGAAACCGGCCACGCCACCAACATCATCGCCGGTTTGGCGATCGGCCAGCATGCCACGGCCCTGCCTGTTCTCTTTATCGGCGCCGCCATCTGGGGGAGCTTTTACTGTGCCGGTCTCTACGGGGTTGCCGTGGCCGTGATGAGCATGCTTTCCATGGCCGGCATTATCATCTCCCTGGACGCCTTTGGCCCGATCACGGACAACGCCGGAGGTATTGCGGTCATGAGCGGATTGCCCAAGGAAGTGCGCGCCATCACCGATGACCTCGACGCGGTGGGCAACACCATGAAGGCCGTGACCAAGGGCTACGCCATCGCCTCGGCCGGGTTGGCCGCCCTGGTGCTCTTCGGGTCTTACGCCGTGGATCTCAAGGCGCACCTTCTCGATAAATGGAAGCACCTCCATGCGGCGGCGGATGCCTCGGCCATTGCCGCCCAAGTCGAGATTATCGAAAAAGCCCTCACATTTTCATTGAGCGATCCCCACGTCATCATCGGCCTGTTTTTGGGGGGATTGCTGCCCTTTCTGTTTGCCGCGTTTAGCATGGACGCGGTCGGCAAAGCCGCGGGGGCCGTGGTGAATGAGGTGCGCCGGCAATTGAAAGAAAAACCCGGGATCCTGCGCGGGGAAGCCGTGCCGGAATACGGCACGTGTGTGGACATTGTGACCCAGGCGGCGCTCCGGGAGATGATCCTGCCGGCGCTTCTGCCGGTTTTGGCCGTGGTGGCCGTTGCCGCGTTACCCGGTCTGGGGCCTGTGGTTTTGGGCGGGATGCTGGTGGGGACGATTGTGACCGGTCTGTTTGTGGCGATTTCCATGACCTCAAGCGGTGGGGCTTGGGACAACGCCAAGAAATACATCGAGGAAGGCAACCACGGCGGCAAAGGCTCCCCGTCGCACCAGGCCGCAGTCACGGGGGATACTGTGGGCGATCCCTACAAGGACACCTCCGGCCCGGCCATCAATCCGATGATCAAAGTCGTTAACATCGTCGCGATCCTGATTATCCCCATCTTCTTTTAATCCTCCTGCCCGGATCGAGCTGTCCGCTTCCGAAGGGGGAGCGGGCGCACGCCGGGAACCTGCGGTGGCTTCATCCGCGCAGGGTGCCCCGTGATTTTCCACCCAACTTTGCTTCGCTGATTTCTGTTTTCTGCTTATGAAGGCGCTTTTTTTGACCAACGAGTTCCCTCCCACGATTTACGGTGGCGCGGGCGTTCACGTGGATTATCTGAGCAGGGAGCTCGCCCAGATGATGGAGGTGGAGGTGCGCTGTTACGGAAAAGACCTCCGGGAGCCGCGCTTGGACACCGCCTCGCTCAAGGCCACCGGGTTCGGCGTCGACGTCTCGGGATACTCCGCTCCAAAGGAGCTCCATTCGGTTTTTGGCGCCCTGCAGCGGTGTCTGGATTGGAACACCACTGCGATCGACGCCGACATTGTCCATCTCCACACGTGGTACACCCATCTGGGTGGGATTGTGGCAAAGCTTAACTACGGGATCCCCTTGGTGCTCACCGTGCATTCATTGGAGCCCTTGCGGCCGTGGAAACGGGAACAGCTGGGTGGGGGCTACGATTTTTCGTGTTGGGTGGAAAAAACGGCCATTGAGATGGCCGACGCCGTGATTGCCGTCTCTGGAGAAACCAAGCGGGACATTTTGCGTCTTTTCAATGTCGATGCCGAGAAGGTGCACGTCATTTACAACGGGATCGACCTGGAGGAGTACAAACCGGTGCGCAGCACGGACGCGCTGACCCGATACGGCATCGATCCCAGCGTGCCTTTCGTGCTTTTTGTGGGGCGGATCACCCGGCAGAAGGGGATCGTGCACCTGGTCAACGCGATCCAGCACATGGACCCGGGATTCCAGGTGGTGCTCTGCGCCGGGGCCCCCGACACGCCCGAAATTGCCTTGGAGATGAAAGCCGCTGTGGAGGCCGCACGCGCCAAACGAGCCAACATTTTCTGGATCGAGGAGATGGTCAATAAATCGACCGTCTACGAGCTCTACTCTCACGCGGCGGTTTTCTGTTGCCCATCGATTTACGAGCCTTTCGGGATCATCAACCTAGAGGCGATGGCTTGCGAAACGCCCGTGGTCGCCAGCGCGGTGGGTGGCATCAAGGAAGTCGTGCTGCCCGGGGAAACCGGTTACCTGGTGCCTTTGGCCCAGATGGAGGAAAGCCCGTTTGAGCCCGTGCATCCCGACCAGTTCTCGCGGGATCTCGCGGAGCGTATCAACGAGCTGATGGGGGACGCGGAGCTCCGTGAAAGGATGGGGAAGGCGGGGCGGTTGCGGGCCGTGGAGAAGTTTTCCTGGAAGGCCATTGCTCAACAGACTCGCGACCTTTACGCATCCTTGCTTCGCCGCTGACCCGGCGCCCCCCGCTCGTTTTTCCGGGCGCCGCTGAGAGCACGCTGCGGAGCCTTGTCTTCCCGCCGGGCTTGTCAGGGCCATCGGCGCGCTGCATCTTGCAGGCCGGCGCGCCCCGCGTTGCCCAGCAATCCCAAGCCCAAATTCCATGTTCGTTGATCACATTAAAATTCATGCCAAAGCCGGGGACGGCGGGCGCGGTTGTGTCAGTTTCCGGAGGGAATCCTTCGTGCCCCGAGGCGGGCCGGATGGGGGCGACGGCGGGCATGGTGGGAGCGTGATTTTTCGCGCAGACACGCATACCGACAGCCTGACGCCTTTTTTTTACGAGCCCATCATCAAGGCGAAAAACGGCGAGCACGGGATGGGCAAACAGTGCTTTGGTAAATCTGCTTTGGACAAAATCGTGGCTGTGCCGGTGGGCACCTTGATTTACCGCCTTGAAGACGAGCCGAAGGCGGAGGGCTTGGAGGCTTCAGTGGCGTATGGGTCCACCTCCACCTACGTGGATCTTTCCAAATCCCCGGAGGACGAAAAACCAACGGAGGGAAAAAAGCGTGGCAAACCGCTCGATCTCTCCGAGCTCGAGCTCGTTGCGGATCTCACCGAGCCGGGCCAGGAATACGTGCTCTGCAAAGGCGGCAAGGGCGGCATCGGCAATGTGCATTTCAAGAGTTCGCGTAACCAGGTGCCCACGCAATACACCGAGGGTGATCCCGGCGAGGAGGGCACTTTTTACCTCGAACTCCGCAAGATCGCGGACGCGGGTTTGGTGGGTTACCCGAATGCGGGGAAATCCACGCTCCTGGGGAAAATCTCGGCGGCGCATCCCAAAGTGGCTCCGTATCCTTTCACGACTCTGACGCCCCACATTGGGGTGGTGGAATTGCCCGGGTTCCAGCGGGTGACCGTGGCGGACATTCCGGGTTTGATCGAGGGCGCTCACGCCAACGTGGGGTTGGGGCACGAGTTTCTGCGCCATATTGTGCGCTGCAAGTTGTTGGTCTTCGTCTTGGACATGGCCGGAAGCGAAGGCCGGGAGCCGATCGAAGACCTGCAGAAGCTGCGAAAAGAGCTCGATCTGCACGATCCAAAGCTGAGCGAGCGGCCCTGGGTGGTGGTGGCCAATAAAATGGATTTGCCGGAGGCCGCCGAGAAGCTCGAGCACTTCCGCGGGCGTTATCCCAAGCTGGAGGTTTTCCCCGTCAGCGCGGAGTCCAGAGAAGGCATTGAGGCCTTTACCCTGCGGCTGGGCGCACTCGTCTCCGAGTTGGCTGGACCGGGTCGTCCGGCGGATGACGTGGAGTCGGCGGAGGCGGTGTAGCAGGGTCCCGCTTTGCCGGTGGTTTGGCTTTTTCAACGGTATCATGCCCATGCCCGAGATTCATTCCGCTGGTTCCCCGGTGGTGGCCAGTTACTGCACGACCTTTCTCAAGCCGGAGATGCGGCACATCTATCGCCAGGTCACCGGCCTCCAGCGCTACCGCACTTTTGTGCTCACTCGGGAACGCGGCTGCGCGGAGCAGTTCCCTTTTGACGACATCGAGCTGATTCCGCGGGCTCGGAAGAATTTCCTGAAACGCTTCTGGCTCAAATACGTCCTGCGCAAGCCGCCGGTGTACTACCGGGGCGAGCTCCAGGTGCTCATGAGAATGCTCAAAGGCCGGCCTGCCGACCTGATGCACATCTATTTCGGGCACACTGGCGTTCATCTCCTGCCTCTGATCCGCGAATGGGCTCGGCCCTGCGTTGTTTCGTTCCACGGCATGGATATCCAGTCCCGCCCTCATCAGGCCGGATACGACGATCAAATGCAGGAGTTGCTGCAAGCCGTGCCTCTTGTTCTCGCGCGGTCCCGCTCGTTGATGGAACGCTTGAAAGAGCTCGGTTGTCCGGCGGACAAACTCCGGATGAATCGCACCGGGATCCCTCTGGAGGAATTCCCGTTCACCCTGCGCTCGCTGCCCGCCGATGGGGCTTGGCGGTTTGTGCAGGCGTGCCGATTGATTTCCAAGAAAGGCCTGCTCACCGCAATCCGCGCGTTTGCGCAGTTTCATCAGCTCTATCCCAACGCCCGTTTTGTCATCGCAGGCGAAGGCCCGCTTAAAAATGAGGTCCTGGCTCTGGCCGCCGAATTGGGCGTGGATCGGGCCGTGGAACTCTGCGGCTTTCTTTCTCAGAAGCAGTTGGCCGAACTCTACGGGCGTTCCCACGTGTTCGTTCACCCCAGCGAAATGCCCGCCGATCAAAACCAGGAAGGGGTGCCTAATTCCATGCTCGAAGCCATGGCGACCGGGTTGCCGGTGCTTGCGACCAACCACGGCGGAATCCCCGAGGCGGTTACTCACGAGCGCACGGGACTGCTGGTGGCTGAGCGGGATCATGAGGCGTTATTTGCGGCGATGCAGCAGATCGTCGCATCCGAGCGTTTTTATGCGGCTCTGGCTGAGGCGGCTTCGCGCGCAGTGCACGAGGAGTTCGAGCAGCGCAAAGCAATTGAGAAGCTCGAGGTTATCTATGATGAGGCTCGACGGACCCGTGCGCCCGGCGCGGGCTGAGACTGTGCGGGGAGCTTTCCCAGCGCGGTCGCCGCCGTTTTGAGCATCCTTTTCCAATGTCCTATTCCTTCGCCTACCTCTTCGAACGATTCCCGTCTTTCGTTCAAACCTTTGTCTACAGGGAGGCTCTGGAGATGGTCCGCCAGGAGATGGCGCCCTGGCTGGTTTCCATCCGTCGTCCCGAGGATCCCGCCGACCTCGCGGCGCCTATGGAGGAGGGCGTTTTTTATTTGCCCGAGTCGGACGTGCTTCGCGCCGAGGTGGATCGGCTTCATGCCTCGGGAGATCTGCCGTGGAGTGTGCGCCGGGCCATTGCCCGTGCCCGGAAAGAGAACGATTCCAACCGTTTTTTCGAGGCGGCGTGGCTCGGGCCCCAGCTCAAAAGCCAGGGGATCCGTCATGTCCATGCGCATTTTGGCGCCATGGCGGCTCGAACCGCTTGGTGGCTCAAGAAGCTTTACGGCATTCGCTACAGTTTCACCGGCCACGCGAACGATATCTTCTGCGAAACCGATTTCCCCGTCTCCAACTCTCATCTGGTTCGAGCCGCCAAGTTTGTTGTCACCGAGACCGACTACGCCAAGGCATGGATGGAAAATCGGCATCCGGCCGCTCGGAGAAAGTTTTTTAGGGTCTACAACGGGATCGACAGCGATTTTCCTGCACGCAAGCCGTCCGCATCTCGGCAGCGCATTCTGTCGGTGGGCCGGTATGTGGAGAAGAAGGGGTTCCATGATCTGATTAGCGCCTGCGGAATTCTCAGGCAGCGTGCCCCGGGGCGGGAATTCGAGTGCTCAATCGCAGGTGGTGGCCCGCTTCAGGCGGAGCTTCAATCCCAGATCGAGCGGGCGGGGCTGACCGGGACCGTGTCACTCCTGGGGCCGCGATCCCAGGGGGAAGTCCGCGAGTTGCTCTCCGCTGCCCAGGTTTTTGTACTGCCCTGCGTCCCGGAGGCGGGGGGCGGCAGTGACAACCTGCCCACGGTGTTGATGGAGGCGATGATGGCGGGGGTGCCCGTCGTTTCCACAAGCATCGCGGGCGTCCCCGAGATGATTCGCCCAGGCCACAATGGATTGCTTGTCGAGCCGCGCTCGCCTGATTCCCTGGCAACAGCGATTGAATATCTGCTGGATCAGCCTTTGCAGGCGGAACGCTACGCGGGCTCGGCTCGGCGGACTGCGCAGGAGGTTTTTTCCATTCAAAACACCACCCGCAGCTTGAAACATCTGTTGGTGAAGCGAGCCGGGATACGCCCGCCGCCAGCGGCACGAATTGTGGATCCAGACCTGCCGTTGTCATGGTATACGCGCGTGCTGCGGGCGTGAGCGGCCGGGGAAATCCGCGTGTTTTTGGGGCTTTGTGAAAAATTTCACAAACTGCTTGCAGCTCCGTACAAATCGGTTTTTTATCTCAGGCTCTTCCGGCGGCTCCGTAAATGATCCAGCATCTTCGTGATGCCGGGTCTGCGGCAGAGCGACTCCAAATCAGGAGGCGATGGAAGATCCCTATTTCGAAAATGAGTAATCTCGTCTTCACATCCAGAATTCTCCAAGCCGGCGTGTCTCTCAAGAGGATCCTTCCCGTTTTGCTCGCGATTGTGTTGGTCCTTGGATCGGTGGCAGTAGCCCAGGAGTCGTCGGGAGGGGGCGTTTCTTCCGCGCATCCGGCAGGCGCCGAAGCGCATGCGGAACACGCGGAGCTGACTCCTGATGCTCCCCGTTTTCATATCGGGCCGCTGATGGTGACCAACTCGATGATTGTGACTTGGGTTGTGGCTCTGGGCATTATTGTCTTCGCGCGTTTTGCTACCAAACAGATGCGGGAGGTTCCCGAAGGAGCTCAAAATTTCTGGGAATGGTTGGTGGAAGGTTTGTATGGCTTTCTTGAGGGCATCATCGGCCACGAGCTGGTGAAGAAGACGTTTTGGTTCTTTGCCACCGTCTTCATCTTCATTCTTTTCACGAACTGGATGGGGCTGGTTCCGGGGGTTGGGACGATTGGTTGGGGGGAGCCCACGGACCACGGGTTTCGGGTGACTGAGCCTTGGTTTCGCGGGAGCAACGCCGATCTGAATATGACTTTGGCGATGTCATTGATCTTTTTCGTTTGCTGGATTTTCTGGGCGCTCCAGGCGAACGGTCCTGGCGGCTTTTTGCTTCACATTTTCGGGCCCAAGGGGAACACCACCGGTGTGGTGAAAGTGGTCATGATGGTGGTATTCCTTTTGGTGGGTGTCTTGGAGGTGGTTTCCATCCTGTTCCGTCCTATCTCCCTGAGCTTCCGTCTCTACGGGAACGTTTTCGCGGGTGAGAACATGCTGGAGGCGATGTCGAACATCGTGCCTGCGCTTGCCTGGTTGACCCCCATTCCATTCTACTTCATGGAGCTGCTCGTGGGGTTGGTGCAGGCCTTGGTTTTCATGCTTTTGACTGCCGTTTTCACCCTTTTGATCTGCACCCACGACGAGAGCCACGGCTCCTCGCATTCCCACTAGAGATCGATCCAATTTCAGGGCTCGGACCGTGGCAAGACTGCGGGGGGCACTGAATCAACACCAAAAATAGGAAACATCATGAACATCCCAACCTTATTGGCCGAAGCTGCTGGTGAAGCGGTGAAAGCTGGCATCACTGGCAACATCCACGTTGGTCTCGCGGCTTTCGGCGCGGCCATCGGCGTGGGTATCATCGGTATGCGGGCTTCTGAGGCCGTCGGGCGCAATCCCGGTGCTGCCACGCAGATCCTCGTGCAGGCCATTTTGAGCACCGCCTTCGCTGAAGGCATTGTGTTCTTCGCGATCTTCCTCGCGAAATAGTTCGTTGGCGCGGGATCTTTCACGGTCCCGCGCCTCTTCCTTTGATCTTCCTCTTTCCCATGACTCTTGTTCATTTCCTCGCAGCTGACGGCAATGTGATCGCGGAGACCGCTAAAACATTCGGTCTGAACTGGTGGCTCCTCATCTCGCAAGGCATCAGCTTCACTATCGTTGCTTTTCTTCTTCAGAAGTTTGCGTACCATCCGATCCTTTAAGTGATCGATTAGCGGCGCGGAAAGATCGCGGAGGGTTTTGCCGATGCCGCGAGG
>JBEIUI010000069.1:0-18057 GCA_040374425.1 Verrucomicrobiia bacterium | reverse complement strand
GTCTCCCCGGCCAGGACCCGGATTCCGCGGGCCTCGAGCGCTTGGATCTTTTCGCGTAAACCGGAGGGATCGCCTGAATCGAGCACCGTCACTTGCGCTCCGCATTCCTGGAGGAGAGAGGCCGCAGACTGGCCACTTTCCCCGGCGCCAAGCACCGCCACCTGCTTGTCTTGGTAGGAGGAGTTCAACGCAGCTTGAGGGTTGCAAGGCCAAGGAGGGCGAACATCACGGAGAGAATCCAGAACCGGACGATGACGGTGTTTTCCTTCCAGCCTTTGAGTTCAAAATGGTGGTGGATCGGTGACATGAGGAAGACGCGGCGGCCCTCCCCGTAAACGCGCTTGGTGATCTTGAACCAAGTGCGCTGGATGAGCACGGAAAGGGCCTCGATCACAAACACGCCGCCCACGACCACGAGGAGGAGCTCTTGTTTGCTGCAGATGGCGACCACACCGAAAAAGCCGCCAATGGCGAGGGACCCCGTGTCGCCCATGAAAACACGGGCAGGATGACAGTTAAACCAGAGGAACCCGAACGACGCGCCGACCAGGGCCATACAAACCACCGACAGCTCCCCGGCGAAGGGGTAATAGGGAATCTGCAGATATTGGGCGATCTTCAGGTTCCCGGCGGCGTAAGTGATGATGGAGTAAGCGACGCCGGTGGTGATCGTGCAGCCGGCCGCCAATCCGTCGAGGCCGTCGGTGAGGTTCACCGCGTTGGAGGAACCGATGATCACCAGCGCGAAAAAAACCAGGGTGAACCAGCCTAGGTTCAAAAAGATGGGCTCTTTATAAAAAGGCACATACAGGGCGCGCGCCTGCTCCTGAAGAGCTGGGTTGAGCAGAAAAAAGCCCGTGACCACCAGCGCCACAAAGCCTTGGCCCAGGAGTTTGGTGCGTTCGCTAATCCCGGCGGAGTTTTTCCGGGCAACCTTAAGGTAATCATCCCAGAACCCCAACGCCCCGCACACGAGCACGGTGAACATGAGCAACCACACCGCTATGTTGTCAGGCCTGGCCCACAACAGCGTGGAGATGATCAACACGCCCAGAATCAGGATCCCCCCCATGGTGGGCGTCCCAGCTTTGCCCCCCTGCAACTCGAAGAGTTTGTGCACTTCTTCCTTGGTCCGGATGGGTTGCCCCATTTTGAGGGAGATCAGTTTGCGGATCGTCCAGTTCCCGAAAACGAGGGAGAGCAGAAAAGCCGTCATCGCGGCACCGAGCGCACGGAAAGTGATGTATTGGAAGACGTTGAGCGCGCTCAGAAAATCCGAGTCGGTGCCAACACTCAGATGGTGAAGATAATACATCATACTCGCTCAAGTCCCTCCACAACGCGTTCCATCCGGGCAGACCTGCTGCCTTTGACGAGCACCACGTCCCCGCTGCAGGCGAGTTCCCGCAAAGTGAGGATTGCGGCCTCGGTGCTGGGCACCTCCAGGACCGTTTTGACCCCGCGCCTCCGAGCGGCCTGCGCCGTCACAGCCGCCTCGTCGCCCACAGCGATGAGCACATCCACGCCCAGCTCACCCGCCGCCTCGCCCACGCGCCGGTGCCCCTGCTCGGACTCGGCACCCAGCTCGCCCATGCGCCCGAGAACAGCCATGCGCCTGCCGCAGGAAGGCACCTGAACAAGGGTTTGAAGAGCCGCCACCATCGAGTCGGGGTTGGCGTTATACGTGTCGTCGAGGACCCGAATGCCACGCGCCTCCTTTTGCTCGAGCCTGCCCTTGGTCAACTCCAACTTCCCCAACCCCCTGGCGCACTCAGCGATAGTGAGCCCCAGGCTCAGCGCCGCGCCAACGGCAAGCAACGCATTGGAAACCATATGCGCCCCCGGCACGGGCAGCGACACCGGGGCCGTTTGGCCATCTGCGTGCAGCAAGAACCGGGTCCCCGCAAAATCCTGTTCCAACCCCGTGGCACGCACGCGCCCGTCGTCAAATCCGCAGAGAACCGTGCGCGCCTGGGTCCGGGCGGCCAAGGCCTTGCTAAATTCGCCTTCGGCACCCAGCACAAGAACCCCATCGACCGGGAGCGCCTCCGCCAGCGCGCCTTTCTCCAGGGCAATCGCCCCCCGGCTCCCCATGTACTCGATATGGGCCACGCCGATGTTGGTGATCACCGCCACATCCGGGCGCACCAGCGCCGCCAGCGGCGCGATTTCCCCGGGGTGATTCATCCCGATTTCAAACACACCCGCCTCGTCTTGGGCGCTGGCCTGAAGCAGCGTCAACGGCACGCCGATGTGGTTGTTGAGGTTTCCCGCCGTTTTGATGCAGCGAAAGCGTTCCCTAAGAATCGCCGCAGCGAGATCCTTGGTGCTGGTCTTGCCATTGCTTCCCGTAATGGCCACCACCTTGAGAGGCAGAGTCTGCCGGTAATGCCCCGCGATTTTCTGCAAGGCATCGAGCACCTGCGTCACGCGAAGAAGCGCAAACCCCTCAGGAACAGCCCCCACGTCGCCCTCTACAACGGCCCCCAGGGCCCCGCGGCGCACCGCCTCGGAAACAAAAGCGTGCCCGTCGAAACGTTCACCGCGCAGGGCAAAAAACAGGTCGCCTGGCTTGAGCGCACGCGAGTCGGTGCAAATGGCTGAAGCTGTCTGCGCCGGATTCCCCGAGACAAGCGCGCCATCGCACCAGCGTTTGAGAGTTTCGAGTGGGACCGGATCCATGCGCTATCGATCCAGCTCCACGCGTTTTCCTTCCAAAGCCTGCAACGCCACCGCACGGTCCTCAAACGGGACGGTCCGATCCGCAACCTCCTGGTAGTTCTCATGCCCCTTACCGGCAATGAGGATGATGTCCCGGGGCTGCGCCAATGCAATCGCCTTGTAGATGGCCTCGCGCCGGTCCTCGATCACCTCAAAACGGCCGCGGGGCATTCCGGCTTTGATCTCCTCGAGAATCATCCGCGGATCCTCTTTGCGGGGGTTGTCCGACGTGAGAATGGCGTAGTCGGCATACTGGTCCACCACCGCGCCCATCCGGGGCCGCTTTGTTTTGTCGCGATCGCCACCGCATCCGAACACCACGATGAGTCGGCCTGGCTGCAACTCGCGGCAGGTCTTCATGACGTTGAGCAGGGCGTCCTCGGTGTGGGCGTAATCAACAAACACCTTGAACTGACGCTGGGCAGGCACGGGCTCCATCCGCCCGGGCACCGCAGGCGCGCTTGCGAGCGCGAGCACGGCCGTGCGTAGGTCCACCCCCATGGCATGGGCGCCCGCGAGCGCGGCCAACGAATTATACACGTTGAAAAGGCCGATCAGCGGCAGACGAACCAGGTAACTGCGTCCCGCCGCATCGAGCTGGTAGCTGGTGCCGTTGAAATCCGTGCGCACGCTGCTTGCCCGGAAGTCCGCAGGCACCCCCTGGCCATAAGTGACGACAGAAAGCTCGTTTTTAAACCGGTGAAAGAGTTGTGCACCAAACCGGTCGTCGAGGTTGAGGATGGCCTTGCCCTTTTTTTTCTGTTGGCGCGGCAAGCCCTCAAACAACGAAGCCTTGGCTTCGAAGTAGCGGTCCATGGAGCCGTGGTAGTCGAGGTGATCCTGGGTGAGGTTCGTGAAGATCGCGGCGTCAAACTCGACCCCGCGCACCCGTTCCTGCGTGAGCGCGTGGGAGGACACCTCCATCGCTGCGGCTTTGCACCCTGCGGAGCGCATTTGCCAGAGGAGATCCTGCACGTCGAGGGATTCGGGTGTGGTGCGTGCAGCCGGCAAAATCCGCTCGCCCACCTGGTAATACACCGTGCCCATCAACCCGCAGCGCAACAGCGCCATGTCGCAGATGTGTTTGATGAGGAAGGTGGTGGTCGTTTTGCCGTTGGTGCCCGTCACCCCAGCCAGCTTGATGTGCCGCGAAGGCTGCTGGAAGAAGGCCGCCGCCAGGTCCGCCATCGCAGAACGCGCGTTGGGCACCACGATGTGGGTGGCACGGGTCCGAATCTGCGGCTCCTCACTCACCACCGCCTCCGCGCCACTGTCCACGGCTCTGGAAATAAACTGCGAGCCGTTCACCTTCTCCCCCTGAAGCGCCACAAAAAGCGAGCCGGGCTTTACCCGCCTGGAATCATAGGCAAGCGATAAAATCTCGCGATCGACTGCGCCGTCGACGGAGGTGGTGGGGATGTTTGAAAGCAGCGCCTTTAATTGCATGAATTCGGTCTAGTCGCGGGTCCGGTCGGCTTGGGTCACCACAATGTTGCTGCCGGGCTCCTCGGGAGATGGGATGAGATTGAGATAGCGCGCGGTTCGCTCGCCGATCCGTGAAAAAATCGGGGCGGCGACAAGGCCACCGTAGTTCTGGCCGTGCGGAGTCTGAGCTTCATCCAACATCACCAAAGCCACAAACTCCGGGGATGCAGCCGGCATAAATCCCGCGAATGAAACCACATACTTGCTCTCGTATTTCCCGTTCGCTCCGACTTTTTGGGCGGTACCGGTCTTGCCCGCCACGGTGTAGCCGGGAACATGGGCCAACGCGGCGGTGCCCTTTTTGCTGACAACCTCCACAAGGGCTTCCGTCACGGTTTTGAGTGCCTCTGCGGAAGCCACCCGGCGCACCTCCGCCTTTTGAAAGGCCTGCACCGGGTTCCCCTCGGAATCGAGAATGGAATGCACAATCTGCGGCATCATCAGGGTGCCACCATTGGCGATAGCGGCCATGGCCGTGACCACCTGCATGGGCGTCGCGCCCACTTCATGCCCCATGGGCACCCGCGTGATGGACACTTTGCTCCAGCGATGGGGCGGATGAACGATGCCGGAAATTTCGCCGGGCAGATTAATTCCCGTGCGCTCGCCAAACCCGAACTTGCGGATGGCCTCATAAAGCCGCTGTTCACCGAGCTGGATCCCGAGCTTGGCTACTCCGATATTGCTCGAGTGGACAAGGATGTCTTGGATGTTGAGGTCGCCGTATCCGCGGTGATCATGCAAAACGCGCCCCCCCCACGTGAACGCGCCGTTCTCGCAGAAGACGTAACTATCGGGACGGACCAGCTTCTGAGTGAGGGCCGCGGCGGTGGTCACGATTTTGAAGGTCGATCCCGGCTCGACCATGTCGGTGATGGCCCTGTTGCGCCGAGCCTCCATCGTACTCTGCTCGATACTGTTTAGGTCGAAGTTGGGGCGATTGGCCAGGGCCAGAATCTCGCCGGTCTGCGGCCGCATGAGGATGCAGGTAGCCATCTTGGGGCGGAACTGTTTGACCGCCGCGTCCAGCTCGCTCTCGACGATCTGCTGGATCGCCATGTCGATGGTTAACCGCACCTGGTGGCCGTCCCGGGGCGCGCGTTCCTGCCCACGGTAGGGAACCAACTCCCGCCCGGTCCGGTCCCGCTCGATGTAGCGGTAGCCATCGTGCCCGCGCAGATACTCCTCAAGATTCCGCTCAATGCCTTCCACCCCCGTATTGTCGCTGTTGACGTAGCCCACCACGTGACAAAGCATTTGCCCGTTGGGATAGACACGCTCGGAATCCGGTTCGAACCGAATCCCGCGCAGTTTCTGCGCCAACAACCCGGTCCGGATCTCCGCAGCCACGCTCTCGGGCACCTTTGTCTTTAATACAATGTATTGGGACGGAACCTTTTTGTTTTCTGTCTTGGACTCGCGCTGCGTGGAAAGCTTTTCCATCAACCGCACTTCATCCATGCCCAGAGGGCCCGCAAGCAAATGCGCAATCGCCGTCTTGTCGGAGATGAGGGATCCATCGGCCACGACGGTGTGGATTGGCTCGTTCTGGGCCAGCAACTCGCCGTTGAAGTCCGTGATGGTGCCGCGTTTCGCGTAAATCGGCACCTTGTCCACATGTTTCTGGGCGGCCTTAGCCGTATACTCCTCGCCCATGGTCACCTGGAGATGCACCAGGCGCGCTGAAAACAGCGTGAAACAGGTAGCCAACCCGCTGCATGCCACCAGAGCACGGACTTTGGCCGAGCCGCTCACTCCCTGCCCCTTTCGTTGGAAACAGCCCGCAGTTCGCTCCCCTCTTTTTTCGGTGCCGCATCCAAGCGCACCAGGCGATCGTCACTGATCGGCGTAAGCTTGATGAACCCTTCGTTCACCCGGCGCTGCAGCGCCGCCCGCGAGGAGAGCAGCGCGATCTTCGAACTCACCACCTCATCTTGGGTTTTGAGGTCCGCCAGCGTGCGCTCCAAATTTTTGATGGTCGCACCCTTGGTGTGCGCCTGGTTCTTAATGGAAACATAGCCCAGACCTGCGCCCCCAAGAAACAGGCAGACCGACACCCAGGTGGCTACGGAAGTCAGAGAAACCGCATTCGCGTGACGACGACGATTGAAAGACATGAGGGTTAGATCCTTTCAACAACCCGCAGTTTCGCGCTGCGGGAACGAGGGTTGACCCGCTGCTCGGCGGCGTCCGCCACCACCGCTTTGCGAGTGATTCTTTTAAACATGTAATCCGGGTTGCGCCGCGGCGCCGGCCACTCAGGCCGGTCAAGCCATTCGGCCGACCGATGCCCGAAAAACGCCTTCACGATCCGGTCTTCAAGGGAATGAAAAGTGATCACCCCAAAACGTCCGCCGGAAGCAAGTCGCGCGGAGAACCGCGCCAAGGCCTGCTCAAGCACCTCCAGCTCGCGGTTCACAGCAATCCGCAGCGCTTGGAACACCCGCGTCGCCGGATGCGTGCGCCCATGCCGCGGCACCACCCGCTCCACCGCCTGAGCCAAATCCAAGGTGGTCGCAAAGGGCGTCACCATGCGATCCCGCACCAGTCGCGCCGCGATCCGGCGCGCCGCCGGCTCCTCCCCGTGACTCCGGAAAATCCGCTCAAGCTGCTCGGCGCTCATGGTGTTGACCAGGTCCGCCGCAGAGATGGGGCTGGAGGGATCCATCCGCATATCCAGTGGCCCCTCTTGCATGAATGAAAAACCACGCGCCGCCACGTCGAGTTGATGAGAGGAAACCCCCAAATCCAGAAGCACGCCGTCCACCTCTGAAAGAGCCGCCGCCCCAAAAACGGAATCCACCTCCGCAAAGCTGCTCCTGACCGGGGTGAAAAGCGCCCCGAACCGGGCCAATCGCCGCGACGCATGCTCAATGGCGTCCGGATCCTGATCCACTCCTACCACCCGAGCCCCCGCCCCCAGCAACGCCTCCGAATGGCCGCCCCCCCCCAAGGTGCCATCGACAATCACCCGACCCGGCGCGGGCATGAGCAACTCCACGGTTTCCCGCAAAAGCACGGAGGCGTGGTAGTCGGAGGGGCTCACTTGAAGGTTAGGGATGTTCCGCGGTGAACTCGGCAGCCGTTCCTCGAATGAATGAGAGGATTGAGCCGGAGCGATCATAGTCCAAATTCCGCAAGGTGCGGGGTGGCAATCACCTCTGTTTTGGCCTTGGCCTGCTCCCATGCCGCAGTATTCCAGATCTCGAAAGTCTCAATCGCACCCGCCAGGGTGATTTCGCCGCTCAATTGCAGCACCTGACAGAACTCCTCGGGCACCACCAACCGCCCCGCTTTATCCAGCCGACACTGCCGGGAACCCGACCCCAGCGCCCGCAGCACTTCAATCCGCTGCGCCCCGGGCAACAACGCCGCTTGGGCCCGAATCCGATCGATCTCCTGCCGGGGCATCGCCTTGAGGCAGTTGCCGGCGCTGCTGGGCAACAGAAAAAACTCGGCCTCCTCCTCAAACCGCCAGGGGGAGGGAACCGTCAGCCGGCTCTTGCCATCGATGGCATGGCGGAACTCGCCCATGAAAAAGGGTGCGGCGGAGTTCGTGGTGGCGGTTGGCATGACGGTGAGTATTTTTTGGGAAATCGTCCCATTTTATCCCAAAACGCCCCGGTTTATCTATCAGGGCCCCCGAAAGGTCAACGGGATTCAGTGTGTTTCTCCGTTAAAAACCCCCTCCATTGCCCCCAGCCCAAACCCGCTCCCAGCCCACCCCTCAACGCCCCCCCCTTCCAGCTCCCGCAAAACCCCTTATCGCGCAGCCGCAGATTCCGCCCCGGACTCGATCAGGCTGGCCGTGCATAACCGGGCATAGACGCCCCCCGCGGCCAACAATTGAGCATGGCTGCCGCGCTCCACAATCCGGCCCCGCTCCAAAACCAAAATCTGATCCGCCTCCCGCACAGTGGAAAGCCGATGAGCGATGACAAAACTGGTGCGTTTGGCCATCAACCGCTCAAGCGCCTCCTGGATAAGCCGCTCGGTTCGGGTATCCACGCTGGCCGTCGCCTCGTCGAGGATCAGGATGGGCGGATCCTTCAGAAGGGCCCGGGCGATGGCGACCCGCTGTTTTTCGCCGACGCTGAGTTTGACGCCGCGCTCCCCGACCACGGCGTCGAGCCCCTCGGGCAACCGCTCCACAAATCCCCGGGCATTGGCGGCGTCCAGAGCCTCCCAGAGCTGGGTATCCGTCGCGCGCGGGTTGCCCAGCCGCAAATTGTCGCGCACGGTTCCGTTAAAGAGAAAACTTTCCTGGGTCACCATGCCGATGGCGCTGCGCAAAGCGCTTTTGGGCCATTGCCGGAGCGGCTGACCGTCGATGAGGATTTCACCCGAATCAAACTCGTAAAACCGGGTCAAAAGCTGAACCAACGTGGTTTTTCCCGCCCCGGTGGAACCGACGAGGGCCACCGTCTCCCCGGGCTTGGCGTGGAGACTCAGATGCTGGAGCACCGGCAGAGCGGGGGTGTAGGCAAAACTGACGTTTTCAAACCGCACATCGCCCTCGATGGACACCGGTTCATCCATTCCCTCGGCTCCGGGCTCCAAGGGCTCATCGAGAATCTCGAAAACGCGTTCCCCAGCGGCGCGACCTGATTGAAGCAACTGATTGAGGCTGTGAAGCTTGCTGATCGGCTCGTACAGAAACCCCACCAGCAGGAGAAACCCCACCAAATCCCCCAGGCTCATGGCGTCGGCAAGCACGGCGCGGCCTCCAAAGCCGATCACCAACACCAGGCCCAGGGAGTTAAAAAACGCCATACTCGGCGTGTAAATGGCCCAGACCCGCATCACCACGAGGGTCGCCTCGCGCAACTGCTGGCTTACCCGGTTAAACCGGGTGTGCTCCTCGGACTCGCGCACAAAGGTCTTAATCTGGCGGATCCCGGCCAAATTATCGTGGAGGAGCGAGTTCATGGCGGAAGACGCCTTGTTGCGCAGCCTGTATCGGCGGTGAGCGGTGGTGGTGTAAATGAGCGCACCCACCGCCAGAAACGGGAGTGGCACCAGCGCCAGAGCCGCCAACTGGGCATTGGAATAGAAGAGCAACGCCCCCACCACCAGCACCTGGAGGATCGCCACCACGCCCTGCTCAATCCCGTCAATGAGCACCCGTTCCACGGAGTTCACGTCCTCCATCACCCGCGTCATGATGTCCCCGGTCGCCCGGTTATCGAACCATTTGAGGGGGAGTTGCTGGATGTGCGAGTAGAGCGCACTCCGCAGATCGAAAATCACCCGCTGTTCAAAGGTGTTGTTGAGCAAAATCCGCAGCGCATTGAAAAAATCGCGCAGAAAAAATGCCCCCAGGGCGATCCCGGAATAAAAGAGCAGGTTTTCACGGTGCCCGGCGCGGATTTCGTCCACGAGCAACTGGGTGACTTTCGGGAACACCAACACCATGAGCGTGCTGACCACCGCGCACCCGAGAGTCCCCGCCGCCATCCAGGGATAACTGCGCAGGTAAGCGAACACGCGGAAAATGGTCTTCATCAGGGCCCGCTATCTGCCCCACAAACCGCCCGCTGACAAGCGATGGCTCCGCTTTCCCCGCGCTTTGCGCCCCGAGGCAAAGGGCCCCGGACCGCTCTCTTACCAGTCCTTGGATCTCGTTTTCTTCAAATCCGACCGCCGCCGTTTGGACTCCAACATGCGCTGCTTGACCCCCCACGGTTTCTTGGCCGTCTGACGCCGGGCCTTTTCCCGGGCATGCCGATCGGCCGCGCGTTTTTCCAGGAGGCGCTTTTCGAGCGAGCCGAGTATCCGTTCCCAGGCGAGCTGCCGGTTCATGGCTTGGGAACGGGTGTCTTGAGCCGTCACAGCCAACCCCGAAGGCGCGTGGCGGAGGGTGACAGCGGTGGACACTTTGTTCACGTGCTGACCGCCCGGGCCGGAAGCGCGCGCGAACTTCTCCTCGAATTCGCCCGGATCCAAGCCGAGTTTGGCGAGCCGGGCCAATTTTCTTGTTTGGAAATCAGAGGAGGGATTCATTCCGTGGCTCAAATCGAATGGAAGTTATTATTCTCAAAGACGCCCAGGCGCTGGCGCACCAGGGCTCAATTTACTTTCAAAACCAGCTGCGCGCCAAGCCCGCCAGCGTGCTGGGTCTCGCCACCGGCTCCACCCCGGTGGGGCTTTACCGGGAACTTATCGGGCTTTTCAAGGCGGGCCGGATCGATTTCTCGCAGGCCACGTCCTTCAACCTCGATGAATACGCGGGGCTTTCCCCCGAACACCCCGCTTCCTATCACAGTTTTATGCGCGAAGAGCTCTTTGCGCACATCAACCTCCCCCCCAACCGCATCCATCTCCCCGACGGCCTCGCAACGGACGTCCCCGCCCACTGTGCCGCTTACGAAGCCGCAATCCAACACGCCGGCGGCATCGATTTGCAGCTCCTCGGCATCGGATCCGACGGTCACATCGGCTTCAACGAACCGAGCTCTTCGCTGCGTTCGCGCACAAGGATGAAGACCCTCACCCCGCGCACCCTCGCCGACAACGCCCGCTTCTTCGGCTCCCCGGGCCAAGTCCCCCGCCACGTGATCACCATGGGCGTGGGCACCATCATGGAGGCGCGCCATTGCCTGGTGCTCGCCCTGGGAACGGCCAAGTCAGCCGCCGTGTCCGCCATGGTCGAGGGCCCGGTCACCGCCAACTGCCCCGCCTCGGTGCTCCAGATGCACCCCCAATGCACGCTGCTGATCGACGAAGCCGCCGCCGCCCAGTTGGAACGCCAGGACTATTACCGCTGGGTTTACGAGAATAAACCCGCCTGGCAGCGGATCGCCTGAGGCGCCATTCCCCTCCTCCAAACACTCCCCATGATTCTCGCCAACGCACGCCTTGTTTTCCCCGAGCGCATCGCCGCGCGCGGCTTTGTCCGCGTCGTGGACGGCAAAATCACCGCCGTCTCCGAACAGGAACTCCCGCTCGAGACCGGGGAAACAATCGTCGACCTGCGGGGACGTTTCCTCAGCCCGGGCTTCATCGACATGCACGTCCACGGCGCCCTCCACCGGGACACCATGGAGGCCGATCCGGAAGCCTTTGCCACGATCTGCAAATACCACGCCCGAGGCGGCACCACGTCGCTTGCGCTGACCACCGTCGCCGCGCCTACGGAAAAAATCCTCCGGGTCCTCGAAACCGCCCGCGGCTACCTTAAAAACCCCGACCCCGCCGGGGCGCAACTCCTGGGCATTCATCTCGAAGGCCCTTACTTTTCCCGGGAAAAACCCGGCGCACATCTGCTAGCGCTCCTGCGATCGCCCGAGCGGCGGGAATGGGAACGGTTTTTGGCCTACCGCGACGTGCTGACTCAAATGACCCTGGCGCCGGAGCTGCCCGGCGCACTGGAGCTCATCGAAGCGCTCGCCGAGGAAGGCATCCGCGTCAGCGGCGGCCACACCGACGCCTGGGACGAGGAAGCCGCCGCGGGGTTCGCCCACGGAATGCGCCAGGCCACGCACACCTTCAACTGCATGTCCGGGGCGCGCCGCCGGGGCGCCTACCGGGTGGCGGGTTTTCTGGAGTTCGCCCTGAGCGAACCCGAACTCCTCTGCGAACTCATCGCCGACGGACGCCACGTTTCCCCCACCCTGATGCGGATGCTTTATCTGGCGAAAGGCCCCGAGGGCATCGCGCTCATCACCGACGCCACCGGGGGGGCCGGTCTGGACGAGGAAAGCGAGTTTGAACTCGCCGAAATGCGCTGCGTGGTCCGGGACGGCGTGGGGCTGACCGGCGACGGCCTGGCGCTGGCCGGCAGCACCTGCACGATGATGCGTTGCGTGCAAAACATGGTCCAACTCGTCGGCATCCCCCTTTCCGAGGCGGTTGCGATGGCCACGCGCAACCCGGCGCAAGCCCTGGGGCTCGACTCCCGGAAAGGCGTTCTTGCCCCGGCGCGGACGCGGATCTGGTGGTGTTCAACGAGGCATTCGAGGTTTGCCAGACTTTCATCGCCGGCCGGGGAAGCCAGGGGTGAGGGGTGAGGAGACGGGGCCGCACGGGAGCCTACTCGCGCACATCCGATCCGCTCCCCCTCCGGACTCGAACGCGTGCGACATTTCAGTGCCCGGGGAATGCGGCTTGAGCTTCCCGGCAAATCCCGCTTGCGTCCCTAAAGCGGGCTGCGCGATATTCCGCCCTTTTTTAGCCAACCTCACATGCAGCAATTTGGAATCGGCCTCGCAGGAATGGGCAATGTCGGCGCGGGTGTTTTTAAACACCTGACGCTCAACCGCGCCCTCCTCCGGGAACGCCTCGGATACGAAATGGCGGTACAACGCATCGCCGTTCGCGATCTGGGCCGGGACCGCGGGGTGGAAGTTCCAAGGCACCTGCTCACCACCAACTGGCGCGAGCTTCTCGAGGATCCCGCCATCCAGATTGTGGTGGAACTCATGGGGCAGAAACAGGAGAGCCTCGATTTCATCCTGGGCGCCATCGAACGCAAAAAAATCGTGGTCACCGGCAACAAAGCGCTGCTGGCCGAACACGGCAAAGAAATCTTCGAGGCGGCGTTCTCGCACAAAGTGCCTGTGTTCTTTGAGGCGGCGGTCGGCGGTGGCATCCCGATCATCAAAGCCATCCGGGAAGCCTTCGTCGCCAACCACATCCAGTCCATCCACGGGATTGTCAACGGCACGAGCAACTACATCCTCACCCGCATGACGGAGGCCGGGTTGGGGTTCGCCGAGGCCCTGCAGGAAGCCCAGGCCGCCGGTTACGCCGAGGCCGATCCGGCGTTGGACGTCAACGGAGGCGACGCCGCGCACAAAGCCATCATTCTCGCCTCGCTCGCTTACGGCTTCTGGGTTCCGCCGGAAAAGGTGTTCGTCGAGGGGATCGAGCAACTCACCGCCAACGACATCTGTTTTGCCCGCCAGCTGGGCTACCGCATCAAGCTCCTCGCCATCATCAAAGCCGAGTCGGGCGAGATTGAGGTGCGGGTGCATCCGACGCTGATCCCGGAGAAACACGTGCTGGCGAGTGTCAACGGCGTCTTCAACGCCATGGCGGTCAAAGGCGACATTGTCGGGGAATCCCTCTTTTACGGCCGGGGCGCAGGCCAGGACGCGACAACCAGCGCGGTGCTCAGCGACTTGGCGGAAGCGGCCGACGCCCTCGTGTCGCCCCGGCGCAACCTCGGTTTCATGCCACACGGCCTCTACGGCACCTGCAAGCCGATGGATCAGATCATCTCGGAATATTATCTGCGGCTGACCGTAGACGACCGTCCCGGGGTCATCGCGCAGATTGCAGGCATCCTCGGCGAGCTCCAGATCGGGATTTCATCGATCCTCCAGCCCGAGGCGGCCGAAGGCGAGATTGCGTCGCTGGTGCTGATGATCCACCGGGCGACCAACGCCCAGATCTCGAAGGCCCTGGCCAAGATCAGCGCATTAACTTGCGTGAAGAAAGCGCCCCGAATGATCCGGGTGGAACATTTCTCATGATTCTGCGACCGCTCAACGACCGCGGGGTCATCGCCCGCTGGCAGCAATACCTGCCCGTCACGGATTCCACCCCCTTTGTCTCGCTCAACGAAGGGTCCACCCCGCTGATTCACGCCCCCAAGATCAGCCGCCGCGTCGGCCACGACTGCGAGGTTTACATCAAATTCGAAGGGCTCAACCCGACGGGCTCGTTTAAGGATCGCGGAATGACCGTGGCGCTCTCCAAGGCCGTGGAAGCCGGAGCCCAGGCGGTCATCTGCGCATCCACGGGCAACACGTCGGCCGCCGCGGCGGCGTATGCGGCACGGGCCAGCATCACCTGCGCGGTGCTGTTGCCTGCGGGCAAAATCGCCTTTGGCAAACTGGCCCAGGCATTCATGTACGGCGCCAAGGTGATCGCCATTGAAGGCAACTTCGACGACGCATTGCGGCTCGTGCGCGAGATTGGCGAAACCGAGTCGATCGCCATCGTCAACTCCATCAATCCACACCGGCTCGAGGGACAGAAAACCGCCTCCTTCGAGATCATCGAAGACCTCGGCGACGCGCCCGATTTCCATGTGCTTCCCGTGGGCAACGCCGGCAACATCAGCGCCTACTGGATGGGCTACGAGGAGTTTCATCGCCTCGGCAAATCCACCAAACTGCCCGCCATGATCGGGTTCCAAGCGGCCGGGGCCGCCCCGATTTATCACCGCCGCGTCATTGAACAGCCGGAGACCGTGGCCAGCGCCATCCGGATCGGCAACCCGGCAAGTTGGGAATTCGCCAATCGCGCCCTCCAAACAAGCGGAGGCGCCATCGACATCGTCACCGACGACGAGATTTTGGCGGCCCAGCTGTGGCTGGCCTCCAACGAGGGGATCTTTGTGGAACCCGCCAGCGCGGCCAGCATCGCCGGGCTCTTCAAATCCCTCGACCCGAAACGCTACTGCGAGCGCAGGTTCCCAACGATTCCTCCCGGAAGCCGGATCGTCTGCACCGTGACGGGGCACGGGCTCAAAGACCCGGACGTGGCGCGCGACCAGTGCGGCGGCGTCATCCCGGCCCGGGCCGAAAAGGACGCGATCCTGCGCCTCCTGGGGGCCTGATCGTTACCCCCGGGGAGCACCCGGCTCTCCGTTGCAGCCCCTGGGAGCGCAGGAGCGTCCCGCCTGCCTTCGAAGCGCTTAGCAGCGCAAGAGCCCAAGGAGACAGCCCAAGGGGCACAAAGGGCAGACACGCCTGCGCTCCCCGGCATCGCTTTCACATGGCAGGCTCGAACTCCGAGGCCGTTGAGGCGCGTGAGCCCTGGGATGTTCACCCGCGGCCGTTGACATCCCCCCGGCTCCCCACGATGCTGCGCGGCTTTCGTCATGAACCTGCCCTATCGCTGGATTGAATGTGCCTCTTGGGAACTCGATTTTTTTGGACTGCCCCACCGCATTCCATGGCCCGCTGACGTGGACGAGGAGGAGGCCAAACGCGAGCCCTTCGAACTGGGCTCGCTCCTCAAAGCCATCGAACTCATGGGACCCGATGCCGGGGCGCCTTGGACGGGGTTTCTGAAGGCGGCCACGCAGTTCGGGGAGCTGACAGAATCCCTGGAGGACTCCGAGATCAGCCGGGCCCGGGACCTCCTCGTGGAAATTGAGCGGCTCCATCCCGGCACATCGTTCCGGATTTTTCATGAAGCCCACGTGGCGCGGCACGAGGGGCGCCTGACCGACGCCATCGCGCTCTACCAGCAGGCGGCGGAAAAGACCCCGAGCATTTCGGAGATTTGGAACAACATGGCCATGCTCCTGGCCATGTCCGAGCGGCGCGATGAAGCCGTCAGCGCCTTCCGCAAGGCCCTCGAGAACTCGCCGCAGAACCGGACCGCGCTCGAAGGGCTCGCGCAGATGCGCGAACTGGTGAAGCTCATTCGCGACCCCAATGATCCCAACTCCGCCATGTTCGTGGAAATCCCCACGTTCCGCGACATGGCCACCCAACAGATCCCCACGCTCGCGGAGAACCCGGAGCAACTCATCAATTTCGGCGAGGAACTTTTCCGGGCCGGCATGATTCCCGAGGTGGGCGTCATGGCTCTTGAAAAAGCGCACGAACTGCAGCCGGACCAGCCGCGCAGCATCGTTGCGCTCGCGTCGGCCTACCGCCTCATGGGCGAGCTGGAGAAGGCCCGGACCCTGATCACCCGGCTCACCGAACTCGCCCCGGAAAGCACGGAAGCGTTTTTTCACCTAGCCCAGATCTGCAACGCCATGAGCGATTCCGCGGCCGAACGCGCCGCCCTCCAGCGGGTACTGGAGATTAATCCAAACCAACAGGCCGCGCTGGGCATCTGGTTTGAACTCAAGCCCGGCGAACACGATCCCGCCAAGGAGCAACAGCTCCTGGATTTCTCCGAGAAACGCAACTCGTGGATGGCGTTGATTTTGGCCAGCGCGCTCTGCCGGGAACGCGCCGATTTCGGACGGGCAATGCTACTGGCGGAACGGGCCTGCCAGATGGCGCCGGACTCCGAGGAAGCCCTGCTGCATTTCTCCGCGACCATTGGCGACGCCCGGGACGTCACCCGGCTTGCGCGCGAAATCAAGCCCAAGGTCGAGAGCGGCAAGTTCTCCAAGCGCCTCGACTGGAACTACGCCCATGTGCTCCATCAACTCGGGCTCACCAGCGACGCCATCAACGCGCTCAAAAAGGCCGCCTCCCAACAAGACGCCCCCGAGGACTTCAAAGCCGCCTGTTCCACGTCCATCGAGGCCTGGAGCGGCGTCCTCACCGGGTCCGGCATTCCTCTGGAAGTCCACGCCTCCGGCGTGCTGCTCCGGGATGTGTTGCTCAAACTCGAGGACGACGACGGCGGGGTCATCCTCAAAGCCGGCTCACAGCTCCCCGAACAAGGCGTTTTCCCGTGGCGCGCTCTCGGGAGCGAAACCAGCGTGATCCTCCAGCAAGGCCAGTCCGGAGGCGGTAATCCCCCGAAAGTTCTCGGCGAATTCAAGGTGCGCGGCATCCAGGGAACACCGGGCCAACCGGTGACCATCGAATGCCATCTGGCCGGACTCCCCGACGGGGCGTTGCATTTCCGGGCAGCCCAGAACGGGCGTCGCTTGGGCGTGGGCTGGGCCCCGGTGTCCTCGCACGCGGCCGTTTAAAGCAAGCCTCTCGCCAGACACAGGCACAAGGGCGTTCCCGGACGAAAGTTCGTCGCCCTGCCGCGTTGACAGCAGGACCCCGCGACGCCAATCATTCCGGCCCTTTTTCCATGGCCCTCATCGTCCAGAAATACGGCGGCACTTCCGTCGGCAACCCCGAGCGCATCCTCAATGTCGCACGGCGTGTGATTGCAACCCGGGACGCCGGGAACCGCGTGGTGGTGGTCGTTTCCGCCATGAGCGGCGTAACCGATTCGCTCATCAAACTGGCCAAGGAGGTCTCCTCCAATCCCACGGAGCGCGAGATGGATGTTCTGCTCTCCACCGGGGAACAAACCACCATCGCGTTGACCGCCATGGCCATCAACGCGCTGGGTGCCAAGGCGGTTTCCCTCACCGGCGCCCAGGCGGGAATCATCACCGACGAGGTCCACACCAAGGCAAGGATCGCCGACCTGTCCCCGGGCCAGATCCACGCGGCCCTTGAGGACGGCAACATCGTGATTGTTGCAGGGTTCCAAGGGGAGACCAGCGAGGGTGAAATCACCACCCTTGGACGCGGCGGCAGTGATCTCACGGCCATCGCAATCGCGGCGGCCATCAAAGCCGATCTCTGCCAGATTTTCACCGATGTGGACGGCGTCTACACCTGCGATCCGCGGCTCGTGCCGACGGCCCGCAAGATTCAAGAAATCTGCTACGACGAGATGCTGGAGATGGCCTCCAGCGGATCCAAAGTCATGCAGTCGCGTTCGGTGGAATTCGCAAAAAAATTCGGGGTGATTTTTGAGGTGCGCAGCAGCTTCAACCACAACCCCGGCACCCTCGTGAAAGAAGAGACTCAGAACATGGAAAACGTCGTCGTTCGCGGCATCAGCCTGGAGAAGAACCAAGCCAAAGTCACCGTCACCAACGTCCCCGACCGCCCCGGCACCGCGGCGAAGATTTTTACGACCCTGGCCACCACCGGCATCATCATCGACATGATCGTGCAGAACGTGAGCACGGCCGGCACCACCGACATTTCTTTCACCCTCAACCGGGACGAACTTCCCAAGGCCCAGGCCGCCCTTCAAGGGGCCATCAGTGAGATCGGTGCCAAAGAGCTCCTGGCCATGGACGGCATCGCCAAACTCAGCGTCGTGGGCATCGGGATGCGGTCCCACAGCGGAGTGGCCGCCAAACTCTTTGAGGCGCTCAGCGCGGCCGGGATCAATATCCAGATGATCTCC
>JBEIUI010000051.1:0-21482 GCA_040374425.1 Verrucomicrobiia bacterium | reverse complement strand
GATCCCGATACCTTCATGGAGCACCTTCACCACCGGCGCCAGGCAGTTGGTCGTGCAGGAGGCAGCGGTCAAAAGATGATGGGTGCCCGGGTCATAGAGATGATCGTTTACCCCCATCACGACGTTGAGCGCCCCGGTCTTTACCGGAGCCGCCACAATGACTTTTTTCACGCCGGCTTGGAAATAGGCCGCGAGTTGTTCCGGCGTGCGAAACTTGCCGCTCGCCTCCAGGACAATGTCCACACCCAGATCGCCCCAGGGCACCTGGGAAAAATCTTTGTGACTGGTGTGGCCGATCTCTTTGCCCTCCACCACCACCCGGTCCGATGTCCCGCGCACGTCCCGGTTCCACCGTCCGTGGACGGAATCAAACGTGAGCAGATGCGCCGAAGTCACGCCGTCTCCGGCGATTTCATTGAGGTGCACAAACTCGATTTCCGGCCAGGCCCAGCCTGCGCGGAATGCGAGTCTGCCCATGCGCCCGAAGCCATTGATACCGATGCGGATTGCCACAAGAAGTTTGAGGTTTGAAAAGATGCGGAATTATTCGCCGAGCACGGCGGTTTTGCGGCGGGGAGAAGGGGTTTTTCGAGCGGCGGTTGGGACCGGCGGGATGCTGCGCCTGGGCCCCTGGCAATCGGTCTGACCGCGCAGCGCGAGGCGTGCTACCGCTCGTTTGCGGTCCTCCTCCAGGGCTTTGCTGGAGGCGGGATCGGGATCGGCGAGAGCGTTGAGGGCTTTCCAGACGGGGGCAACTTCCTTGGCGAGCCGGTAATACGCCCATTTGTCGCAGCGTTCAACGGACGCGACCCCGGTGCGGCGCATCACCTGGAGATGAGTGGAGAGAGTGGACTGCGGGAGCCGGAAAATGTCGGCGAGCTCACAGACACAAAGCGCGTCCGAGGCGATGAGATGAGCGATACGCCAGCGGGTGACATCAGCGAGTGCATGAGCGAAGGCGACGGCTTTGATCATCGGCTTTTCTCGTATCGGGTTTTCCCGTTGCGTCAACACCCCCGCGGTTCGCCACAGGATTGTCACATGAACCCCCCTCGCGCAGCTCCACGTCACCGCCCGGCGTTCCCACCGGCTCACCCTGTGTGAGCACTCGGATGCTGTCGTCCTGCAGGCCCGCCGCCAATGAACGCAGGACCCTCTGGGAATCCTCGCGAGTCGTCGCGAGCGGAACGCCCACCCCCGGTGGGAGGCGACCCGGAACGGTGACCGGGGGAAGGCTGCCCGATGGGAGGGGGATTGTGCCGGGGAACGCCATGGGGCATACAGGGCGCGTTTCAGCCCGTCCCATGCAACTCTCCCGATTGATCGCACGCACCGTGGTGCGCCGCCCACTTGTCCTGATCGCCGCGATACTGGCCGTTCTCCTCGGAGGCGGATGGATCGTGAAAACCAAAGGGCGGTTTGATTCCGAGGTGCTCAACCTTCTGCCCGCAAAGCTGGAGTCCGTGCAATCCCTGGGGCAGTTGCACAACCATTTCACGCAGGCCCGGGAGCTGATGTTTGTGCTGGAAGGCGACCCCGAAACCAGGGGTGCGTTTGAGGAGCATTTCCTCGCCCAACTCGGGGCCGAGCCCTGGGTGTTGCGGGTGTTCTCAGGCCCGCCGTTCGAGGTGCCCGAAGAAATGGAAGTGCTCCAGAAGCTGGTTCCGCCGCTCCTGCTCAACCTCGAAGAGAGCGCCTTCCAAAAGGCCCTCCGGGAACTCGCCCCGGAAGCCATCAGCCAACGCATTCATCACCTGCGGACCCAGATCGAAGCGGGGTCGCCCAAGGCCGAGTTCCAGTTGGCCAGCGATCCCCTCGGCCTTCTGGGCAGGGCCATTGAACCCATCGCCGGTGCTTACTCGGAGAAAAGCGGGGTCGGCGGCCCGAACAGCCAGGGCCCGCTGCGGATCATCCCCGTCATGACCCGTCAACCCACGCTCAGCCAAGCGGATTGCGTGGCGCTCATGGGTCAGGTCGAGGACTTCCAAAAACGTGTCGCCGCCTCCTGGGAAGGTCCCCGGCCGAATATCCTCGTCACCGGCCGGTCCGCCTACGTGGCCCAGATGTCGGCCACCATGCAGCGCGACATCCAGCTCACCTCCACCATCTCCATCCTCGCCGTCAGCGCCCTGTTTTTCCTGGGGTTCCGCCGGATCCTCCCCCTGATCGGTTTGACCGTGATTCTGGGGATGAGCTGTTTTACGGCGTTCGCTCTCGGCTGCGCCTTTTTCAGCAGCCTCAACGTGATCGCCATCGCTTTTTGCTCCATCCTGGTCGGGCTTGGCGACGATTTCAGTCTGCTGCTCTACAACCGCTACCTGAGTGCCCGGCAAAAACACGCCGACCACGAGAGCGCCATTGCGATGTCCATCGGAGACGCAGGCCGGGGCATCTGTTACGTGGCCGTCACCACCGGGGTGGGTTTCCTTGCCCTGCTTTTGAGCGGCTCCGCCGGGTTCGCCCAGCTCGGGCTTTTGATCGCCGCAGGCCTCATCCTCTGCGCGGTGTTCATGATCCTCCTGCTCTTCCTTTTTATCCGTCCGCAATTGGCCGATGAACGCCCGGATCCCTTCAAAAAAGGGGTCGATTACTATCTGCACGCCATCTGGCGGCAACCGATGCGCCTGGGCATCCCGGCGTTGACGCTTTGCATCGCCGCGACACTTTTTGCCGTCCTGCCGGTGCTTCCTCTGCGGTTTGATACCAACCCCCGGTCCTTGGAGCCCAAGGACATCCCGGCGTCGATCGCCCTGCGCAAGATCATCAGCGCTTTCCCTGCGGTGAGCGAACCGGTGGTGCTGCTGATGAGTGCCCGGGATCCGTCTGAACGTCATGCCCGATGGAGTCGGTTGACGGCGCATCTCGATCAACTCGTGGCCCAGGGCGAGCTCTCGAGCTATACCGGCCCGCTGGGGCTGATGCTTTCCCCGGAGCGCCAGCGCAAAAACCAAACCGCGCTGCGCCAGATGGATCTGGAGGCGAGCCGGGTGGCATTCGAAGAGGCGCTCCGCCGGGAGGAGCTCAACCCCGAGGCGTTCAAGGACGCAGACGCGCTTTTTGAGCGGCTCAAAACGCTCGCCACGCAGGAGGGCGCATTGCCCGATCTCAAAAGCCTAATCCCCCCCGAATCGAGCTGGTGGTTCTTGATCGACCGCTTTTTCTCCTCCGACCCGGATATCGCCGCGGCCTATCTCAAGCCGGCTCGTGCTCTGGCCACGGCGGCGGATCAGAAGCTTCTCGAAAAACGGGTGGGCGAGTGCGGCCTGCCCCTCCGCACGACGGGATGGAGTTACACGATGGTAAGCCTGGTGCCATGGGCCAAACGCGAACTGCTGCTTTTTGGCGGGGGCGTCAGCGGCCTGATCGTCATCCTGCTGGGCCTGGCTTACCGGTCCTGGCGCCCGTGGGCGCTGCACACCGCCAGTCTGGTGTTCGCCTTGGCGGCCACCGTCTCCACGATCAAACTCGCCAGTATCCCCATCAACCTACTCAACGCCATGGCGTTCCCGTTGATCCTCGGAGTCGGGGTCGATTACGGGCTGCACCTGCTGCTGGCCCTGCGCGAAGAGGGCGACCGCCATGAAAACCTCGCCACCGTCCTCAAACCCGTGGTCATCTGCGGGCTTACCACAATCACCGGATTCGGGTCCCTGGTTTTTGCGCGCAACCCGGCGCTGAGCGGGTTGGGGTTGGTCTGCGCGGTCGGGGTCTTTTGGTGCCTGGCCACCTCGCTCCTCTTCCTCATCCCGGCCTCCTGCTGGATCCCGCAGGAGAACACCGGGGACGGCGTGCCCCGGTAAGCCGCGGGAGTGGGATGAACCGCGAAGAGTCAAAAAACGACTGATTGAAATGCGGAACCCGGTTTAAACCCATGCCGTCCATGCACATCGTTGTCACCTGCGGCCCCAGTTACGAACCGATCGACGCCGTGCGCCGGATCACCAATTTTTCCACCGGCGAACTCGGGATCATCCTCGCCAATACCCTCCGAAACGCGGGGCACACGGTCACCTGCCTGCGCGGGGTATCGGCCACCAGCTCGCTGCCCCTGGAGGCCGGAGTGCGGCTTCTGCCGTTCACCACCAACGCCGACATGCTGGGCCAGCTCCAAGTCCTCGCCCGGGCCGGTGGTGTTGATGCCGTGTTCCACGCGGCCGCCCTCTGCGATTACCAAGTGCGCCATGTGGCCCTTGAGACGGGCGAACCCCTTCCACAGGCCCAAAAGATTCCCAGCCGTTCCGGCTCCCTGGTGGTGACCCTCGAACCCGCGGTGAAGATTCTTAGCGCCCTGCGCGAACTCTTTCCCGGGAGCCGTATCGTGGGCTGGAAATACGAGCTGGAAGGCGGACGCGAGGCGGCTGTTGGCAAAGCGCTCGCGCAGATCGCCGAAAACGCGACCACCGCCGCCGTCGTCAACGGAGCGGCTTACGGAGCGGGATTCGGCTGGTGCCAGCAGGGGGGGCTGCGTGTGCATTGGCCCGACAAAACCGCGCTCTGCGCCGCGCTGACCCGCTGGCTCGGGGGCCCGCCCTCTGAGTTTCCCCTTTCTTAGTGCGAAATCCCGCGACTATCCTCCGGCCATGGCTGAAAAACCGCTTTGGACCGGCACCGCCTCTCAGCTCAAGAATCTCGGGGCTTTTCTGCTTTGCATCTTCATCCTGCCCATTCCGTGGGCGCTCTGGAAATGGCTTACCGTCAAATGCCGCGTGTTCGAGCTCACCTCCGAGCGACTGCTCATCACCTCGGGAATCCTGAGCAAAACCACCGAGAGCCTTGAACTCTACCGGATCCGGGACATGCAGGTGACCCAGCCGTTTTTCCAGCGCCTGTTCGGATTACAAACCCTGCATTTGATCACCTCGGACGCCACCACGCCGCAGTTGGTGCTGGATCATTTGCCGGCCGGGGCGGACCTCGCCTCGCTTTTCCGCGAGCACATTGAACGCTGCCGCCTGGCAAAGCGGGTCCGCGAAATCGACATCGAATAACGGGGGGGCCGGCCGGGGTTGGACCGCCCAATATTGGCTTGCCCACCCCGGGAGGGTTGGCGAGGTTTCGCTGTTCATGAGCCCGCACTTTGCCTCCCCCAAAAACGCAACCGGCGCTGCCTCCATCCCCACCCGGGATCAAATCCCCGCGGCGGACACCTGGGATCTGACGGTGCTTTATCCCAGCGGCGCGGATTGGGCGGCGGGATTTGTCGCCCTGCAGAAGTCTTACGAAGGCATCGCCCAGTTCAAAGGGCGGGTCGGGCAATCGGCGCAAAGCCTGTTGGAATGCCTGGAGTTTGAAAAAACCCTGAGCCTGCAAATTGAGCGGTTGGGCCATTACGCCAGCCTGCGCTCGACCGAGGACAGTTCAAACGCCGAGAACCTCGGACGGGAGGCGCAGTTCGACAACCTCATGACCCGGATCGGAGAATCCAGCGCGTTTCTCTCGCCGGAGATCATGGCCATTGAGGAGAGCCGGTTTGAGCAGTTCCTGGAGGACCCGATTTTGGCGCCCTGGAGAACCAGCCTCCTCAAACTGCGCCGACTCAAGCCGCACACGCTGAGTGCGGCCGAGGAACGGTTGCTGGCCCTGGGATCGAGCGCCGTGAGGGGGCACTCCGAGACCTTCTCGCAGCTGACCAACGTGGACATGAAATTTGGGGTGGTGCGGGACGAAAAAGGCGACGAGCGGCCCCTGAGCCAGAGCAGCTACTCCTCTTTCCTGGTCCAGCGGGACCCGGCCGTGCGGCGGCAGGCGTTTGAGCAGTTCTACGCCGAATTCACCGACCACCAGTTCACGCTCGCATCGAGCCTGGCCAACTCGGTCAAAGCCGACGTGTTCAACGCCCGGGCCCGCAATTATTCCAGTGCCCGCGAATGCGCACTTTTTCAGGACGACGTGCCGGTGCAGGTGTATGACAACCTCCTAGCGACGGTGCGCGCCAACCTGCAGCCGTTGTTCCGTTATTACGCCCTGCGCAAACGCTTGCTCAAGCTGCCCGAGCTGCATCCTTACGACACCTATGTGCCGATTGTGCCGAACATCGAGACCCACGTCTCCTTCGAGGAAGCCATTGGCAAGGTGGTTGGGGCGCTCCAGCCCCTCGGCAGCGAGTATTGCCGGGTGCTCGAAGACGGGCTCCGCAAAGGGCGCTGGTGCGACCGGTATGAAAGCAAAGGCAAACGCAGTGGCGCGTTTAGTTCCTCAAGCTACGGCAACCCGCCCTTCATCATGATGAACTACAAGGCGGACGTCTTTTCCGACGTCTACACCTTGGCCCACGAGGCCGGGCATTCGATGCACACCTGGTACGCCCAGAGCCATCAGACCTTCCAGGACTATCATTACCCCATTTTCCTGGCCGAGGTCGCCTCCACCTTCAACGAGGAGCTGCTCACCCATCATCTGCTTGAACAAACCTCCGACCGCCAGATGCGGGCTTACCTGATCAACCGGCAGATCGACGATATCCGCGGCACGGTCTATCGCCAGACCATGTTCGCCGAGTTCGAGAAACTCATCCACGCCATGGAGGAAACCGGGGAACCTCTGACCCTGGAGAGCTTCCGCAAAACCTATCGCACCCTGCTGGAGACGTATTTCGGCCCCGATGTCGTCCTCGACGACGCCCTGGAACTCGAGTGCCTGCGGATCCCGCATTTCTACAGCGCGTTTTACGTGTATAAATACTCCACGGGCCTGAGCGCCGCAGTGAGTCTCGCCCAGCAGGTATTAAAAGAGGGCACCGCCGGGCGTTACCTCGGGTTCCTTAAAAAGGGCGGCCTGGAGTTCCCGCTGCCCACCCTGGCGGCCGCCGGCGTTGACATGTCGAGCCCCGCGCCGATCGAGGCCACCCTCGAGCTTTTCGCCCGGCGCGTCGCGGAACTCGAAGACCTGCTGGCCTAGTTGGTACTAAATCCGCTCTCCCTGCCATCCACACCCCGTTTTTATTCCCTTCTCCGCAACCGATGGACGAACAACGCACACTGCTCGCAGCCCAAGGCTACTGTGAACTGGGCATGTTCGATGAAGCGATCAAAGAGCTCGAGACGCTGCCTGAAGACGTGCGCGTGACTCCCGCCACCATCGAACTGCGCGTGGTGATTCTCATGCAGGCCAAACGCTGGAAAACCGCCCTGAGCGCCAGCCGCGACCTGTGCAAACGCGATCCCGACAGACCCACGGGCTATATCCATGCCGCTTTTTGCCTGCACGAACTGGGGCGGACCGCGGAAGCCCGCGAGTTCCTCCTCAAAGGTCCGGAAATCCTCCTGAACGAACCCACCTTCCACTACAACCTGGCCTGTTACGAATGCCGGCTCGGCCGGCTCGACTTGGCACGCGCCCATCTCGAGAAGAGCTTCGAGCTCAACAAACATTTCCGCGACCTCGCGAAACACGATCCCGACCTCGCGTTTCTGCGGGAATAACCGGTTCTCCGGCGGACCCCAGGCAAACTCCCCTTGGTTTTCCCGTCAAATCCAGGAAGTGTCCTGCGCACATGGATCCGTTGAGAGCACTCTTTGAGGAAAACTTCGCACGGTTCGAGGAACTCGGCGCCTCGGTGTCGGTCTGGCAACACGGGAGGGAACTGCTCAGCCTCGGCGCCGGCTTCTGCGACCGACAGAAAACCCGGCCCTGGACCCAGAACACCCCGGTGTTGATCTGGTCGGCCACCAAAGGCTTGGCGGCCGCTTCCCTTCTACACGCCTGCGCCCAGGCCGGGCTGCCGCTCCAGACTCGAGTGTCTCGATTGTGGCCCGAGTTCGCCGCCGCGGGTAAAGAGGAGGTCACATTCGCACAGTTGCTCTCCCACCAGGCCGGGCTCTCCGCGCTCAGCCAAAAAGCCTCCGCGCTCGATCACGCCGCCGTGGCAGTCGCACTCGCCGCCGAACCCCCGCATTGGCCCCTGGGGACCGGACACGGATATCACCCCCGCACCTTTGGCTATCTCTTGGACGAACTCTTGCGCCGAATCACCGGCGGCATGTCGCTCGCCCAATACTGGCACCAGAAATTCGCCGAGCCGCTCGGGCTCGACCTCTGGATCGGGATCGCTCCGGACCGCGTGGACGACGTCGCGCCGATGTTTCCCACCAAACACGCGCCGCCCAAAGGCGACCCGTTCTACACCGCTTTTCTCACCGCCGGCTCCCTCACCGCCAGCGCCTTTGCCAGCCCCCAGGGACTACCCAGCATCGCCTCGATGAACAGCCCCGGGGCGCGCACCGCCGCGATCCCAGCATTCGGCGGCATCGGCACCGCTTCCGCCCTGGCCAAATTCTACGCGATGCTCGCCCAAGGCGGGGTATTCGAAGGCCGCACCTATTTCGACTCGATCGCCCCGATGACCCGTACCCTCGCGCAGGGCCCCGACAAGGTGCTGCTTCTGGAGACCGCGTTTTCAGCCGGCTTCATGCGCGACCCGGTCGGGAGCGACGGCGCAAAACTGCGCCAAACCTTCGGTCCATCGCTCAACGCCTTCGGGCACCCGGGCGCGGGCGGCAGCCACGCCTTTGCCGATCCCGACACGGGGATCAGTTTCGCCTACTTAATGAACCAGATGGAGCCGGGCGTTTTGCCCAACCCAAAATCTCTGCGTCTTGTCCAAGCCCTCTATGGTTTGCTCTCCTAACCCCACCCGTTTTTTCAACTTCGCATTCTTTCCATGAATCCCCCAACCCACCCAGTCTCCAATGTGCCCCCGGGTTTCCTCCGCAAAACCGCGCACTGCGTAAAAACCGGCCTTCTGAGCCTGAGTCTACTGGCGTTGCTCCCTCAAGGGACGGCTGCCACGGAACCCGGCAGGCCCTCAAAAAGCGGGGAACCCCTGCTCTGGGTGCTCCGCGACGCCGACTCGACGGTGTATCTCTACGGCTCCATTCACCTGCGGCGAAAGGGCGGCGCTTGGGGCGGCCCGAAAGCGAAAGCCGCGTTTCAAGAAAGTCAGCGGCTCTGGACTGAGATCCTTCTCGACCCGGCCGAGGAAGCCGCCGCCACCCAAACGGTGCTCAGACTGGGACTCGATCCGAGCCGAAAGCTATCAGACCGGATCGATCCCGCGAAAAAACCCGCGCTGGTGGAGGCGGTGGCCGCTCTTGGAATGCCCCTGCAATCCATCGAACCCATGCGTCCGTGGCTGGCCAGCATGACGCTGCTCATCGGCACGCTCACAAAGGCCGGATACGATCCCACCCAGGGGGTGGACCGGCTTCTGGACGCCGAAGCCCGCGCGTCGGGAAAAACGCTCAAGAGCTTTGAGACCAGCTCCGAGCAGGTGGAATTTCTCGCCGGTCTCACCGACGCGGTCCAACTCGACCTGCTCCAACACACTCTCGATGAGTTCAAAAAAGGGCCCGAGCTCATGAAAGAGCTCGAGGCCGCATGGGAACAGGGCGACGAGTCCGAGCTCCGCCGGTTGGCCGTCGATGAGATGCGAATCACCCATCCCGAACTCGAAAAAATCCTCCTGAGCAATCGCAACCAGCGGTGGGCGGAAAAAATCGGTGAGATCCTGGCTGGATCCGGCGTGGACTTCATCGCCGTGGGCGCCGCGCATTTGGTCGGACCCGACAGCGTCCAGGAGATGCTGACCAAGAAGAACCTCAAAGCCCTCCGCGTCACCCCTTGACTCGGTGCCGAAATTCTTTTGGCAGGCCGCTTTTCCCGGCGGGAATCCAACCAACTGGCGTTATGAAGTCCCGGTTTTCTCTCTGTCTGACCAGCCGCCTTTTCTGGGCCCGAGTTGACACTTGATGCACCTACCGCTCGCTGAATAGGTTTCCGGGGTCATGGACAATTCTCCCTCCGCAGTTAAGAAAAAAGGCCTCGGCGTCTTCGCGTGGATCGGCATCGGCTGCGGCGGTCTTGTGGCGCTCGTGCTCGTCGCCTTCATCGTGCTGAGCGTGATCTTCGGGGGGAAAGTCAAAGACTTCGTCCGGGAAGCCGAGAAAAACCCGGCTCGCGCATCGGTCAACCTCGCGATGAAAGTGAGCGGCGGAGCGCTGGAGCTCGTGGCGGAGGACGACGCCGGGAAACGCTACACTTTGAAGGATAAAAAGTCCGGCGCACTCACCACGTTTTACTGGAACGAGAAAAAGGCCTCGCTTGAAAGCGTTTCCGGCGATTTCTCAGCTATCCCCGGCGACAAAAAAGAGCCCGTCCCGGCGGAGTCCGCCCCGGTGACACCTGCGCCTGCGGAACCCGCACCGGCGGCAGGCGCGGCTCCCAGCCAGAACTAAAGCCGCGAGGCTGCGCAGACGTCTGTAGCCCAGCAAACAGCTGCGGGATGCCGGCCCCATGGAACGAGCCGGCATCACGCCTCGGCGAAACCGCGTGGGTTGCTTCTGCTTTTTCTTCGCCCCCTTGGGCTGCACTTGGACGCTGCTGATCTCGGAGTCCTCAGCCTGGCCGCTCTGATCGGTGGCGAGGCATCTGGCCGGGGGCGGAGGGGACGCGCGGGCGTGTGCGCGGATTCAGCAGCTGGCGGGCTGTGTGGCGAAGTTGTATTCCCATTTCCATGTCTGAGACATGTCCGGGTACTGCCTTTTGCATTCCAGATACTCGTCCATCATAGTGCGGAGAGTCGGGCTGAGTGTCGCCTTGTATTCGGGCGTCACCAGGTCGGAATTGAGCAGGTAGAAGTGCCAGGTGGGGGGGAACGCGGCGCTGTGGTAACCCATGTGAAGGGTCCGCCGCGGAATGGTCATTTTTTTGGTGAACCCGCGGTGGATTAGGTTGTTGTTGTAAAGAACCGCTTGGCCAGCCTTGAGGGACACGGGGATTCCGCCCGGCATTTCCACACCCACCGGAGCGTAATGTTTTGAACCGCGGAAGGCCGCGTTTTCCTCCGGGGTATTAGGCCGGTGATGGCTTCTTGGCACCACCCACAGGGAGTTTTCATCCACCAACGGCAGGTTGATCTGCACGCTGTTGTGGAATCGCTCCGGCGAAAACAGCCAGTCCTGGATTTCGTCCTGAGGGATTTGAATGATGTCCCGGTGCCAGCCCAGGGAATACTCCGTGCCGACGTTTGCGGCCAGAATGGAGGCGTTGTTGATAATCAAGTTGGGCCCGAGCAGTTCCTCGACCGTCTTTAAGATGACGGGATGATGGAAGGCGTGCAGGATGGGTTGGGTGCCCGGCTTGGTCAGGAGATGAAAATAGTACTGGCGGGCTTCCTTGCCGAAATCGGCGATTTCGTCCCCCAGATGCTGGAAGGAAGAGGAGCGGTGCTCGGTGTCGCTGGACCTGATTTCAGGGGAAATCAGGGCGTCCATCAGGACGCGGAAGTCGGCGACTTCCTTTTCGGTCAGCACGTCGACGATGAGGTAGCCTTCCGTCTCGAAGGTTTGTTTGTGATCAGATCGCATATTTTATGGGGTTACAGGACGATTTGTTTTTGGGTGCGGGCCGACTCCAGACCGGCCTCGAGGACTGTGAGAATCTGCACCCCGCTGGCGAAGTTGGGTTCGATCGGGGTTCCGGAAGCGACGGCGTGGATGAAATCGACGGCCGCATGCACAAAGGAATGCTCGTAGCCGATGATGTGGCCCGGCGGCCACCAGTGGGCCGCGTAGGGATGCGATGCCTCGGTGGTCTGAATGGTTCGGAAACCCTGGCAGCCGTCCGCATCCGCGGCGGAATAAAACTGGAGCTCGTTCATGCGCTCCAAATCGAATTTGAGGCTGCCTTTGCTGCCGTAGATCTCAAAGGAGAGCGCGTTTTTCCGTCCGGTGGCAAACCGGGTCGCCTCAAAGGAGCCCACAGCTCCGTTCGCAAACTGCACCAGCATGAGAGCGGCGTCCTCGACGGTGACTTTGCCCATGGCGTCACCGAGCGCATGCGCCTGAAGATTCCCGGCGCTGCTCTCGTCGGCCAAAGGCCTCTCGGCCACAAACTGCGCCGTCAGTCCGGAGACCGTTGCGATGGGCCCGACCAGATAGTGGGCCAGGTCCACGGCGTGTGAGTTGAGGTCCCATTGCGGACCGGCCTGGGCGGTTTCCGCCCGCAGCTGCCAGGTGAGCGGGAATGCCGGGTCCACGATCCAGTCCTGCTGGTAGGCGCAGCGCCAGTGAAAAATCCGGCCGAGTTGGCCCGCTTCAATCAATTTCCGCGCAAAGGCGATGGCCGGAGTCCGGCGGTAGTTGTGGTTGAGGTAATGAACCAACTTGTTCTGCTCGCACACGCGGAACATCTCCGCCGCCTGCTTGCTGTTCATCGCCAGGGGCTTTTCACAAAAAATGTGTTTCCCCTCCCGGGCCGCGGCGAGTGCCACTTCGTAGTGCAAATGCTGCGGTAGCGCGATGTCCACGACATCGACATCCGGACTGCTCACCACCTTTTTCCAGTCGGTCTCCGTCTGTTGCCATCCCCACTGCGCCGCAAATGCCTCCAGGGAATCGCGGTGCCGGGCGCAGGCCACCTGAAGCACCGGCTGCAGCGGGGTCTCAAAGAACGCGGCGGCTTTTTTCCACGCGTTGCTGTGTGCGCGCCCCATGAACTTGGAGCCGATCAGGCCGATGCGAAGGTCGCTTTTCATGGACTAGAAATTGGCTGTAATCGCCCTGAGCTCACGGACGCTCTCCCTTACGGCCCAGTCCTCCCGGCCTTCGTAGTCGGGGTGTAGGAAGTCGATTTCTACCGCCAGAAAACCTTGGTAACCGTTCTGGCTGAGGATCCGCGCAAGCTCCTCGTTTTGGATCAGGCCGTCGCCGGTCGGGACGCAGGAAAAGAAGTGCCACGCATCCGCCGGCACACCTTTCACCGGGCGCAGGTCTTTGATGTGGGTGGCGAGCACATGCGGCGCAAGTTTGCGCATCGCTTCGACGGGGTCGTCCAGGACCCGCAGGAAATTGCCCGAGTCGAAATTGACCCCGAGGTGAGGGGAATTGACGTCCTTGAGCAGCTGAAGGATTTCGTCCGAGTTGTAGTCGATGTGGTTCTCGAGCGCCAATTGGATCCCGGCTTGTCCGGCCAGCGCGGCGGCGTCGGAGAACATCTTTGTGAGCTTTTCCAACTGCGGGCCGTGTGGCTCAGCGCGGAAACGAAGGCTGCTGCCCACCACGCGCATTACCTTGGCGCCAATTGCGCTGGCGTGTGCCATGTGCTCCATCATTTCAACGGAGGCCACCTCGTTTTTGCCGCCCTCAAGGCCGTCGGGATGCCCCCATGCATAGACACGCTCCATCCCGAGCGAATCCAAATGCGATTTGATTCCGCCCAGATAGGCCGCGTCAAACTGGGGGATAAAACAGGACTCCAGCGAGATGCCATCAATTCCGAGCCCCTCCAGGGAGCGCATGAATTTTTCAAAGGAGAGTGGGGACTCTGCTGCCGTCTGCCCGGGGTAAACCTCGCCGAAGTGCCTGTGGTAGCAGTAGCTGTCGATTCCGACTTTCATGATGTTTAGGGGTGTGAGGGGGGCGGTGAGGGGCTTCGGCGCGCCCATTCGGTGAAGCCTGCGAATTCCCGTGCCGGGGGTTATTGAGGGATGTCTAGGTGTAGGAGGCTTTGCGAGCTGCGGCTCACCCAACGGGCGCACCACCCGGGCGCGCGGCTGACCATCAGGGGGCTTGCAATCACACCCTGAAGCTACTCCACGGGAGCGCCGAGTGATTGGCTCCCAGCGGCATGTTTTGGAATCAAAGCGGCGTCGCGGGACACGGCTCGCTGAGAACCAACGGCCTGGAGTCATTCCAGCCCGGGCGAGGCCCCGGAATCACCCCGTCCAACGACAAGCCCTGAGAGGGCACCGGACAGACCGTGCTTGCCTATGGCACCCAAAGGGCGCGCTTTCTGCCGTCGTGTTTTCCGCAGAACCCCTACGGGTGCTCGCCTTCTTGGATGCGTTCCACTTTACCCACCATGAGCCCGTAACAGAGCGCCCCCAGCAACGCGGTGAGGGCGATGTAAGTGATGGCCGGGGCGAAGTTGTCCCCCTTTACCAGAAAGCCAATCATGATCGGGACGCTCACAGAGGCGAGATTGCCTATAAAGTTAAACATGCCGCCGGTCAGGCCCAGCAGCCGTTCCGGCGCGAGCGCGGACACCAGCGACCAAGTGATGGAGGCGAGGCCGTTTCCGAAGAACGCAATGGAGAGACAGGTGATAATCAGCGCGGGGCTTTGGACGTAGTTCGCCCCCACGATCGACGAGGAAATGAGAAGCCCTGAAATGATGGGCATTTTCCTCGAAAATCCGAGGGAACAGCCCCGGCGCACGAGGAAATCGGAGACCAACCCGGAGGAGACTACGCCGAGGAACGCGGCCAGGAAAGGGACCGAGGCAAGAAAGCCCGCCTTGATGAAGTCCATGCCCCGGTATTTGACGAGGTATGTGGGAAACCAGGTGAGAAAAAACCAGAGGGTGGAGTTGAGGAAAAACTGGCCGAGGTAGACGCCCCAGAGCTTGCGCTTGTTCAGCACGGCGCGCAGATCGGACCACTCAAATGTCGACCGGGGCCGGATTTTTGTCGCCAGATCCACGAGGCCGCCGCCCTGCGCAATCAGCGCGATCTCGGCTGGATTTGCGCCGCGATGATCCCGGGGTTCACGGTAAAGGGTGTACCATACGGCAGCCCAGACGAGCCCGACCGCGCCGGTCACCACAAAGACCATGTGCCAGCCGAGGTTTTGCTGCAGGTAGATGAGGATCGGCGTGAGAAAGGCAAGGCCCACAAACTGTCCGGACGTGTAGAAGCCAATCGCGGAGGCGCGTTCGCGTTCCGGGAACCACGTGGTGACGACGCGGTTGTTGATGGGATACGCCGGGGCCTCCAAGGCGCCCACGGCGAGCCGCAGGATGACGAGGCCGACCAGGTTGCCAACAAAACCCAGGCCGATGGTGGCGATGGACCAGAGGGCAATGGCAACCGGGTAAAGCACGCGCGGCGGGATCTTGTCTACCAACCAGCCGCCCGGCACCTGCATGGCGGCGTAAGTCCACCCAAAGGCGGACAGGATGACGCCCATCTGCTTGGCTTCGATGCCCAGATCCTCCGAAAGCTTTGGCGCCGCGACGGAGAGGTTGCTGCGGTCGAGGTAGTTAATGACCACCGTCACAAACAGCAGCGTCAGGATAAGGAAACGCGCCCGGCTGGGTTCGCCGGGTATCGCCGTAGGCAGCGGTGCGCTCGGGGTGGAAGAGGGGAGAATGGACATGGGATTGGGGCGGCGGGAAGGAAACCAAGACAGTGGAGGGGGGAGAGTGCGCGGGGAGCCGGGCCCCGGGCGGAGGCGGGCCAAGCGCCTACCACTCGGCGAAGCTACCGTCCTTGTGGCGCCAGATGGGGTTGCGCCAGCGGTGGCCCGTTTTGGCCTGTTCCTTCACAAACTCTTCGTTGATCTCGATTCCCAAGCCCGGGCCGTCCGGGATTTGGACGTGACCGTCCGCGTAATGGAACACGCCGGGGTTGAGCAGGTAATCGAGCAGGTCGTTGCCCTGGTTGTAGTGAATCCCGAGGCTTTGTTCCTGAATGAAGGCGTTGTAGCAGTTCGCATCGAGCTGCAAGTTGACCGCCAACGCGATGGGGCCCAGAGGGCAGTGCAGCGCAATGGCAACGTCATAAGCCTCCGCCATGTTGGCGATCTTCCGGGTCTCGGTGATCCCCCCGGCATGGGACGGGTCGGGCTGGAGAATGTCCACGTAGCCGTCCTGAAGGATGCGTTTAAAATCCCAGCGCGAGTAAAGCCGTTCCCCGAGCGCAATCGGCGTGTTGGCCATGAGCGCCACTTCGCGCAGCGCCTCGTAATGTTCGCTGAGCACCGGCTCCTCAATGAACATCAACCGGAACTGCTCGAGCTCCTTGATCAGCACCTTCGCCATCGGCTTGTGGACGCGCCCGTGAAAATCCACGCCGATCCCAAAATGCGGCCCCACGGCCTCCCGAATCGCCGCCACATTCGCGAGCACCTGATCCACTTTGTCGAAGGTGTCCACAAATTGCATCTCTTCGCACGCGTTCATTTTTACCGCCGTGAAACCCAGCCGTGCCCGTTCCTTGGCTTGGGCTGCCGTCTCCGAAGGCCGATCCCCGCCAATCCACGAATACACCCGGATGCGGTCCCGCACTTTGCCCCCAAGCAACTGATGCACGGGCACCCCCAGCGCCTTGCCCTTGATGTCCCACAGCGCCTGGTCGATTCCCGCCAGGGCGCTCATGTGCGTCGCGCCCCCCCGGTAAAAGCCGCCCCGGTAAAGAACCGTCCAGTGGTCCTCAATCTGGGCGGGATCTTTTCCGATCAGATACTCCGACAACTCCTCCACCGCAGCGGCAACACTATGGGCGCGGCCTTCAACCACCGGCTCTCCCCAGCCGCTGATTCCAGAGTCGGTTTCAATTTTCAGGAAGCACCAGCGGGGGGCGACGATGTACGTGGTGAGTTGGGTGATTTTCATAAAAAAAGCGGGGCGTTGCCAAATATCAGGACTTCAAGGGTTGTGGCCAAAGAGAGCGCCATGTTGCCAGAAATGCGTCGGGCCGGCGCTGAACCGTTTCCGGGCGTTTCTCGCCACACGGAGGTGGGAAGCCAAGCGCTTCAACGTAAAGAGGGGCTCATTCATGGGCGGGCATGGCGAGCACAGAGTAGCACTCCGATTGAAGCAGACCCGCTGCCACGGCAATCTGCCACAGTCCGGCGGGGGCGGTGTGTTCCAGAACACGGATCCGCGTGATGCCACATTCGGCCATGGCCTCGCGGTAACGCTCGCAGAGAGACCCCTCCCCAAGGAGAACCACCGGCGGCAAGTCACCGCCCTGGAACCGGGCAAGCACACTGCGCAGTTCCTCCCCGATGAGGAGTCCGGAGAGATATTCCAAGGTGTGCGCGGCCCGCAGGCTGCCTGTCAGAAAGAGGCTCCTCGCGGTAAACAGCCGGGCTGAAACACTCTCCGCTCCACTGCCCACGGCGTTGCGTACTCCGCGAAGAAAAGCGTCTCGGCTGACATCCGGCGCGTCCTCCCGCGCGGGTTTACCGAGGATGGAATGGTCGCGCAGCAGGGCAAAAAGCTCGCCCGTCATATGGGTCGCGAAGCTCTCGATGCGGCCCTCGCGCAACACGGCCCATTTGCTGTGTGTTCCCGGGAGCACCAGCAATCCGTGCCCCGCCAATTGGGGTTCCAACGCCATCGCGCCGATGATTTGAGTTTCCTCGCCCCGGAGCACGTCGGGAAGTTCGCCTTGCTGCAGCAGCCCGGGCACCAAGTGCAATTCTCCGCACCCGGTTTCAAAGGCTAGCAGCCCGCCTGCAATCCGGGCGGGATCGGCAGGACATTCCACGTAAGGAACTTCGCGCCAACCCTGGCGACTGCCAATCATTCCCGAGGCAAGCACAGGAAGTCCCGGCCAACGAGCCCGCCAGTCCCCCACCAAATCCCGGAAGGCAGCGCCAAAATCACCGCCCGGTGTGTGGAGAATCCCCCAGGGACAAGACCGGGTTTCCTGAATGGCGCCGTTCTCGCCCAGCAAATAGCCACGCAAAGAGGAGGTGCCCCAATCGAGGCCAATCAAACGGGGAGACGAGAGGCGTTCGTTCATGCGGAGGGCGTAGATGGGTAGGGGCGAAAACCGTGGCGGGGAGGGATAGGACGACTGGGGAAATCGGGCCGGGAAAAGCGCAAACCAGCTCCTGTTGGGCATGTAACATTCGCGATTTCCCGCTCGCAAATACGCAGGCGTGTTATGTTAACACTTCCGCCGTGGCCGATCTCCCCGCCGTCAATCTTCGCTCCATCGCGGACCTCGCCGGAGTGTCTCTGATGACCGTTTCGCGCGTCCTCAATGATTCACCACGCGTGGCCCCTGACACCCGCGAACGGGTCCGCGAGGCTGCCCGCTCCCTCAATTACCAGCCCGATCCCCATGTCGCGCGCATGATGCATCACGTCCGCAGCCGCAAGGGAAGCCGCGAAAGGGCGGTGATTGCCGTGGTACGAGACGCGCCTTCCAAGATGTTTTTTCAGGACCCGGCCCATCAGTATGTTTCCCTGCCCGACATCGCGCACCGCGCCGAACGGCAGGGTTTCCGGGCGGAGGAATTCTGTTTGGGGAGCGGCGGCGTCAATGCCCGGAACCTTGGGCGGATTCTCCTGGCGCGAGGAATCGAGGGCGTGATTGTCTCGCCGCATTCTTCGCGGGCGTGGTTGTCGGAATTTGATTACACGCCGTTTGCGGTGGCGACTTTCGGATACGGCTTGCAGCATCCCTCGCTGCACCGTGCCTCCACCAACATGACGCTGGGAATCGCGCTTGCCACTGAAACACTCCGCGCCAGGGGCTACCGGCGGATCGGGTTGGCGGTGACCCAATGGGTGAACGAGCGTTCGCAGAACACTTACAGTGGAGCGATGTTGCACTTTCAGCAGAGTTTGCCCGCGCGCAATCGGGTGCCGCTTCTCTTGTTTCCAGGCAACGCACTGGGCGATTGCGCCGGGATGTTCGCGCAATGGATGAAAAAGCACCGGCCGGACGCCTTGATCTCGCTGGACACTTTTGTGCCGGAGTGGCTTGCGCAAATCGGTCTGCGCGTGCCGGAAGATATCGGGCTTGTGGTGCATGATTGGACGGAGCGGATGCGCGGTTTTGCGGGCATTAATCACCGGCGCGGGCATGTGGCCGCAGCGGTTGTTGACATGGTGGCGACCCAGTTGTTGCAAAACGAAAGAGGGATTCCGGAGGTACCCAAGCAAACGCAGATCCCGCCGGTCTGGGTGGAGGGCGCCAGCGTCCGACCGCACACATCGGGCACGGTTTAATCCGACAACTCTCCACGAACGGCATCATCACGCGCCGAGATCGGCAGAAGGGATCGAAAAAGCCGGAAGTCATTTGCCACATTTTGCCATCTCGCCGGACATGTCCCTGGAGCCAACGATGGCAAGACTGCGGTCGAGCATTGCACTGGGTTCAGAGTGCGTGTCGGGGAGTTGACCCTGGAAAAAGAGAGCCGATCTGAGCCTCCCAGTTCGCGCGCCGGAGAGCCCCCCTAAGCCGTTCCCAGCAGGGTGCGGGCGTGGGCGAGGGCGGAGTCGCCTTTGCCTCCCAGCATCCGGGCGAGTTCTTCCACCCGGGTTTCTCCGGCCACCGCAGAGAGCTGGGAAACCGTCCGGCCGTCCCGGAACTCTTTGTTGACCACGAACTGGGCGTCGGCCACCGCCGCAACCTGCGGGAGATGGCTGATGCAGAGCACCTGATGGGCTTGCCCGAGTTGTTTCATTTTAGCGCCCACGGCATGGGCGATTTCGCCGCCCACGTTGGCGTCTATCTCATCAAACACCAGCAGCGACACCGTGTCCTGCGCCGCAAGCGAGGATTTGACGGCCAACATGACCCGCGAAATTTCGCCGCTGGAGGCAATCGCTTTGAGAGGCTTGGCGGGTTCACCCGGGTTTGGGGCAAACACAAACTCAACCGCCTCCAATCCGTGTACCCCGGGTTTTTCAAGGGGCTTGAGGTCCACGCTGAACTCCGACTTTTTAAAGCCGAGATCCCGGAGATGGGTCGTCACGCTCGCGCCGAGTTTGGGGCTGGCCGCGCGCCGTTTCTGGGAAAGTTTCTGGCCCGCCTCAAGCAGCGCGCTCTGGGCCAACTCCATTTCGCGGGCGAGTCGTTCGAGGGTTTCGCCCCGGGAATCAATCTGCTCAAGCCGGTGCGCGGCGTTGCGGCCGAACTCGATGACTTCCGGGATGGAGCCGCCGTATTTGCGTTTGAGGGATTCGAAAAGCGAGACCCGTTCTTCCATCTGCGCGAGCTGGCCGGGCTCGATTTCCAGGTTCTCCGCGTAGCGTTGCAGGGAGGCCGTCAGGTCCTCCAATTCGCGCACGGCTCGCAGATGGCTTTCCGTGAAGGGTTGAGCATCGATTTTCTCCAGTTCGCGCAACAATCTGCCCGCCTCGCTCAGGCGCACCAGGGCGGCGTCTTCGGCGTCCGCCAGACGATCCAGCGCCTGCTTGCAAAGTTCCAGGAGCCGCCGGCCATTGGAGGCGACCGTATAGCGGGAGAGCAGTTCCTCCTCCTCACCCGGGCGCAACTGGGCGGACTCGATTTCCTGGACCTGATGCCGGAGCAGGTCGAGTTCGCGTTCCAGGGCGGCCTCGGAGCTGGAGAGCTCGCGATGGGTTTGAGTAAGGGTTTGCAGCTGCCGATAGACGTCCTCGTATTTGCCGCGAAGGGTTTGTGCCCCGGCAAACGCGTCGAGAAGCGCGAGTTGTTTGTCCGTGCTCAGCAGCGACTGATGATCGTGCGGCCCGTGCAGGTCGATCAATCCGTCGCCGAGTTCGCGCAGCACGCTGAGGGTGGTGGGGCTGCCGTTGATGAACTGGCGGTTGACCCCGGCACTGGTGAAAACCCGTTTGAGGATGAGTTGGGCGTCTTCGCAGGGCTCCACCCCCTGCGCCTCCAACTGGGCGTTGAGTCCCGCAACGTCTTTGAGGTCGAACAGGGCTTCCACCGTGCAGTTGTCCGCTCCCGTCCGGATCAGCGATTTGTCGGCTCGTTCCCCGAGGATGAGTTTTAACGCGCCGACGATGATGGATTTGCCCGAGCCGGTTTCACCCGTCACGGCGGTGAACCCTGGCCGGATCTGCCAGAGCAGGTCGTCCACCAAAGCCAGGTTCCGGATCCGCAGGGAGTTGAGGACAGCAAACATGGCAGGGAAAAAGGGTGTGGAAAGGGGAAGGAAGGAGTCGGTCTGTATCCAATCCGCACGGGCCGGAGTTTCAAGGCTGCCGATGCCGCTTTTTTTGCGAAAGCGGCGGGAGCGAGCCGAGGACCGGGGGATCGCGTTGGGGGAGTGCGCGTGTTAGTGGAGGCGGAGCGCCATACAAGCCGTCAGGACGAGGGCGTGGGCCCAAATGAGAAGCATCTGGGCTTTGTTGTAGGAGCGCGCGCTGCTGTTTTCGCTCGGCAGATCGGGGTCCGCTTTGAAAAACCCGCCGTTGTTTCGGAAAAACAGGATCCCGCCCACGAGCGTGAGCAGGAAGAGGCCGGTGAACACCCAGCGGAAAAAAAGCAGGCCGTTTTGCATAGGGGCCGGAGTGTACGCGAGGCGCTCCCGTTTGCGCGAGAAACGAGAACATTTTCCGTGGAGGCGCCCGCCGGCACTGCGGGACCCTCGGAAGAGTTGCGGGGGTGGTTGACTGCGCAGAACACGGATGGCCGGGAGACCGGCCCCTTTGTGCGTTTTGAGCCTGAACGCCGAGCTGACAGGGAAAGGCTCTTTTCGCGCGGCGTGGAGCGCGAAACACATTGGGGTTCAGGGCTTTGCAATCCGACTTCCGCGTTCTCCTCGCCTCCGCGCGAGCGTCGGTTTTGGATAAAAAGCCTGCCCCGAATGGCACTGAGTTCAGGCTCCTTTTCGACGTTTTCCTCTGTGACCAGGGCGATGGGGCGTTTTTTTGGGCGAGCGGATTCGCAAACTCTTGGCGCCGCGCGTTCGCGTGAACTCCCGGAATCTTTGAGCTCCTTGCGTTCCTTGCGGTGAAGATTGAGGAGG
>JBEIUI010000047.1:0-22488 GCA_040374425.1 Verrucomicrobiia bacterium | reverse complement strand
CCGCGCGAGGTTGAAGAGATGGAAATACCCGTAGATCAAGCCTTGGGCGCGCATGATCCAGAAACTTGCCACGGCGAAAGTAAACATGATGGCGTAGTGAACGGTGACACCAAAGAGGATGGCCATCGCGTAGAGAATCCAAGCGGCCGGGCCGGGGCTCGAGTGGAGTTGCACGAGGCAGAATGCAACGACACAGGCGCCCACCAGGGCGTTGATTAGGTTGTCGAGGCCGAACTGGCGGGTAGACACCGCGAACTGGGCGTCGATGGGCAGAACCAGCATCAGGTCCAGGCGCCCGGTTCTCACCAATTCGGGTAGGTTGGCGATGTTGATGTAAAAGAACGCCTGGAAAATCTGGGCAACGATTTGGTGGGTGCCAAAGAGCAGGATCACCTCCCACTTGGACCAGTCACCGATGCGGTCGACGGATTGGAAGAGGACCTCGATAAAAATCAGTTGGCCAACAAACCAGAGCAAATCCACCGCGATCCAGAGCAGGAAATTGCCCTTGAAGCTCATCTCGCGGATCAGCGAGTTGCGAATCAGCAGCCAAGAAATCGCAAGGTAACGGCGCACGGGTTATCCTCCTACCGCCTGATATCGGCGAATGCCCCGCGCGAAAAGCGCGGTGGCCATCAGCCAGCTGATCCCCAGCCAAGCTGCCTGCGAGGCGAGGCCTTCCCAGAGGGCGCGGCCCTCCAGTCTCTCGAGAAAGACTTGGGCTGGGAAAAAAACCTCGTAAGGAAACGGGCTCCAATACACGAGCCGCTGCAGCTGTGCTGGGAGAAGATCGAGCGGGAAAACCATGCCGCTCAGGAAATGTTTGAGGGTGAAAACGATCCAAATGAGCGTGGAAATCTCCAGAAACCAGAACGCGAGCATCGCCACACAGTAGGCCATGAAGAACTGGATGAGCCCGGCCATGGCCAGCGAAACGGAAAACACCACCCATGTCAGGCTGGAAGCCGGGAGGCGCACATCGGCGCGCAGGCAGTAAAAGAGCAGCGCGAGGGGGAGCGCTGTCATCGCCACATAAAGGAGCCTGTATCCCGAATAGAGGCTCAGCCGGTAACTGAGGTAATGGAGGGGTTTTGTGAGCAGGGCACTCATCTGGCCCTCGCGAATCTCAGCGGCGATCTGCCACTCGTCTTCGGTGGGCGCAACCCAGTTGTCGATGAGGAGGGTCATCAGAAAATAAAAGATCATCCCCCTCTTGTCGTATCCGCTGATCTGCGTGCTGCGCGCATCAAAGATGGCCCCCCAGAGAAACAGCATGCCCAGCAGCGGGACCATGCCGAAAACCGAGCGGAGCAGAAAATTCCATCGGTAAACGAAAGTGTTCTGAAGGCCGATCTCGAACACCTTGAGATATTTGGCCAAGCGCATTGAGAGGTCCTTAAAAAAGTCGCTTCCGCCCTCTTCCGCAGTCTTGGGGGAGGGTGGCTGGGTTTCTGAGGTGTGGCCACCCACCGGGCCCGTCCTCCCAGCAATCCCTAAGGGGTCTTTGACGGAGCCGAAGGGGAGTCGGCGGTTCCTTGGACAGGTTCGCTGAATTCGGTTTTGAGGCGCTGATTGAGATCCCGCAGCAGGGCGCGCCTCTTTTCTTCGGTCTCCTCACGCAGGAGTCGTTCCAGCGTGCGTCTCTCCTCGGCGTAGCGCTTCAGGAATTGAATGCGCTGCGGTTCCTTTAAATGGAGATCGAGGTTCTTTAAAACGGCGTCCACTTCCGCGACGATGCGTTTGCGGCGGGACTCTTCATAACTCCGCAACGCCTTTTTCTCTTCCGGGGGCAGGTCCATCCAGCGAACCAGATTTTCGCTGAACCGCTTGTGTTGTTCGGGGGTGAGTGCGTGGAGCGCCCTCATGACCTGCTCGAATTCGACCGAGAGGATGGATGTCTCGGCCGACTTTTTTTCCGGCGCGGTTTCTGGATTCCTGCCCTCTGGGGATTGCCCCCAAAGCGGGCTCGCAAGGAGCCCGAAAATCAGAAGGTGATAGCGTCCAGCCATAGGGAATCCTCTTCAGAGGCGAGCAGTTCGTCGAGATTGCCGATTACCGAAAGATCAGGGCTCGACCAGACTTCCTGAGCCATTTCCCTGCTGGAAAACAGCGCCGGATTGCGGGCGGGCTGCTGGAACTGGCTGAAAACGAGCACCGTCGCTCCCAGGGCGCCCATGGACAACCAGCGCCACCGAAGCAAATGCCCCCAAGCCCACGGCTCAGGTTCTTGATGAGGGGCTTCCTGTCGAAGGGCCCTTAATACATTGTGATCAAAAAAGGGAGACACCCTAGGCTCCTTGGCTTTGCCGAGGAGCCTCCACAGATCGTCGCGCTCATTGTCTTCGGTGTTCATGGGTTTTGATCAAAAAACACAGTTTCCGAGGCCGAGTTGCGCTCTCCTTTTTAAGGAGGCTGGCAGGAAGCTCAAGGTGCCCCCTCCCGACGACTTAAACCTGGTCGGCTTCCAGGAAGCCCTCGAGTTGGCGGATCCGGGTGGGATGGCGCATCTTTCTCAGAGCTTTGGCTTCGATCTGGCGGATGCGTTCCCGGGTGACTTTGAACTGGCGACCGACCTCTTCGAGGGTGCGGCTGTAGCCATCCGCCAAGCCGAAACGCTGTTCGAGAACCTGGCGCTCGCGTTCGGTGAGGGATTCCAGCACATCTTTGATCTTCTCCTTGAGAAGCACGATGGCCGTCATGTCGCTGGGGTTCTCGGCGCTCTTGTCCTCGATGAAATCGCCAAAACTCGTGTCGTCGCTTTCGCCGACGGGAGATTGGAGAGAGATGGGCTGCTGAGCCATCTTGAGCACCGCGCGCACCCGCTCCACGGGTAGCTGGATTTCGTCCGCTACCTCCTCGGGCGTGGGTTCCCGGCCGTAGTCCTGGACGAGTTGCTTCTGCACCCGCATGAGCTTGTTGATCGTCTCGATCATGTGGACCGGGATACGGATGGTCCGGGCTTGGTCGGCAATCGATCGGGTGATGGCCTGCCGGATCCACCAAGTCGCGTAGGTGGAGAACTTGTAACCCCGGCGGTACTCGAACTTCTCGACGGCCTTCATGAGGCCCATGTTGCCTTCTTGAATCAGGTCGAGGAAGGAGAGGCCGCGGTTGGTGTATTTTTTCGCGATCGAGATCACCAAGCGCAGGTTGGCCTCGACCATCTCGGTCTTGGCTTTGAGCGCTTTCTTGAGCCAAAGCTTGAGTTCGCCGTACTCGGTGAGGAACTCCTCGGTGTTCAACCAAGTCCGCATCTGGATGTCTTTGAGCTTCGCTGCGTGGTCCACCTTTGCCGAATGCTCATCGACTTTGGCGCCCTTTTTGGCCTGTTTTTTGAGCTCATCTACGTGCAGCTGGATGAGGCGATGGGTTTCATCCGCCAGATGCACGAACTCCTCGGTGACCTTCTGTTTGAAGAAAAACTTCGGGTAAATCCGCTGGATGGCGCTGTGGACCTTGGAAAACTCCGCATACGACTTGGTGTCGCGGTTTTTGCCGCCTTGGGTTAGGCAGGCCTTGTAGGCGTTCGCGCAGTTGGTGGAAGACGATTCCAAGCTTTGGCAAAGCTTCGGCAGCAGCTTCATGTAGCGCTCCCGGCTCTCGATTTTCTTGTCGAGAATGATCCGGTCGAAGCGTTCGCGGCCTTCCGCAAGTTTCTGCGCAAGATCCAGATACGCCCGGGCGATGAACCCGAACCGATTCACATACTTCTGCACGTTTAACTCGGCTTCCTCAATGCGTTTGGAGATCTCTACCTCCTGTTCGCGGGTCAGCAACGGCACCTGACCCATCTGCTTGAGATACATCCGTACCGGGTCGTCGAGAATATCGAGCTTCGCCTCCGGCTTCTCTTCCTCCTCCTCTTCCGCGTCCTTCTTGCCGTCTTTGAACCGGTCCACGTCCGACGCGTCGATGATCTCGATCTCCAGACCGCGGAGCCGATTCATGATCGAGTCCATTTCGTCCGGATCGCTCACGTTGTCGGGCAGCGCCTCGTTCAGGTCGTCGAAAGTCAGGTAACCCTGTTCTTTGGCCAGCTTGATGAGTTCCCGGATCTTCTCCTGCACCTCGGGTTGATCCAACACGCTGATGGCGTGGACAGCTGGCTTGGGTGCCTCGACTACGGTAGGTTCGGGCGCTTTGGACTGGGCTACGTTTTTGGCAGGGGATTCTTTGCGAGCAGGCTTCTGTTCGGGCTCAGACGCTCTTTTTCCCGCCTTCTTTTTAGCCAATGGAGGTTCGGGTTTGGTTTGCGGGACTGCTTTCGCCGCCGGTTTTTGCGCCGGTTTAGGCGGTGCCTTGAGCTTCGAAGTGGGTTTTTTAAGGCCGGAACTTTTAAGGCCGGAACTTTTCTCCGCTGATTTGGCGGGTGCCGCCTTGGCTTTTTTCTCCACGGGCGCCTTGGCTTTTGCTTTCTTCCTGGTCAGGGTCGTTTCGGGGCTCGGTTTCAACTTCTTGGCTGCGGCTTTGATATTTTTCGAAGTGGCTTTAGGCATACCCAATTTGGAGAAGTTGATCTACATCGTCGCCGAACCCTCAGGCGAGCTATAGGGGCGGAGAAAAAGGCCGCGCAATATCAGAGAGGCGATTTTGTAAATCAAGGATTTGTTTCTGGTAGTTGACGCTCGTCTCCGGGGCCAAGTTCGGAGTGCGCAGCCGCGCTTGGATGGACTCGATCTGCCGGCGCACTTGGCGCCGCTCAATCTCACGCCAGCAATCGTGGGCAATGGTGAGCGGGTTGCGCGGCGGCTTTGTTTCCAAAAGCGCTGACAAGGTGGATTCCTCGGCGGCATCGAGGGTGGCCAAGAAAGCCGTGACGCTGGTGGTCTGGGAGGGCTGGATGTCGGCTTGGAGCACTTTGATGAGAAGCCCGGCATCGGGTTCGCGTTCCAGCACCTCGTTCCAAGGCTCCTCAAAGAGCCAAGCCCGGGCGTCGTCGTCCCGGAGGCTGACCATGGCGAGCAGCCGCAGGGTGGGGTCAAGCGGGACAGGATCCGGAACTGCCGGTTCGTCTCCTGCCCCTGGGAGTGCGCCCTTCCTTGAGGACGTTTTGAGCATGCGCTGCAGCTCTTGAGGCGCAATTTCCAGTCTTTGGGTGGCTCGTTGCAGCACGGCTTCCCGCAAAATGGGTTCGCTCAAAAGGCTGATGGATTCGGCCAGCTTCCGCGCCGCCTGGAGTTTCCCTCGGGGCGACTGGAAGCCCGGCGCCTGCGTGAGGCGGTCGAGTTGGAAATCGAAAAAATCCTTGGCGGCCGCGATCCGTTCCGTGAAAGCCGCTGGCCCTTTGCCTCGAACCAGCGAGTCTGGATCTTCTCCCGGGGGCATTTCCGCCACCCGCACCACCAGGTTTTCGGCCAGGAGCGAGCTAAGCGAACGTTCAGCCGCTTTCTCGCCCGCTGCATCGGCGTCAAAACAAAGCACCACCTCCTCCACATACCGCTTGAGGAGATGCGCCTGTTTTTCGGTGAACGCCGTTCCTTGGGGGGCGATGACGTTCTGGATGCCCGCCTCAAATGCGGTGATCAAATCCAGTTGTCCTTCGCAAACAATCGCCGACCCCTTGTCGATCAGGGCCCGTTTGGAGCGGTGCAGCCCGAAAAGCACGGCGCCCTTGGTAAAAAGCATCGTTTCAGGGGAATTAATATATTTGGCGGCTTTGGCATCGGACTCGAGCACGCGGCCGCTAAAGCCGATGACTTCCCCCGTGTCGTTACAGATGGGGAACATGACCCGGCCCCGGAACCGGTCGTAAAAATCGCCTCGGGGGCGTTCTTCGTCGCGGAGTTTGACCAGCCCGCTCTGGACCATTTCTTCGTCGCTAAAGCCCTGTTGCCTGGCCATTGCGCTGAATGCATCAAAAGAGGACGGCGCGTAGCCCAGTTTCCAGGTCCGGGCAATCTCCACGCCGATTCCCCTGCCTTTGAGGTAGTCGCGAGCGGCCTGTGCGGAAGGCTTTTTGAGGAGCTGGTGATGGAAGAACTCAGCCGCCTCGCAGTGCAGAGCCAGGAGGCGCCGCCGCAGGGTGAAACGCGCGTTATCTTCGGCGCTCATTTCGCTCTCGATGATTTTGATGCCCGCGCGGTCCGCCAGCTTTTTTGCCGCCCCGATGAAGTCGAGATTCTCGTAATTCATCACAAACCGAATCACGCTCCCGCCGGCGCCGCAGCCGAAGCACTTAAAGATCTGGCGTTGCGGGTTGACGCTAAAAGACGGGGTGCGCTCCTGGTGGAACGGGCAGATGGCCTTGTACATTACCCCGGCGCGTTTGAGCGGGAAATAGCCGCCGATCACCTCGACGATGTCGTTGGCGGCTTGGATCTGCTCAATGGTCTCCGGCGGAATAAGGGGCACAGGGGAGAAACAACCCTGCCGGCTGCCCCTTGGCAAGAGGCCATACCGGGGGAACTGGGGATGGCCGGAAGCGGGGGCTTAATCGCCGGGCAAGGCCCAGAAGGCGCGTCCGGCTTCGGCCCAGTCGCGGCTTTGCACGCCCCCGAACGCGGCGGCGCCCATCTCGGCCCGTAAAAGCGGGCTTTTGAGCAGCCGGAGGACGGCCTGGGTGAAATCGGCGATGTCCAGGGCGCGGGTCACGTAGCCGTTGACCCCGTGTTCGATCAGGTCGCGCGGGCCGCCCTGGTCGGAAACCACGTTGGGCAGGCCGCTGGCGAGCGCTTCCAAGACCACATTGCCGAAGGTGTCGGTGGTGCTCGGAAAAAGGAACACGTCCGCGGACGCAAAAGCCCGGGCCAGTTCCAGTCCGGCAAGGTAGCCGGTAAAAACGGCGTCCGGAACGATTCGGTGCAGTTCTTTGAAGTAGGGGCCGTCGCCTACAAACGCCAGGGCGGCATTGTGTTCCCGCAGCTTGGGCCACGCCGCGACAATGACGTCCAGGTCTTTTTCCTTCGAAACCCGGCCCACGTAGAGAAGCACGGTTTTGCCCCGGGCCACCCCGTGTTGCTCCCAGAACCCGGGGGTCCTGCGGGAGGGATGAAAGAGGGCGGTGTCTAGGCCGCGAGGCAGGATCTGAAATTTTTCCGGGCGAATGCCGCGTTCGATCCAAGCCTTTCGATAGCTCTCGGAGTTGACGTAGATGAGGTCGAGCTGGTCGTAGAACCCCTTCATGTAACTCCACGTGAGCGTTTCAAGGGCGGAGTCATCGGTGAGGATCCGCACGTACTGCGGGAAATCGGTGTGGTAAATGCCGCTGGTCCGCAGGCCGAGCACTTTGGCGGCCAGTAGGGCGGTGATCCCCACCGGGCCCGGCGTGCTGATGATGAGTTCCGTAAAACCCTCGCGCTGGATGTAATCGAGCATCTCGAGGATGGGCGGGAAACTCAGTTTTTGAAGTTCGTATTCGGGGAGTTCGAACTCGCCGATGGGGGCGAAGTTTTTGATGGGAATGTCGCGGATCTGGAGGTTGGAGCGGCAGGTGACAACCACCAGCTCGCAGCCCTGGGCGACGCAGGCCGCCGTGAGTTTGCGGATCGTATTGGCCACGCCGTTGACGTCCTCAAGGGTGTCGGTAAACCACGCCCGCTTCGAGTTGCGCAGTCCGGGTGGAAGTTCCCCGCTCAGCTCCAGACTCGTTTTGCGCAGCCATTGCCGGTCCGGGGCCTGGCTGCGGAACGCGTAAAGATAAGGGCTCAACGTGCCCAAAATCGGCGCCAAAACACTCAGTTCCTGAATGGATTCAATGAGGTTGCCCGCCGAGGCTTGTTTCACAAACCGCGTAAAAAATCTGAATGCAAGCTGGTTGGCAAAGAAGTTGGCGATGACAAACGCGCGTCGCTCGGGTTCCTCGATTCCCTCGGTTTTCTGCGCCAGTAACGATTTGACGTCCTGCTGCGAGAAATGGCTGGAAAACTGCCGCCACAGCGACATGTGGGCCGGCTTGGCCAGCTCGAAAATTTTGCCCGTCGCGATGCCCTGCGCCAGAAACCCCAGTTTCTCCGACCACGAAAACTCGGTGGGATCCCGGCCCTCCATGAACCGCGAAAAAGCCTGTCCGATGAACCCGGAGCTCTCGGCACCAGCGACTTTTTGGCCGATAAAACAGCGCAGGCTGTTGTAGAGCCCATGCGAAACGGCGAGAGGCGATCCGGCTTGTCCCCGCGGCTCGCAGTGGCCCTCCCGGACATGGGCCAGAAATTCCTCCACCCCGCCGGCCGGAGGGGTTTCGGTGAAAGCCGAGCCGGGAAAAAGGCCGCCGTGATCGTCGGACCCGCCGATCAGGACCTTTTTCCAAGGCTCGGCATGTGTGGGCGCCAGCCGGTGGCGGTTGGCGAACTCCTCCAGTTTGCCCGGGGTGAGTTTTCCCAGGAGATGCCGGGCGACATCGCTAAGGAGGGCGTCCCGGAGCCCGTTGATCCCTTCAAAGTGGCGGAAGAGCAGGATCAACTTCTCCAGATGGGCTTGGGTGAGCGCTCCTTGGGTGAGGTAGAGGGGGTGGGCCACCGCATGGGCGAGCTGGGCCTGGGCGAGAAACCCTTGGAGTTCGTACACGTTCTCCCGCAGTGCCTGGATTTGGCGGTGTTGCTCCTCGGTGATTCCCCAAACCAGCACATGCACAGCGCTGCGGTCCTCGGGAAAAAACGAGGTGACCTGTTCGCTAATGAACACCCCCGGGAGATCCGCGATCTCCAGGCAGCCCTCGATCCGGTCATGGTCGGTGAGCGTCACCCAATCCATGCCGCGCCGTTTCAACAGGGCGTAGAGGTCCTTGGGCAGGGAATAACTGTCGGGGATTCCCGCCCTTCGCAGCAACCATTCCGGGGCGCGGTCACTGTGCCGGGAATGCAGGTGGAGATCGGCTTTCATGGGGTGGTGCGTTTTAAAACGGGGCGGTGCGTTGCCGGGCGACCCACTGCTGGTAGGTGAGCGCTTCGCGCCGGGCGATTGTTTTTCCCGCCAAGTCCAGGATCTGGCGTTTCACCGCGGCATGACTCCAATCCACAGGGTGGATGGAGATCCGGAGCAGGGGGCAGCGGGTGAGGACCCGGGCCAGACAGGCGTTCCATGCGAGGCTTGTGGCCCGCCGCCAGGCGCTGCGGACACTCCAGACGAGGGATTGGGAGGCGAACGACCGGGCGTTTTGCAGGTCGAACACGCTGCCCAGTCGGGTGGTGTAGGAGAATCCCAGCGCGCGCAGCGCACTCTGAGCGCCTGCGCTCAGCAGCCAGGCTGGAGCGATGAACCCGGCCGGGTCCAGACCCGCGCTCCGGAATTCTTCCCGGGCTTGCGCGACCCGTTCCCGGGAGGGGTTCTCCTCCAAATCGTAGAACTCGCCTTCATCCGCAGTGTAAAACCGTGTGGTGAGTTGTGCGGTCATGGATTCCGCCCTGCGGCGTGGTCGCTGGTGGTAGTAGCCGTGCATGACAATCTCGTGACCTTCCTGTAACAACCCGCGCAGCCACTGGCAGAAATCCGGGTCCTGAAGGAAATGTCCCCGGTGATGATGGTTGGGAATGACCAGCAGCGAGCAGGATCGGATCCCGAGGCTGGCGAGCGCGGCAAGGATGGTCTCACACTCGGGCCGGGTGCGCGGGGAGACATCGTGCAGCGAAACAACAAGGGCTTTCATCGGCGCAATCGGCTCCAGAGCACCCCGATGATGGGGCCGGCGCAAAAGAGGCTGCAGAGGACGGAAAACCAGTCGCCGTATTGGCTGTAAAAAGTGAGCGGCGCTTGGGTTGGTACTGCAATTTCGCGGACCGCGAACCCTTGCTCAAAAGGTTTAAGCCAGCGGTCTACCCGGCCATTACGGTCCACGGAGGCGGTCATTCCCGTGTTGGTGCAGCGGACGAGCGGGCGCCGGTTTTCAACCGCCCGGAAAAGGGCGTTGTGGAGATGTTGCTCGGCTCCGGCCGTCTCCAGGAACCAGCCGTCGTTGGTGAGGTTGACGAGGAGTTGCGCCCCGTTTTTCACAAAACGCCGGGTGAGATCCCCCAGGGAATCCTCAAAACACACCAGCGCCGCCAGGTCCAGGCGCGGCCGGGTCAGGTGCAAGGTTTGATGGTCTTGGCCGGGGGTGAAGTCCGCAGGCACCAAATCGCCTGCCACCATGGCAAAGAGCGGGAATGCCTTGCGCAGGGGCATGTATTCCCCAAATGGCACGAGATGGATTTTGCGGTAGCTCTGCAGGCCCTCGGGGTTGCCCGAGGGAATGAGCGCGGCCGTGTTGTAGTCTTCGCCGGTCTGGGGATCGCTGTCCACGGTGCCCAGCAGCAGCGAGAAATCGCCTTTCCCCAGCTGTTGGGTCACGAACCGGTACATGCGTTCGTGGCTGAACATCCCGCCGGGCACGGCCGATTCGGGCCAGAGCAAGAGCTGCGGGTTGGCGGTTGCGGCCAAGCCCGTGAGCCGATCGAGTTGTTCCAGAACGTGCGCTTCGGATTCCTGCGAAAACTTTTCGCTCTGGGGAATGTTCGGCTGGATTGCGGCGACCCGCAGGGGGCTGGTAGCGACGGCGGGTTTGGCGAGCAGGGATCGGATTCCGTATGAAAACACCAGGGCGACGAGCGCCATGGAAAGGCTGAACTCCCAGCGCACTTTTTTGAGGAAAACCGGGCCCAACTCCGCCACGATCCGCCGAAGGATGATCACGGTAAGCACGTTGCAGTAGGCGACCAGGAAGGAAAGCCCGGCGACTCCTGTGAGATCCGCGATTTGGATCATGGCCAGGTCGGCGTGCAGGGCGACGCCCAAGCCGTTCCAGCCAAACCCGCTAAAGAGCCAGCCCCGCACCCATTCCTGCGCCACCCAGCCCGCGGCGGCCAGCAAGCCGATGAGCAGGTTTTTGCCCGAGTGCAGAAAACTTTCCCTGCGACCATCCCGTAACTTGCCGAGAAACCAGGCCCAGAAAGCGAGGTAAAGGCCGAGATACAGGGCGAGGAGCATGGGCAATGCGCGCAGCCACGGCTGTTCGAAGAGTTCACCCAACGCGCCCAGCCAGGAAAAGGTGAGGCTGAAATAGACGCCGCCGGTCACATAACCCAGCAAGGCTTTACTGCGGTGTGCCCGGGTGGCTTCAGGTGCAAACCACACGGCGCACACCAGCGGGGTGAGCGCGATCCAACAGAGCGCTCCGTAATTCCAAGGCGCCATGCAGAGCGCAAGCAACACGCCGCTCAGGACCGCCGCCAGCCAAGGCCAAAGAGCCGCCATAACACCGACCAAAAGGTCCAAGCCGCGCGGAGCGGCCGTTGCCGTTTCATTCGAACCCGGATCGCCCGTCGGCAACGGGGCAGCGGGGAACACCGGATCTGCGGGTTTATTCACGACGGACACGCCTGCTTTTGGACTGGTCGCGCTGGGTAGGATCCAGCGCGGATTTGAGTTCCCGGCTATACCCCGAGTTGATGCGGAAAAGCGTGCGCTCAAATTCCCGGGTGGTCTTGAAACCGTCCCGGTCGCTGACCACGTAACCCGCGCTCACCAGCCCTTCCATGGCATCGGCCAGCTCCGCAAACTCCAGGTTTCCGGTGCGTTCCAGGAGGATTTCCCCCGCCAAATCGGTGCCGCCAAATCCCAGGGCTTTGAGGATGGTGACCTCGGCGCCATCGAGCTGGATTTCCTTGCCCATGAATGGGGGGGAGTCAGCGCCGGGCCTAGAGCGCGAGCCGGGTTTCCACGTCTTTTTGGATCCAGTCCCAGAGGGCGTCCAGAGCCGTGGTGACATCGGTCTTGGCGTGAGCGAGTTCCGATGCGCTAAAGCGCGACCCGGGCGCGGGGAGATGACTGCCGAACAGGTAGAACTTGATCTTTGGCTCGGTCCCCGAGGGGCGCACCGCAAACCGGCATCCGTCGGCGAGCTCGATCATGAGCATTTTTTCTTTCGGGATCTTGTCACCTTCCACGTCCACAAAGTCTTCCTGAGCGAAATCGCGAAGCGCCTTGACACGGATCCCGCGGACCTCGGCTGGGGGATTGCTGGCGTAGGAGTGCACCAGGCGGGCAATCTTGGAGGCCCCTTCGGCGCCCTCGAACGTCATGTTCCCGTTCTTTTCAAGATAATACCCGTATTGGGCGTACACCTCGTCGAGGAGTTCATCGAGGGTCAGGCCCCGGGACTTGGCGTAGGCGGCTACCTCGGCAAACACCACCACAGCGCCATTGCCGTCCTTGTCGCGCACGAAATCCGCCGCGCTGTATCCGTAGCTTTCTTCCCCACCGCAGACGTAATAGCTGGAGTGTTCAAGCCGGAGAGCCCGCGTTTCCTGCTCTGGCAGGGTCTGGTAGTTCGCGGTGAATTGCGCCGGCAAGGCTTTCTCGTATTTGCCGAGTTTTTCGCCGATGTATTTGAAGCCGGTGAGCGTTTCCACGCAACGCAGGCCGTGCCGCTCGGCGATGGCCTTCTGGAGGTCTGTGGTCACAAAGGTCTTAATCAACACGCAGCGCGCGGCGTTTTCCGGAGTAATCACCCCTTGATTCAGGAGTTGGCTTACCCGGTAGTAGGCCATCAACGAGCCGATCTGGTTGCCGGTGAGCAGGGCCATGTTCCCCGCCCGGGTCCGGACGGCGATGCCCATCCGGTCGCAGTCCGGGTCGGTCGCCATGACCAGGTCCGCCCCTTCACTCTGGGCCAGTGCAATCGCCCGGGAAAGGGCCTCGGCGTTTTCCGGGTTGGGGGATTGGACCGTGGGGAACCGGCCATCGGCCACTTCCTGCTCGGGCACCGTCGAGTACCGGAACCCGAGCCGCTGGAGCATGGGTTTGACGATCGTGCCGCCCGTGCCGTGGATGGAGGTAAAAACGATGTGCAGGTCTTTCGCCTGCTCGACGAGGCTGCGATCCAGCACGAGCGATTCAAGCCGGGCCATGTAGGCTTCATCCGCATCGGCGCCGAGCACGGCCAGTGTGCCGCGCTCCGAGAGCGGGACGGGTTCATACACGTCGGATTGAAGGGCGTTGACTCGGGCGATGATCCCGCTGGCGTGGGGTTCGACGACTTGGGCGCCATCGGAGAAATACACCTTGTAGCCGTTGTCATGGGGCGGGTTGTGGCTAGCCGTGATGACGATGCCGCCGGAGGCGTTCTGCTGGCGGACGGTGAAAGAGAGCTGGGGGGTGGAGCGCGGCCCTTCAAAGAGGCAGACGTCGCAACCGTTTTCCATGGCGACCCGGGCTGTGAGCTCGGCGAAGTCCCGGGAGAAATGCCGGGTGTCATGGGCCACGACAATCTTGGGTTTGCCCGGTAGCCGAGCCTCCTGGCGCCAGCTCTTGAGGTAAGCCACCAAGCCCTGAGTCGCCCGGCTCACATTAAAGAAGTTCATCGCGTTGGTGCCCACGCAGGGATGCTCGGGGCGATCCAACGGCTGGGGCACTCCCCGCTCGACGGCAGTGGGCACCTTTCCAATCGTGCGGCCGCGCAGGCCCCCGGTCCCGAACGCCAGCGTCTTGTAAAAGCGGTCGTTGAGCTCGGCCCACGCCCCGGCGGCTACCAGCTCCTCGATGCTCCGGGAAACCACTGGGTCTTGGCTGGACTCCAAGATCTGGCGGATATTGCCCGCGCTGCTCCCCAGAAGTTGGCCCGTTTTTACCGCCTGCTCAATTTCGCTTCGAAGATCGCTCATAAAGGCGCGGGATTCTAGGAGCGGTCCAATTGATTGCAAGCGGCCCGGTGCCCCCGGGCGGGCCGGACATTGGGCTTGTCGTTCCGGGTCAGCGCTTAAAGAATCCTCCGGTGCGGCAGATTGCCGCTTTTACCCATGCTCGCCTCCGCAAAACGTATTGTCGTCAAATTCGGGTCCGGAATCCTGGCCAACGCCACCGGCAACAGCCTCGATCAACCCCAGTTCGAGCGGTTAAGCGCCGAGGTGGCCGCGCTGCTCCAGGCCGGTTACGAGTGTGTGGTGGTGTCCAGTGGCGCGGTGGCCGCCGGTCTGATGGCTTTGGGGCTCAAAGAACGGCCCGAAGAACTCGCCGCCCGCCAGGCCTGTGCCGCCGTTGGCCAGTCCAGGCTCATGCAGATTTACGCCACGGAGTTCGCGAGGCACGGCCTCAATGTCGCCCAACTCTTGCTCACCCATGGCGATCTCGACAGCAGGATGCGTTACCAGAACGCCTGCAACACTTTGGAACGGCTTTTTGAACGCAAAACCGTGGTGCCCATTATCAATGAGAACGATTCTGTGGCGGTCGAAGAACTCAAGTTCGGCGACAACGACCGGCTCTCGGCCGAGGTGGCCGTCCTTGCCCGAGCCGATCAGCTCATTCTCCTGACCAGTGTGGACGGATTGCTCGACGAAGCCGGAAACACCGTCGCCCGAGTGGAGGATGTGGACGCCGTATCGGGGCTGGCGCGCCAGGAAAAAGGCCGGTTTTCCGTGGGCGGCATGGTGTCCAAGTTGCAGGCGGTCAAACTGGCCGTAGACGCCGGGATCACCACCCACATTGTCAGCGGTCGCAAACCAGGCCAGATTGGCGCGGCTGTGGCCGGGCAAAGTGTCGGCACGGAGTTTGTGCCCCGGATCGCCTGACAGCCCGGCGGCCCCTGATCCACGGGGGCGCCGCTTTTTCCCGAGTTCGAACTTCTCTTTTCCCATGACGACCGACGATTTGCGCTCCCTCATTTACGAGTTTGGCCGCCGTGCCCGGGCCGCCGCCCGGGTTTTGGCGCGCACTTCCACCGATCAGAAGAACCGGGGCCTTCGGGCCATGGCCGACGCGCTGGTTGAGTCCGGGGATCTGATTCTTGCTGAGAACGCCAAGGACGTCGCCGCGGCCGAGCAGGCCGGTCTGTCCGCGGCCATGGTTGATCGGTTGCGGCTGGATGCCAAACGTCTCCAAGCCATGGCGGAGGGCATCCGGCAAGTGGCCGAGCTGCCGGATCCGGTGGGCGAGACCCTGCGCGATTGGACCCGGCCCAACGGCCTGAGGATTAGCAAGATCCGGGTGCCGATTGGGGTGGTGGGGATCATTTACGAATCGCGCCCCAATGTGACCTGCGACGCGGCGGTGCTCTGCACCAAGACGGGCAACGCGACGATCCTGCGCGGGGGCTCCGAATCGATCCACTCCAACGTGGCGATTGCCGCGGCGCTGAGCCGGGGGGCGGCCCAAGCCGGGCTGCCGGCCGACAGCGTGTTGCTGATTCCCACCACGGACCGGGAGGCGGTGAAGTTGCTCTGCGGGATGGATCAACACCTCGATGTTATCGTGCCGCGCGGCGGCAAAGGTCTGATCGAGACGGTGGTCAGCCATGCGCGGATGCCGGTAATCAAACATTACGATGGGATTTGCGCCATTTACGTGGATGCCGAGGCCGATCTCGCCATGGCGCAGGACATTGTGATCAATGCCAAGTGTCAGCGTCCCGGGGTTTGCAACGCCATGGAGACCCTGCTTGTCCATCAAGCCGTTGCGGCTCCGTTTTTTGCCCGGTTGGGCCCGGTTCTGAGGGAGAAAAATGTGCAGGTCCGAGGGGATGCCCGGGTGTGCAGCCTTTTGCCGGGCTTGGCTGTGCGTGCCTCGGAAGCCGATTTCCGGACGGAATTCCTGGACCTGATCCTGGCGGCCAAGGTGGTGGATTCCCCGGAGGAGGCCATTGAACACATCGAGACCCATGGATCGCATCACAGCGATGGGATTGTGACGGCCGACGAGGGGGCCGCGGAACGGTTTTTACAGGAGATCGACAGCGCCACGGTGTATTGGAACGCCTCCACTCGGTTTACGGATGGTGGCGAGTTCGGGTTCGGGGCGGAAATCGGCATCAGCACCGACAAACTGCATGCCCGGGGTCCCATGGGGTTGGAGGAGTTAACCACTTATAAATATTTGCTCCGGGGAACGGGCCAGGTGCGTGTTTGAGTTTTTAAAAGGGACGCGCTGGGCGCGGAATCCGAACTCAGGAATTACGGAGAAAGACCATTTCCACTCGGCTTGGGAACGTGGAGAGCTCATTGGATGTCACTGAATGCCGGTGACTCTGTCGCTCCCCGCCTTCGCATGGCGGCGTGAACTCCGGTTTTCCGGCTTAAAAAGCCCTAAGGCCGGGCTTCTAGGGCGGTTGTTGAAAGGGTAACCCAGCAGCGTCAGTGCATCCCCCCCTCTCCTGCATGCGCCCCCCATCAGAAGTCCCCGTCTCGGTTTCTATTCCCTCAAGGTCTGCGATTCTTTTCGAACACACCCCCGACGGGGTCATGGAGCTTGGTTTTTTAGGAGCGGTTTGTTCGTGGAATCCGGGCGCGGAACGCATGTTTGGCTGGAAGCGCGAGGACATTCTGGGGTTAACCCCCTGCCAATGGCTGGAGGATGAGGCTTTCGAGGTCTTCGAGAGAGAGGTGCTCCGGGGCAAGGGTGCGCCCTGGGAGGCACGGCTGGAGTTTTGTAAAAAAGCCGGGGGCATGGGAGTTGCCGACGTGCGGGCTGTGCCGATGAAAGTGGGCAGTGGCGTGGCGGGTTGGCTGGTGATTTGGCGGGATCAGACGGCTCTTCAGGAGGCCCAACAAAAACTCCTTGATGAACGCGCGCTTTTAAAAGCTCTGATCGATGCCGTCCCCGACCCCATCTTCTGCAAGGATCGCGAAGGGCGGTTCCTGCTCCATAACAGGGCCGATCACCTCATCCTGGGGAAAACCTCCGAGGATTGCATCGGTAAGACCGTTTTTGATTTCCCCTGCTTAAACGGGCACGCAGAGAGGTTTTTTGCCGACGACATGCAAGTAGTGCACACCGGTGAGCCGGTGGTGGACCGGGAGGGAACTTTCGTCCGTGCCGACGGCGCCAGAGGCTGGTTTGTGAGCTCAAAATTCCCCCTCCGCAACGCGGCGGGCAAGGTGGTTGGGTTGGTCGGTATCGCCAGGGATATCACCCAGCGCAAACAAGCCGAGCAGCAGCGCGCCGATGAGGAGTGTCTCCTGCGGGCGCTGGTGGACGCGATTCCCGATCCCATGTTTCTCAAAGACCGCGAAGGGCGTCACCTGGCGATCAACGGCGCGAATAGGGATTTGTTCGGGATCCCGCAGGCTCAATCCCTGGGTAAAACCGCTCTGGAATGGCCGATTCCCCCGGAACTCGCTGCGCAGTACATGGCGGACGACCAACGGGTAATGGAGAGCGGGACGCCGTTGTTGAACCGGGAAGAACCCTATGAGACCGCCGATGGGCGCAGAGGCTGGCTGTTGACCTCCAAATATCCTCTGCGCAATGCCTCCGGGGAAATCTCCGGCTTGGTCGGTGTGTCCCGCGACGTCACGGCGCTGAAGGTGGCAACGGAGGAATTACAGCGGACCCGGTCGCGCATGGTGGATCACGTGGAGAACTCGCCTCTGGCCGTGATTGAATGGGGGCCGGATTTCCGGGTGGAAGGTTGGACCGGTCAAGCCCATCACCTCTTTGGCTGGAAAGCCGAGGAGGTGGTGGGAAAAGGGTTTCTGGATCTGCACATCGTGCATCCCGACGACATGCCGCGGGTGTCGCTGTTTACCCGCCGTCTCACCGAGTCCAGGGAACGCTCCAACGTGTGCCAGAGCCGCAACCTGACCCGGTCCGGCGAGGTGATTCACTGCACCTGGTATAACTCCGCTTTGTATGACGCGGAGGGCCGGATCCTCTCGATTCTGTCCCTGGTGATGGATGTCAGCGACCAGGTCAAAGCCGATCGCACCATTCTCGAAAAGGAGCGCCTCTACCACGCCCTCGTCGAGACCACCAACACCGGCTACGTTTTGGCGGACGAATTCGGCCGGGTCCTCGATGCCAATGACGAGTTTGTCCAGCTCACCGGGCATCAAAGTGTGTCGGAAATCCTCCACTCCAGCCTCATGCAGTGGGTCGAACCCAACGAGGTCTCCAAGTGCCGCAAGGCGTTCAAAAAACTGCTCAGGCATGGCGCCCTCGTCAATTTCGAGGCGGATTGGGTCGGCGCGGACGGCGCGGTCATCCCCGTGGAAGCCAACGCGCGGGTGCGCGACACTTCAGCCGGGCTGCGGATCGTCGCCTTCTGCCGGAACATCTCCGCCCGCCGCAAAGCCGAGGTGGAGCGCCAAGCTTTCGAACGCAAACTCCTGGAAACGCAGAAGTTGGAAAGCCTCGGAGTGTTGGCGGGGGGAATCGCCCACGACTTCAACAATCTGCTCACCGGCGTCTTGGGCAATGCGTCCATGGCCCAGATCGACGCGGGGACGGACTCGCCCCTCCAGCCGTATCTGGAGCAGATCGAGGAGGCGGCTTCGCGTGCGGCGGATCTTTGCCGGCAGATGCTGGCCTACTCGGGCAAAGGCAGCTTTTTGGTGGGGCGCATGGATCTCAATGGTTTGGTGGAGGAAACCTCCAAGCTCCTGCAGATCTCCGTGAGCAAAAAGGCGGTGGTGGAATATGACCTCGCGCCGGGGTTGCCTCCCGTGCTCGTAGACGCCACCCAAATGCGGCAGGTGATCATGAATCTGGTCATCAACGCTTCAGAGGCCGTCGGAGAGCGCGGCGGTTGTATCTGGGTGCGTAGCCGGATGGTGCGCCTGCATCCCAACGCCGAGTCCGATCCCGCCGTTGGCTCGGAATTGCCCCCCGGGGATTATCTCTGCCTGCAGGTTCGCGACAACGGTTCGGGCATGTCGCCCGAGGTCAAAGCCCGCATTTTCGACCCCTTTTTCACCACCAAATTCACCGGGCGCGGCTTGGGTTTGGCCGCCGTCCAAGGGATCGTGCGCGGACACCGCGGCGCGTTGAAGGTGGAGAGCCAGCTCGGCGAGGGGACTTGTTTTCGGGTTTTCCTGCCTTGCGCCGACGGCGTGCCGGATCCCAAGCGGTTGGCGCCCGTTTCAAATCCGAACTGGCGCGGTTCAGGCCGGGTGTTGGTGGTTGATGATGAGCCCGCAGTGCGCGTCACCACGGCGCACATGCTCGAGTCCATGGGTTTTCGCGTTCTCTCCGCAGTCGACGGCCAGGCGGGTGTCGCGGATTTTCTCGCGGCTCCGGACCAATTCGAGTTGGTGATGCTCGACCTCACGATACCCTCAGGCGACGGCGACGAGGTTCTCAAGGAAATCCGCCGCGTGGCGCCCCGGATCCCCGTGCTCCTGATGAGCGGCTTTGACGAGTCCGATGTGCTCTCCCGGTTCCAGAGCAAAGATATCGGGGGGTTTATCCATAAACCCTTCGCGTTCCCGGTGCTCCGCGAGAAACTCCAGGAGATCCTGGCGGCACCCCGGGGATTGTAAGCCTCGGGGGCTTCATGGACATTCACCGGCTATGAAAGTCCTCCCGCGTTTCTTTGTCGCCTTGCTTCTGGCCCTGGGCACGGCTCGTTCCGCCGAACTCCATTTCTACGCCAGCACCTACACCGCCCAGGACGGCGGCCGTGGCATCTATTCTTATCGGATGGATTCCCAGACGGGGCAGGTCCAGGGGGGCGAACTCGCGGCGGAGCTCCCGAACCCGTCGTTTCTGGCAGTCCATCCGACGGGCAAGTTTCTTTATGCGGTGGCGGAAGTCGGGGATTTTGAGGGCAAAAAAACGGGGGCAATCGCGGCCTTTGCCGTGTCGGGTCCGGGTCAGCTGAAGCCCCTCAACACCCGGGCGTCGCTGGGCGCGGGGCCCTGTCACGTGGCTCTCGACGAGGCCGGGACCCACGTGTTTTTGGCCAATTACGGCGGAGGATCCGTGGCCGCTTTTCCCGTGCAAACGGACGGCAGTCTCGGCGCCGCCTCCGGTTTCTTCCAACACGCGGGTTCGGGCCCCAATCCAAGGCGGCAGGAGAGGCCCCATGCCCACGGGATTTATCCCCACAAAAACGGGCGCGTTGTTTACGCCTGCGATCTGGGCACCGATGAGGTGCTCGCTTACCCGTGGAAGTCCGGCACCTTGGTGGCGGATCAAACCCTCGGCGCGAAACTTCCCCCCGGCTCCGGGCCCCGGCATCTGGCGATTCATCCCACCGGGTCCGCGATCTATGTCCTCAACGAGCTGCTCAACACCGTCTCCGTGCTGCACCGGGACGATACGTCCGGCGCGCTGAGCCTCGTCCAGACGCTTTCGACGTTGCCGTCCGGGTTCAAGGGCGAGAACAGCACGGCCGAAATCTTCGTCCATCCCAACGGCAAGTTTGTTTACTCGTCCAACCGCGGCCACAACAGCCTCGCGGTTTTCGCCGTGGACCCCGACGGACGGCTCACCCCGGCCGGGCATGTCAGCACCGGCGGCGCCGTGCCCCGCGGGTTTGCGCTCTCGCCGGGCGGGGATTGGCTGATTGCGGCCAATCAGGCCAGCAATCACCTGGTGGTTTTTAAGGTGGATGCTGCCACCGGGAAACTCACCCCCACCGGGCAGGAGCTCCCGGTGCGGACTCCGGTGTGTGTGGTGTTCGCCCCCGCGCAATAATCCCCGGGCGCGTTACTCCAGGCGGATGGACGCGGAGCGCCCGTGGGCGTCGAGGCCTTCAATGGTGCTGAACCGGGCGATCGCGGGCGCCGATTTGCGGAGCGACTTGGCGTCGAGCCGCACGATGCTAGTGCGCCTCTGGAACATGTCCGCCATGAGGCCGGGGAACGATTTGCCCGCGCCTCCCGTGGGCAGAGTGTGACTCGGGCCGGCTACAAAATCCCCCGCGGCCACCGGGGAATAGCCGCCGAGGAAAATCGCGCCACTGGTGAGGATCTTCGCGGCGAGTTTCTCCTCCTCCTTGGCGACAATGGAGATGTGTTCCGGGGCGAACTCGTTGGCGATGGCCACCGCCTCTTTCAGGCTCTTGACCAGGATCAGCGTGCAGTCCTTCTCCAGCACCCCCGCAAGGTGCTCCTGCCGGGCGAGGCTCTGGAGCTGGGTGCGGACCGCTTTCTCCACCGCCGCCAGCTGCGAACGCGAGTTGGTCACAAAAAGAATCGAGCTGCCTTTGCCGTGTTCGGCCTGGGCCAGCAGATCCGACGCAATCCAGTCCGCGTTGGCGCTCGCATCGGCGAGCACCAGAATTTCGCTCGGTCCCGGCAGCAGATCCACCGACACCTGCCCGAACACCTGGCGTTTGGCCTCCACGACGTAGGCGTTGCCCGGCCCGAAGATCTTTTGAACGGGCCGGATGGTGGGGGTGCCGTAAGCCAGCGCTGCAATCGCTTGAGCCCCGCCGACCCCGTAAATCTCCGTGGCCCCGCAGAATTGCAGGGCGTAAAGAAGGGCGTCGTTGACCTTGCCCTGGGCGTCGCAGGGCGTGGTGACGACGATCTGCGGAACTCCCGCGGCGGCCGCCAGGGTCACGGTCATGACGGCTGTGGACACGAGCGGCGCCGTGCCCCCCGGGACGTAGATGCCCACTCTTTGGAAGGGATCAAACCGTTCGCCGACCCGGGCCCCCTGCGCGTTTTTTGAATACCAACTTTTGCGCAGGCTGCGCAGGGCGAAGTCCCGCACGTTCTGATGCGCCAGCCCGATGGCTTCCCGCGTGGTGGCTTCCACCCGGGGTTTGCCCGTCACGCGCATTTGTTTTGCGCTGAGTTTGGGGGCCCCGAATTTCTCGGAGAACTCCAGTACCGCCGCGTCGCCCCGGTCCCGCACGGCGGCGATAATCTCGCGTACGGTGGCTTCCACCTGGGGATGCGGCATGGCTTTGCGTTGGAGATCGGCAAGCGCCTTTGAAAAGCCGGGTTCGCTGAATCGGAGGATGCGCATAGGGGGCCGGTTTTTAGGTGCCGGAACCGGTTTTGAAAAGCGAAGAGACTTGTCGGCGGCCGGTCGGCTGGGTAGGTGCTCGGTCATGAATCGAGTTCTGCCCGTGCTCCTCTTTCCCTGTCTGGTTTTGAGCTTCCATGGCGCATCCGCCGCCCCCGCCAGTTCTGGCTCAGATATGGCCCGCGAATACGAACAGGTCCGGACCATCGCCCTGCGGGATCCCAAGGTCCAGAAGGCCTTTGAAAAAGCCAACGCGCAGTTGGAGGCGAAGATCCTCGAGATCGATCCGGCACTTGAAAATTACGTCAAGGCGCTCAAGCCCGGGGCGGCTCCCGGCGCAGGTTCCGGGGCGTCGGCGCCTTCCAACGAGGGCCCGGTGCTCAAGCCGCTCATCAAACCGGGCGAGTCCCGGGGCGATCTCCAGCGCTCTAAGAGCCATGTGCTGGCTGCAGGCGAGACCTTGGGGGCGGTGGCTGCCCGTTACCGGGTGCCGGTGGCGGATTTGCGTCGGGTGAACCACATCAAGGACGATCGCAAACTGGTGGTGGGCCAGGTGATTGTGATCCCCGGCCCCGCACGGCCCTGATCCGGCGGCTGACTATCGTGCTCGGCCAGCGGTTCGCCGGTTTGCGTTCTACGGATGAAGCGCCGCCTGCCCGAAGTAGAATCATCAGCGACCCAAGGGAGAGAATCACACCAGCCTAGGGCAACGCCAGGAACCCCCGCCACCGGAGGTGAGCTCTGAAGGGGCGTCCCGACCGGGGCGCATGGATTGGCGCGCCCCTTCAGCGCTCACGCTGTTTTCCGTATCCCACCCAGCGCGTTGCGCGGGGCTGGGATAGGCGTGCGCCGGCGAATGCGGTGCTCAAGCGGGTGAAAGTCCCGTCT
>JBEIUI010000178.1:0-3492 GCA_040374425.1 Verrucomicrobiia bacterium | reverse complement strand
TTCCAGGAAAAACAGGCCAGCGAAGGGCTCTCGCCCATGGTCATTTTCGGCGTCTCGTTGCTCTTCGTATTTCTGATTCTGGCCGCGCAATACGAAAGCTGGACCCTGCCCATGAGCGTCTTGCTCGGCACACCCGTCGCGGTTTTTGGCGCCTTCGCCGCGCTCCTCCTGGGCCGATACGAGAACAATCTCTACGCCCAGATCGGTCTGGTGATGCTCATCGGGCTCGCCGCAAAAAACGCGATTCTCATTGTCGAATTCGCCAAGCTCAAAAAAGAGTCCGGGCTGAGTGTCGCCGACGCCGCGCTCGAAGGCGCTCGGCTTCGCCTGCGGCCCATTTTGATGACGAGCTTCGCGTTCATCCTCGGCTGCGTGCCGCTCGCCAAGGCCAGCGGGGCCGGGGGGCTCTCAAGGCAGGTCATGGGATTCACCGTGATCGGCGGGATGCTCGCCGCAACCGGGCTCGCGATCTTCCTGATCCCGGCGTTCTTCGCCCTGGTGGAAACATTCACCGGAAAACGCACGGGCGCATCCCCGGAACCGCCAACTCACCCGGCTCCCTGACGATGCCTCGGCTTCCGACGCTCCTGCTCATCGCGGTCCTCGGAATGTTTTCACCCGTCCACGGGGCCAACGACGCCATCGACAGCCTGGAGACGCTGCGTCGTCCCCTCTCGAAAGCCGACGCCCTCAACATCGCGTTTGCCCGCAATGGCACGGTGCTTCAGGCGCGCAAAGACGTGGAAGCCGCCACCGGGGTGTCCATCCAGCTCAGGGCGATCGTTTACCCCAAGCTGCTCAACCAAACCCAATACAGCGTGATCCAGGATTCGCTCATCGAGGCCAATCAAAACCGCCAGAGCACGGTCAGCGAAGCGGACATTCCCGGCCTGGGAGCCCTGCGCCTGGAGGGCAGTCCGCCGGCCAAAACCAACAACCAAGATTGGAACAGCGACATCCGGGTCGTGCATTCGGTTTACGAGGGGGGCCGGATCGGTGCGGCCCTGCGCTCGTCCCGGCTCATCCGGGACCAGGCGCTACTTTCGTTCCAGGCCACCGCCGCCGATGTGTTGCTCTCCGTAAGCAACGCCTACGACGACGTCCTGAGCACGGCGAAACAAGTGGAGGTGCGGGAAGCCTCCGTGGCGCTGCTGACGGAGTATCTCAAGGTGGCAAAAACCAAGGCCGATGCGGGCGCCGTGACGGAGTTTGAAGTGCTCCGTCAGGAGGTCGAGGTGGCCAACGCGCAGGCGGCTTTGGTGCAGGCGCTCGGCGTGCACCGGGTCGCAAAGCAGGTGTTCGCCCAGCAACTCGGCTGGAACCTGTCCACGGATCTCTCCGACGATTTGCCCCTCCGGCTCACCAGTCCGCTGGTGGCGCGCCCCTATCCGCATCCCCTTTCCGCCGCGCTCGCCCACGCCCTGGTCTGGCGCACGGAAGTCGCCGCGCTCAAAAAGGAGGAGCTGCTCCGGGACGAAGGGATTGTCGCGGCCAAAGCGGGAACCAAACCCAGCCTCCAGGCGTTCGCGGGCTACGAACTCGCCAGCCGCGTCCAGACCCGCAACGCGGGGGATCCTCTGAGCGGCGGCATCATCGGCGGCCAACTTTCCTGGCCGCTGTTTGACGGGTTTCTCACCAAAGGACGCGTCGCGGAGGCCGTCGCACGGCGGGGGAAAGCGGGCGAAGCCACGGCGGAAACCAAGCGCGTCGTGGAGCTCCAGGTGCGCGCCGCTTGGAGCGACCTGCGCGCCGCACGCGCGGTGTTGGATGCGGAAGCCAAGAACATCGAAAAAGCCGTGCAAGCCCTGAGCCTGGTCCAGACGCGGTATGACGAGGGAGCGGCGACCCAGGTGGAAGTGCTCAGCGCCCAAACCGCGCTCACCGACGCGCGGACCCTCTATGTGCAGGGCCTACGCAACTATTCCGTGGCGCGGTCACGCCTGGTGCGGGCCACCGGCGAAGACCTGCGCCGGAGCGGGGCGGAGAGGAAGGCAGGGGTGATGGGTGAGGGGTGAGGGGGCTGTTTAACTCCTCGTTCTCTTCACACGGGCTCGTATTGACGCCGCTACCGCCCCATCACCGTCGGATGTATCCAACTCGGCGGCTGAAATTTCCACATCACAAGACTCCGCTCTCTCCCGTGCACGTCTGCATCCCGAAACTTCAGAAGCCACGTTCCGGGTTGTCCAGCTTTCAGGAGCCCGGTCGCTGATCACACGACGCGACGCAGCTGCTGCTTAGACATCAGGCCCTCGAAATAGGTCGTGAGTCGCTCGGCAAATCGGGGTTGCCGGATCATGACGCCCGCCTCGATGTTGCGGGTCAGAGCGGCCTCGGTGAAGTTTGCCGAGGTCACAAAAGCTGTGATGCGGTCAATGACGATCACCTTGGCATGCGTGACCCCGGCGCCGTTGCCGGCGAACTGACGAGGGTCATCCCAGATTTCCGGCAAGCGATAAGGATGCGCTTTCAGGCAAAGGAAGAGCCGTCCTTGAGCTTCACGGTGGGATTCCGCCAAGCGATCAGGTAGCCGACGGGGTAGCCACGATAAAGGGAATCGAGCAGGTTGCGGACTTTGGTGGCTTCCCAGACGAAGGGACGCTGGATCTCCGGGATGGCGATTTCACCGGATTTGACCCACGTCAACAGGGTGTCAATGGGGTGGGGCGTGACGGAATAGCGTTGGGTGGACATGGAGACGACTGGGGTGCGCCGCGGGGATTTGTGTGTGACCAGCAAACCCCAGCGAAGCGACACTCGCAACGCATCATTAAACACGATGCGCAGGGGCCCGTCCTTCTTTAGGTGCGCCAGTCCTTGTCGCGAGACAGAAGATTTCGATGCGTTATCGAATGGAGCAGGCGCGCCCTTTCAATACCCAAGGCGTCGACTTGGGCTGGCATAGGTAGCCCCGTTGGGGCTGGGGAAGCCAACTTCGACACGGTCCTGTCCGCCATGGGTCTGGGTCGCCGCGTTGGGGCTGGGGAGGGCCGCATTGGGGGCCGAGGAGAAGTCGTCTCTGCTCAAGAGGGGCGTCATGAGCCAGGGCTCACGCATCTAAAGTTTAGCCGGCAGGCTGAATGTTGTTCTGCGGAGGCTTTTTTGGGCGGGCAGGGACGCACATAGGCGTGCTGGGACGCACAAGTTCTCCGAGCGGGAGAGGCGAGCAGAGACACCCAATTTCTCTGAGCGCGGACGGTATTGTTCCCGCAGGGAACAGAGGTTGTAGCCGGCGGTCGAGCGCCGCGACACCGCCGGAACGCGGTTTCTCCAGAAACGTTCCACCCCGCCGAGGGGTGGCAGAAGATGCACCCGGACACCTTGTGCTCTGGCACCCCTGCCAGGGTGCCGCGCATTGGGGGCATCGGGTTCCGGTGGTGTCGCTGACGCTCGACCACCGTATAGGTGTCCCGAGGTTATTAATAGACTGCGGGCGGAGCGGGCCCCCCCAGCTCAAGCCCGGCAGGCTGTTAATAACCTCGGCGCCTGCTA
>JBEIUI010000092.1:0-14484 GCA_040374425.1 Verrucomicrobiia bacterium | reverse complement strand
TAGCAGGCGCCGAGGTTATTAACAGCCTGCCGGGCTTGAGCTGGGGGGGCCCGCTCCGCCCGCAGTCTATTAATAACCTCGGGACACCTATACGGTGGTTGAGCGCAGCGACACCACCGGAACGCGGTATCCCCGAAAACACGACCCACCCCGGCAGGGGTGGCAGATGAGCGGTTATTGGATCCCTGAATCCCGAACCCTTTTGCTTCCGTAATCTCCGGGACGCGGGTTAAACCCTGCTTTTCAGCTGGGACCGGGGCGGGGTTCCGGCCTCGGTGTTCCTTCCCTTTAAAGCGGGCGGCATTTTTCCCAGTGCCGACCCGCTTTTTTTCAGGGCCGCGCGTTTCCCAACGGCGGGGGCCCGTGTCGATACAGGCTGGGCGCGTGGAACACACCAGCGCGATAGTTTCGGTATGTCGCCAGGGCGAGTAGCGGCCAGTTGTTGCGGTACATGTCGTAGCGCAAATAAAAAACCCTGGGGAACCCCGTCCCGGTGGTTTCCAGCTCCGGCCAACTGCCATCCGCGGCCTGCGTTCGGAGCAGATAATCAACACCGCGACGGAGCGCCTTGCATTCAAGGCCATCCGCTGAGGGCGTGGCGGCGATCAAGCCCATGAGCGCCCACGCGGTTTGCGAGGCTGTGCTCGGGCCGCGCCCTTTGGTTTGTGGATGTTCGTAACTGGCGCAGGTCTCCCCCCAGCCCCCGTCCTCGTTCTGGCAGCTCTCCAGCCATTCGCGCGCCCGGAAAATCCAGTCCTGGCGCATGTCCGCGCCGATCGCGCGGAGGCCGCGCAGCACCTGCCACGTGCCGTAGACATAGTTGACCCCCCAGCGCCCGTACCAGGATCCGTCTTCGTCCTGGGTGCGGCGAAGAAACGCCAACGCCCGTTCCACCACGGGGGACCGGGCCGGATACCCGATTGCTCCGAGAAGCTCGAGCATGCGCCCGGTAAGATCGCTGCAGGTGGGATCGAGGATGGCGTTGTGATCGGCAAACGGAACCTCCTCAAGCCAGCGCTGAGTGATCTCCTTGTCGAAAGCGCCCCAGCCGCCGTCTCGGCATTGGAAGCTCAACAACCAGCCCAGGGCGCGCCGGAACTTTTCCTGGTCGGCTGGCGGCAGGAACCGCAACGCCATGAGCACCATCATCGTGTCATCGGTGTCGGGATAAAACTCGTTCCGGAACTCGAATGCCCAGCCGCTCGCCTCGGGGTGTGGGTTCTTCGCATGCCAGTCGCCGAACCGGCGTATCTCCCGCGCCTCCAACCACGTCCGAGCCGCCTGCAACGCCGGGTGCAGGGGATCGAGGCCGCTCTCGGCCAGAGCGACCACGTTGATGGAAGTGTCCCACACTGGGGAAAGGCAGGGCTGGATCCGGAAATCCTGGGGATCCTCCACAAACAACCCCTCGAAATCGCGCCGGGCCTTGAGGAGCACTGGATGGTTGGCTGGGTAGCGCAGCGTTTTCAGAGCGATGAGCGCGTTGAGCATCGCGGGAAAAATCGCCCCCAACCCATCGCTGCCTTCGCCCATGCGTTCGGTCATCCAACGTTCCGCGCGCCGGAGCGCCTCTTGGCGGAAGGGCTTCCAAGGCAGCCGGTTCAAGAGCTTTAGCATCCGGTCGCAGCACAGAAAAAAGTTTGGCCACGACCAGAACCGTCCTTTCCGGGGCACGCCCAGGAACTGGTGTTCGCGTCCGGCCGGGAAGAGTTCGTGGAGATGTTTATCGGGGGACAACTGCCGCGTGGGTTTGTAGTGATTGAGTATGGCCAGCGGCACGAGCATAGCCCGGCTCCAGGAGGAGAGTTCGTAGAGATTGAAGAAGCACCACCGGGGGAAAAACATGATCTCCACAGGCACTGTGGGCAGGTAACGCCACGGGAACTGCCCCAGCAACGCGAGGTAGAGCTTGGCGTAGGTGTTCATCCGTGGGATCCCGCCCAGGCGCAAAACACAGGCCCGCGCCTCCTGCATCCACGGCGACCCCGGGGAATGGCCGGCGAGTTTTAGTGCGAAATAGGCTTTCACCGAGGCGCTTACCTCGCTGGGGCCGCCCTCGTAAATGTTCCAGCCGCCGTCGCCGTTCTGCCGACGCCGGATATGTGCCACACATTTGTCCTCCAACGCCGGGTCCACCTCGTCGGCCCAATGCATGTAGAGCACGTAATCCGAGCACAACGTGGAATCTGCCCGCAATTCGCCGCACCAGAAACCTTCATTGTGCTGGAGCCGGAGCAGGTTTTGTTGGGCCAGCCCAATGGCTTGTGAAAGGGGGTCCGCCAAGGACCCGTTGCGTTCGGCAGCGGTGGGCTTCATGAAGGCGGGGTGGGGGAGGCGGCGTGGCGCACTGCGGATTCCCGAGCGTTTAAGCAGGCCCGTTCAACGCCGGTGCCCGCTCAGCGGCATTGCCTGAGCTCACGCCGTTAAACGGCTCGACATGGGCCGCATTCAGCCGCATCGGCCGGGGGCCAAAGTTGAACCGGAGGGTTTTCCAGAGGTCGCCTGGCAGCGCATCGATCCCGAGACTCGCCGTGGGTTCGTATCCGCAATGCACCATGCAGTTTTCGCACCTTGGATCCCGGGCCTCGCCCTGCGTCACCCCGTATTGCTCCCAAGGAGTCTTCTCCAGAAGCGCCGCGTAGGAGCCGTGATGGGCGTCGGTCATCAAATAACACGGCCCCTTCCAGCCCCGCACGTTGCGGGTGGGAATGGCCCAAGCGCTGCAGCTCAGGTCGCGTTTGCCGGCTAGGAACTCGAGATAAACCGGCGTGCCGAAGATGGGAAATCGCCGACCCCATTCCTCGGCTTTCGCGAATTTCGCTCTGGTCATTTTCCGGGTGAGGAAAAACGTCTCAGGCGCCAGGCCGAGCCGGCCGACCATGTCCTTTTTGGCCGCGTCGTACTCGTAGCCCGGGGAGATTGTGTGCCCGTCGACGCCCAGGCTTGAGAGAAACGTGAACATGTCTTCGAGTTCGTCCGGGTCGGTTTCCCTGTAAACCGTCGTGTTGGTGGCCACTTGGTAGCCTAGGAGCTTCGCCATTCGGATCGCCAACACTGCCTCTTTGAACACACCCTCGCGCTCGACGATGAGGTCGTGTGTGCGCTCCAGCCCGTCGAGATGCACGTTCCAATACATCCACCGGCTCGGCGTGATCACCGGTTTTCCCGGGTCTTTCGGGCCTTTGCGAATGTCTTCCGCGTCCCGGTCAGACACCAGCCCCTGCGCACGCAGCTCGGCGAGCACGGGTTCGGTGCGGTCCGGGTCCTTTTGCCAGGCTGCCGCGAGCGACTCGCACATCTTGCGGCGCATCGCCGTGGCGTTGGTGCAAAGGTAAACAATCCTTTTCTGTGCCAGCAACCCCTCTACCAACGCCTCGATGTGGGGATAGATCAACGGTTCCCCCCCGCAAATCGACACCATTGGCGCTCCGCACTCCGTGGCCGCGTCGAGGCATTCCTGCAGCGACATCATGTCCTTGAGCGAAGTCGAGTATTCACGGATCCGGCCGCAGCCCGTGCAGGTCAGATTGCAGGTGTGGAGCGGTTCAAGCTGCAGCACCGTCGCAAATTTCTCCACGCCACGCAGCTTTTTGCCGACGATGTGCGACGCAATCTTCGCGGTAAGAGCGAGAGGAAATCGCATGAACCCGGACTCTTACACCCCAGCATGAGTCTCTGGCAACCGGGGAAAACCCTTGCCGCACAGTCTGGTTCCGCTGGGAAGCGACGTTGTCATCGGGGTCGGATTTGTCGGCGGAAAAGCAGCACCCGCCGCCGGCGAAACCCCTCTTGGCTTGGGGCAACCACATCAAACCAATAGCGACGGGAGATCGGATCGATCCTATCGAAGCGCTCTGACATTTCCCCTTTTAGGCTGCACAGAATCGACGGGCAAGTCATCGGAAGCGCGACTGGTCGCTCCGGGATCCCACCGTATGGAGCGCCTGCAAAAGCCACCTCGCCGCAGCCTCGGCGTCCCCCCGCTCCCCAATCCCGGCTAAGCGCTTTATCCCTACGTCAGTCTTTCCTTAAGCGCCCGAGCCACTGCTCCCGAACGGTTATGCACCTCCAGCTTCCCGTAAATGTGCCTCAAGTGGGCGTCCACAGTATGCACGCTCAGCTCCAGCTTCACCGCCAATTCTTTGTTCGTGAGCCCTGCCACCAACATCCTCAGAATCTCACGCTCCCGCTCTGTGAGACTAAAGTCCCCGCGTTTTGGACCGAAACTCGAGAACATCTCCAACACCCGCCGGGCAATCTTGGGACTCATCGGCGATCCTCCGGAGAACGCATCTTTCACCGCTCGAATCAGCTCCTCGGAGCGCGAGGTCTTGAGCAAATACCCCTTGGCACCCTCGCAGACAGCCTTGAACACCTTGTCATCATCCTCAAACACCGTGAGAACCACCACCATCGTCTCGGGCGATAAACGGCGCACCTCACCAATCACCTCCAAGCCGCTCTTCCCGGGCAGACCGATGTCCAAAAGCAAAGCGTCTGGATTGGGCTGCGGGTTGCGTAGGGCTTTGAGCATCTCCTCCGCATTTTCAAAACTCGCCCCGCACCGAATCTCTGGGTCATCCTCAAACACCAGAGCCAGGCTTTTCCTCAACGCCGCGTGATCCTCGAGAATCCAGAGCGTTTTCACGATAAGGGCACTTCCAGTTGCACCTCCGTACCGCTGCCGGGCGCGGCATCGATCCGAAAATCTGCGCCGAGCTGTTCCGCGCGGTGCCTCATATTCGAGATCCCGCTTCCGCCAAAATCGGTCGAGGAATCGAACCCCTTTCCATCATCGCGAACGCCGAGCTTCAAGGCGCCCCGCTCAATCCCGAACAAAATCCACACGTGCGTGGCTCCCGAATGCCGGACGACATTGTGCAGCGCTTCCTTGAAAAACAGGAAAACGTCCCGGTGAAAAGGGAGCGGTTTCCGGCATTCCCCCTCGCCCACCGAGCCCTCCCAGACCCATTCCCGCCCCCTGAGCATCTGAGTGGCATTTGCTCGCAGCGTTTCCCGCAGGTCGCCCAGGGTTGGCACCTCCGGTTGGCGCACCATCCCCAGTATCCCGCGCATCGATGCCGCAGCGTTCGTCGCAAGCTGCCCGATCTCCTCCAGTGCCGCGACATCCGCTTTCCGAAGCGCTCTCTCACTCATCAAGACAATGCTCCCCAAGCTCGACCCAATCTCATCGTGCAAATCCCGTGCAATTTGCTCCCGCAGCATCCGCTCCGCCCTTCGGCGAAGCCAACGTGCCCGCCAAAGCACCCCGCCCCCCGCCGCGACAACCCCCGCCAGGATGCCTCCCAACACGGCTTTGGTTCGACCGTCCGCTACCCGATGCGCTTCGACCAAAGACGCATCGACCCTTCGGAGCGCTCCCTCGACTTCCGCTCGCTTCGCAACCCCCTCCAACCACTTCTGCGAATCCAAGAGCAGCCCGCTACTCCCCCGCCCGTCGACTAGGAACTCCGCTTTCCAAGCCCCGATTGCGGTTTCATCCAGCGCCGTCACAGCCCTTCCCCTTGCCACATTGCGCCCCGCCGAAACCACCTCCAGCTCCGCAAGCGCAAACACAAAGTCCCTGCTCCGCTCCCAGAGCTTCGTGGCCGTAACCCGAACATACCGGCCCACCATCCCACGGCCCGGAAACCCCACTGCGCCGCTGGCCGGATTCACAAAATCGCCCGCCCCGGTCTCAAACACCAGCGCACTTTGGCCAAAATCAGGCCGCTCCGAAACCTCCACGCGAAACTGCAAAGGAAAACCAAACCCAGCCCGTTCCAAAAAATCGGAGGGCCGCGCCGGTACCAACCGCACCTCATCCAGCTTCCGCGACTCGCCCAAATCCACCTGCACCCACTTGAGCGTCTCCTGCTTTCGGCTCACGCCGCTGTGCCATCCATTGCTGCCCCGGATTTCATCGGAACGCATCGCCAAGCCCAGCGTCGTGGATCCATCCACCACGTGCCCCAGCGACCATGTCGGGGGAGACTCCGCAGAGCCGGGGGCCGTCACGCGGCACCGTAACGCGACATTGCGCCCTCCGGAAAACACGAGGAGTTCCCCGAGACAAAAAAGAGACCGGCCCGCGTTCAACGGATGCGCGGCAAGCCGCGTTGCCGTGACCCGCACGTAGCGGCAACGGAGCGCTTTGGTCGGCATGTACACCGGCCCCCGCGGCGCCTCCTGATCCTGTGCGCTTCGGTCAAGAATCGTCAGGGACTCGGCGAAATCTTCCGTCATGGAAGCTTCCACCCGGTAACGCAGAGGAAACCCATAGGCCCACTTCGAGGCCACATACGCTGGCACCAGCACCACCGCATCCAACTCCTGAACCTCTCCAAGGTCCACCTGCATCGAGTGAGAGTTCTCGGGCGAAAAAGCGCCGCCGATATACATCCCCACCGATTGCTCCTGCTCGAGCACCGGAAGCTCGGGAAGCACGCTCCTTTGGCCTTCCAAATCCGCCCGCTCCATTTCCAAACGCTTCAATACTGAATCTCCACTCGCCCCAAAAGGCATGAGAAATGCAGCGAATAAAGCCAGGACCATTGGGGAAATGTTCACACGGTAAAGAAACAGCCCAGGGCTACCCTACACAACCCAACCACCCTTTCGCATCACGTATTTGCGTAACTATCCCAAGCGGGCGCATCCAGCCCATAAACACACCATGCGATGTCCCCGAATTGCCCTCTTAGCCCTCAGTTTGAGCCTCTGCACGCTCTCCGCTGTCGTTCACGCTGACGTGCCCTCCAAGGTCGACTTCTCGAAGGATCTCCTCCCGATCCTCCAAGAGCACTGCATCGCCTGCCACGGTCCCGAGAAACAAAAGAGCGGATACCGCCTCGATCACCGGGATGATGCCTTTCAGGGCGGCGAGTCCGGCACTCGGGCCATTGTCGCCGGGGACCCCGCCAACAGTCCCCTCCTGCGCTTTGTTTCGGGAGAAGACCCCGACATGCTCATGCCCCCGAAGAAGAGCACGCAAAAACCCCTGTCCCCCTCCCAGATCGCCACGCTCCGCGCTTGGATTGAGCAGGGCGCCCCTTGGGCTCCGGAGGCTCAAACCGCCAAGCGTGACCCGCTCGACTGGTGGTCGTTAAAACCCCTTTCAGCCCACGCGCCTCCCAAGAGCGACTCTCCCGCCTCCAACCCCATCGACGCCTTCGTCCTCGCCAAGCTCCGGGAAAAAGGTCTCTCTCCCTCCCCCCGCGCCGACAAGGCCACGCTGTTACGCCGCGTTTTCTTTGACCTCACCGGCCTCCCACCCTCCGAGCAGGAGCTCGCCGAGTTCATCGCCAACCCCGCCCCGGACGCCTACGGTCAAGCCGTTGATCGGCTCCTTGCCTCGCCCCGCTACGGCGAACGCTGGGCCCGTCACTGGCTCGACGTGGTCCACTACGGCGACACCCATGGATACGACAAGGACCAGCCACGCCCCAATTCCTGGCCCTACCGCGACTACGTCATCAGAGCTTTGAATGAGGACAAGCCCTACGCCCGTTTTGTCGAGGAGCAGATCGCGGGGGATGTCCTCTTCCCAGAAACCCGCGACGGAATCCAGGCGCTCGGATTCCTTGCAGCGGGCCCATGGGACCTGATCGGGCACAGAGAAGTCTCCGAGAAAAAAGTGGATGGAAAAATCGCCCGCCATCTCGACCGCGACGACATGGTCGCCAACACCATTGGGACGTTCTGCAGCACCACCATTCATTGCGCCCAGTGCCACAACCACAAATTCGACCCTATCACCCAGGAGGATTACTACAGTCTCCAGGCCGTCTTCTCCGCCGTCGACCGGGCCGATAAAAAGTATTTCGCGGATCCCGTCCTCACGGCCCGCTACAACGCCCTCGAGGGCGAAATCCGGCAAGTCTCCGGTGAAAAGACAACCCTCCAGAAGACGCTCGAATCCGCCGCAGGCGTCCCCCTCAAGAAGCTCGACGAGAAGATCACGGCCCTAGGAAAGGCGACCGCCGACAACCCAGGGGCCGAGTTCGGTTATCACAGCGCTGTCGCCTCCTCCCAAGACACCCCCAAATGGGTTCAGGTGGATCTGGGGTCGAATACGCCCATCGAACGCGTCATTCTGCATCCCTGTTTCGACACATTTAATAACATCGGTGAAGGCTTCGGATTCCCGCTCCGCTACAAGGTGGAAGCCTGCGACACCCCGGATTTCACGGCGGGCGTCATCGTGATCGCCGACCGCACCCAAGCCGATGCTCCCAAGCCGAACGTGACTCCCCAAGAGTTTGTCACCAACGGCGTCAATGCGCGCTATGTCCGGGTGACCGCACTGCGCCTGGCTCCCCGCAAAAACGACTTCATCTTCGCCCTAGGCGAACTTCGCGTTCTGGATACCACCGGAACCAATGTGGCCCTGAATCAGGCCGTGACCGCCCTCGACTCCATCGAGGTCAAACCGCGCTGGGGCGTCCGCAATCTGGTGGATGCCTCAGTGCCCGAGGACCCCAAGGGTGCGCTTGCCCAGCTCAGAACCCAGCGCGCCCAGATCCTCGCCAGCGCCGGGTCTCCCGAGCAGCAGACACAACTCCGCTCGTTTTCCGAGGCCCTCAAAAAAGCCTCGGCGGAATTGTCCGGATTTCCAAAGCCGGAAACCGTCTACGCCGCCACGGTGTATTACGGTTCGGGAAATTTTATGGGCACCGGTGCTTCAGGTGGAAAACCGCGCCCCATCTTCTTGCTCGCCAGAGGACAGGTCACCAATCCCAAGGCCGAAATGGTGCCGGGCGCGCTCGGCGCGCTCTCCTTCCAGAACGCCCGCTTCTCCCTGGCCCCGGAGGCTACCGAGGGAGAACGCAGAGCCGCCCTTGCCCGGTGGATCACCCATCCGGAAAACCCCCTCACTTGGCGCAGCATCGTCAACCGTCTCTGGCAATACCACTTTGGAAGGGGCATCGCCGAAACCGCCAACGACTTCGGGAAAAACGGAGGCCTCCCCTCTCATCCTGAACTGCTCGAATGGCTGGCCACTCAGTTCAGGGACAACGGCGGCTCCATCAAACAATTCCACCGCTTGGTCGTCACCAGTGACACCTACCAGCAGGTCTCGCAGCCCAACCCGGATGCCGAGAAAATCGATGCGAACAACACCCTGCTCTGGAGACAAAACCGCCGCAAACTCGAAGCGGAAGCGCTGCGTGACACCGTCCTCTTCGTCAGTGGAAAACTTGATCTCACCATGGGCGGGGCCGGATGGCAGGACTTTGTCATCGAACATCCCCAGCATTCCCCCCACTACCAGTATCACCTTGCCAACCCGGAGGATGCGAAAACTTGGAGACGCTCCGTCTACCGGTTTTTGGTGCGATCCCAGACCCAACCGTGGATGAGCGCCTTGGACTGCGCGGATCCCTCCACCCGGGTCGACAAGCGGAATGAAAGCCTCTCCGCACCGCAGGCTCTCGCCCTCCTCAACAATGGCTTCATGGTCTCCCAAGCCCGCCACTTCGCCGCGCGCGTCGAAGCCGAGACCGCCGGAAAGGCCCCCGAGGAGCAAATTCGACATGCCCACCAACTGGCCCTCGGCCGCGCCCCGGACCCTGAGACCCTGCAAAAACTCAGCTCCTACACCAGCAACTACGGTCTCCCCAACCTCTGCCGACTCCTGCTTAACCTGAACGAATTCGCCTTCGTCGATTAATCCCCCGCACCATGCACAACGAATCTCCATTCCACCGCTCCCAACCCAGGCACGCCCTCTCCAGACGCGATTTTTTGTGGAATGCGGGCGGAGGACTCGGCGGCATCGCTCTTGCCTCCCTCTTCCAGCGGGAGAACCTCTCCGCTGCGACTCCCTCGGCATCGGCCCTGACCCTGCATCACCCGGCCAAGGCCAAACGTGTCATCCAGTTCTTTATGGCGGGAGCCGCCAGCCATCTCGATCTGTTCGACTTCAAACCCGAACTCGTCAAACGCCACGGCCAACCCAGCGACTTCGGCGAGTCCGTCGAAACCTTCCAAAACGGACTCGGCCCCTGGCTCCGTCCCCTCTGGGACTTCCATCCGCACGGCCAATGCGGAAAGCTCCTCAGCGAAGCCGTCTCCCCGCTCGGCGCCGTCGTGGATGAGATGGCCTTCATCCACAACATGGTCGGTAAATCCGGTGTCCACTCCGCCGCCACCCTCCTCCAATCCACTGGATTTCAGCTCCCTGGCTTCCCCGGGGCAGGCTGCTGGATCAGCTACGGTCTCGGCTCACTCAACGAAAATCTCCCCAGCTTTGTGGTCCTCCCCGACCATCGCGGGATGGCCTCCAATGGCGTCAAAAACTGGGAGTCCGCCTTTCTTCCGGCCCACCACAGCGGTACCACGATCTACCCGGGAAGCGATAACCCCGTCGCCGATCTCTTTCCCCACAAGTCCGGCAAATACATCACTCCTGAGAGCGAGACCGCCACTCAAGAGCTCCTCGGTGAACTCAACCGCAGAAACGCTTCCCAACACCCGGAGGACCCCCGCCTCGAAGGCCGCATCCGCAGCTACGAAATGGCCGCCAAAATGCAGCTCAGCGCTCCGGACGCCCTGAACCTCAAACAGGAGCCCGATCATATCCTGCGGCTTTACGGGCTCGAAAAGGGTCCCCAAACGTGGCCCAGCACGATCAACGAGGCCGAGGAAACCTTCCATTTCTCCCAAAAATGCCTCACCGCGAGACGCCTCCTCGAGCGGGGCGTGCGCTTTGTTCAAATCTGGAGCGGCAATGACAACGGGTTCCCCCGGCGCAACTGGGATTCCCACGAGGATATCCACCGCGACCATGGCCCCCTCGCCGTCGGAATGGCCCGCGGTGCAGCCGCCCTCATCCAGGACCTCAAACAGCGCGGGATGCTCGAGGACACCCTCATCCTCTGGACCACCGAATTTGGACGCATGCCCTCGTCTCAAAACGGCCTCAAGGGGCGCGACCACAATCCCTACGTATTCACCAACTGGCTCTGCGGCGGCGGGATCAAAGGCGGCATCACCCACGGACAAAGCGATCAGTGGGGATACAAACCCCTCGATCGCAAAAACCCGACTGAGGTCTACGACGTCCACGCCACCCTCCTGCACCTCCTGGGGATCGATCACACGAAGCTAACCCTTCGTCACAACGGAATCGACCGCCGCCTCACCGACGTCCACGGCCATGTCCTTCATGAACTGCTCGCTTAGAAAAAGGGCCCATCGTCCAAGCGTTTCCCAAGGCAAAAGCGTCCACTAGGTGGTTGGGATACTTGTTCCCCCCCGGCTTGCAACGCGCGCAATTCCTTTTAAGGTCCCCGGCTTTCACCATGAGTACAGCCACTGTCGCATCTTCCTCCGTCACCCAATCGAGCCAGCTTGAGCAGCTCAAAAAGTTCACGAAAGTGGTGGCGGATACCGGGGATTTTGAGTCCATGCGCGCGTTTCATCCGCACGACGCAACGACCAATCCGAGCCTCATCCTGCAAGCGGCCACCAAACCCGAATACGCCCACATCCTCGACAAGGTCATCGCCGACCGCAACGGATCCGGCCTGAGCGGCCAGGCGCAGATCGAGGACGTCATCGACCATGTGCTCGTGGCGTTTGGCTTGGAGATTCTCAAGATCGTTCCCGGCCGCGTTTCCACGGAAACCGACGCCCGTCTGTCCTTCGACGTCCAAGGCTCCATCGACAAGGGCCGCCAACTCATCGCGCTTTACGAGAAAGCCGGCATCTCCAAGGACCGTATCCTGATCAAAATCGCCTCCACCTGGGAAGGCATCAAAGCCGCCGAGGTACTCGAGAAAGAGGGCATCCACTGCAACCTCACCCTGCTCTTTTCCATGGCCCAAGCTGTGGCTTGCGCGGACGCCAAAGTGCAGTTGATCTCGCCGTTCGTGGGCCGGATCTACGACTGGTTCAAGGCGACCCAGAAACGTGAATACGTCGGTGCGGAAGATCCCGGGGTGCAGTCCGTGACCGCCATTTTCAATTACTACAAAAAATTCGGCCACAAAACCGAGGTCATGGGCGCCAGCTTCCGAAACACCAGCCAGATCATCGAACTGGCCGGGTGCGACCTGTTGACGATCAGCCCGGATCTGCTGGCCAAACTCGCGGAGACTCACGAACCCGTGGTCTGCAAGCTCGACGCGGCTGCCGCGCTCCAGGCCGACATCGCGCCCATCCAGCTCGATGAGAAAGCGTTCCGGTTCCTCTTCAACGAGGACGCCATGGCCACCGAGAAAACCGCCGAAGGCATCCGGAAATTCGCGGCCGACATCGTGAAGCTCGAAAAAGTCATTGCCGCCAAGCTCTAGCCCCTTGGCTCCGGACGCGCGTCCGGAAAAAACCTAAATAGAAAAGGCGCCTCCGGTTTTATCCGGGGGCGCCTTTTTTTAGAGACTTTTCGTCTGTTGGCGGGCCGTTGAACTGGACTCGGTTAGCGGACCACGCCGACTTCCGTGCGGCGATTCTTCGCCCAAGCGGATTCTCCCGAACCGGTGTCGGCGGGCAATTCGGAGCCGAAGCTCACGGTCTGGATCCGGCTGGCGTTGCCGCCCGCCTCGACGACGGCTTGGCGCACGGCCAAAGCGCGGCGTTCCCCCAGGCCACGGTTGTACTCGGGGGTGCCGCGTTCGTCGGTGAACCCTGCAAGGATGATTGAGCCCGAACCGCCGCGGAGGGACTCGGCGATCTGGCTGATCTTGCCCGATTCGCTCGGGGAAACCGTGTAGCTGTCGTAGCCGAAATAAATCGGACTAAACCGGTTCCGATCCACGTTGTTGCCTAGGAAAGAAACGCCCTCCTGGCGTTCAGGCAACGGGGATCCGTTGAGGGCCATGCCCCGGACGGAATCGCTGTCGGTTGTTCCGCCGAATGGGCGATCGGATTTGTTTTTGTTCGCGCAGGCGCCGAACGTCAGCGCGGCGACGGGGAGAAGGTGAAGAAGGAGAGAAAAACGCATGATGAAACGAAGATGGGTTGCCGCAGTTCTGCTTTTTTAACGGGACCAAGTCGGCTCGGAGATGCCGCCGAGCCCGCCCAGCAGAGTTGTGCTCTGACCGGTCTGCGCGTCCAGTAAAATCAGGGAACCGCCGCTGGCGAACACCAGATGCCGCGAGTCCGCTCCCCACACCGGGTCCTGGCCGCTTCCCACGGTCCGCGTCTGGGAGCTGGCCAGATCCAGAATCGCCACGGCAAATCCGCCGCCTTCCCGGATGTTAAACGCCACTTTCTTGCCGTCGGGCGACCAGTTGGGTTCGGTGTTGTAACCGTGCCCGGTGGAGAGGGCGCGCGGGCTGCCGCCGCTGGCCGAGATGCGGTAGAGCTGTGGCCCGCCTTTGTCCACGTAGGAATAGATGATCTCCTCTCCGTCGGGCGACCAAGTCGGCGAAGATTCCACGCCGGGCGTCCGGGTCAGCCGCCTGGGGCCGCCGCCCCCGGCGCTGGTCACGTAAAGTTCAGGGTTGCCGTCTTTGCTCAGGGTCACCGCCAGGCGGTTGCCCTCAGGCGAGTAAGCCGCGCCGGAATTGGTCCCGGGGAACTTGATGATCCGGCTGCGCGCTCCGCTGCCGAGGAGGATCTGGTAGATGTCGGCGTAGCCGCTTTTGTGGCCGGTGTAGGCGAGCACGCGTCCGTCTGGACTTAAGGCCGGGCCGACACTGATGCTGCCGTCCTGGGTGAGCTGAGAGAGGTTGGAGCCGTCGGAGTCTGCGGTGTAAATCTCTTTCTTCCCGGTGCGCGTGGCGACAAACGCGAGCTTTGTGCTCGCAAAGCCGCGGTTGCCCGTGAGCGTCTCGACGATCTCATCGGCAAACTCATGGGCTTGGGCACGGCCGCTGCCGCTGTAGGTTTTGCTCAGCACGGATTTCCCTCCCCGGTCCTCCACTTTGCCCAAAAGCCCGCCCGCACCGCCCGTGGCGCTTACCACAAAACCCGCGCCCGCGCTCGCCGCGGGAACAATCTTGAAGTAGCCCGACCGCAGCAGGTCGTTTTGTAGCACGGACGCGACCTCGGCAGGCAACGCGCCGAGGCCGAGGCTCAGTTTGTCGCTCTTGGAGATGGTGATGGTGGGAGGCTCGGCCGCTCCCAGAAGCGAACCTGAAGCCAGGAAAACGCAGGCGAGAAGATTCTTCATGCTGGCGCGGAAACTAAACCGTCCAGAACAGATTTCCAAGCGGCCTTTGGAGCTGAGCTTATCCCGGTTGAATGGACTGGGCTTGCTCCGCTTTTTTGGACAGAGCAGGCGGGGACCGGGGTGTGAGCGGGTCTGACGCCCCCGCGAGCCCACGGGGAGCGCATTGCCGGAAATCAGCGCTCCTCCCCAAAACGTCCGTTCACAAAGGCAAACAGAGCCGTCCCCACGCCCACCACCAAGCAAGAGGCGACCATTCTCCCCAACGCATTGCGCCCCGTAAAATCCCACGCTCGTATTTCTCCACCACCTTGGTGTCTTGCATGTGATGCTGGCTTTCCAGATCGTTCAGCACCAGCAAGAGCAGG
>JBEIUI010000106.1:0-11693 GCA_040374425.1 Verrucomicrobiia bacterium | reverse complement strand
TCCCGGATGCGCTGGAGGGTTTTGCTGGGTTGCCTCCGATTGTGGGCGGGACAGACCATGTGCCCGGCCCGGGGGAGGTGTTCATCTGCGCCATTGGCGATGTGGCCGGCCGCAAAAAGGTCTGCGACCGGCTGTGCGCCCGGGGCGCCCGCTTTGCGAACCTGGTTCAACCCTCCGCGAGTCTCGCTGCCAGTGTTTGCCTCGGAGAAGGCGTCATCATCGAGGCGTTCACCGGCATTGGCGTCAACAGCCGGATCGGAGATTTCTCGACGATCCTTAGCCACGTGAGTGTCGCGCATGACGTGCAGATGGGCTCTTTTGTGCAGGTGGCGCCTTTTGCCAGTATCCTCGGTCGAGTGGTGATCGGGGATGAGGTGCAGATCGGCAGCCATGCGGTGGTTTTGCCTGACATCACCGTGGGCGCGGGCGCAACGGTGGGTGCCGGCAGCGTGGTGATCCAGGATGTGCCGGAAGGCGCCACGGTCTTTGGTGTTCCAGCGCGGCAAATCAAGTAACCCCCCTATTCATTATGGCTATCCCTCAAATCGCGGATTCTCAGGATCACCTACCCGAATTGGATTTGGTCGAGCCGATCCAAGCAGAGCCGGATTGGGGGGTTGCGCCCCGCAAACTGGCGATTTTTGGGGGGCTCCCCGCATTTCGTGAAGCGCTGCATGTGGGGCGTCCCAACATTGGCAACCGGGCGGATTTGCAGCAGCGGATCGACCAGATGCTCGACACGCGTTGGCTTTCCAACGACGGGCCGTATGTGCGGGAGTTTGAGAAGCGCATTTCGGATTACATTGGGGTCAAACATTGCCTGGTGACCTGCAACGGAACGACGGCGTTGATGCTTGCGATGCGGGGCCTGGATTTGCAGGGCGAAGTCATCCTGCCCTCTTTCACGTTCGTGGCGACCGCGCACGCATTGCAGTGGCAGCAAACCAAACCCGTGTTCTGTGATGTGGATCCCGAGACGCACACGTTGAATCCGGAGTCCGTGGAGCGGCTCATCAGCCCCCGCACCACGGGCATCATCGGCGTTCATCTCTGGGGGCGCACGTGTGACACATCGGCGTTGGAGGACATTGCGCGCCGCCACCAGCTCCGGCTGCTTTATGACGCCAGCCACGCTTTCGGCTGTTCGCGCAAGGGCACGTTGGTGGGGCATTTCGGGGACGCGGAAGTCTTTAGTTTTCACGCGACAAAGTTCCTCAACAGCTTTGAGGGAGGCGCGGTGGTTACCGACAACGATGAGCTCGCCCAGAAACTCCGGCTCATGCGCAACTTCGGGTTTACGGGCTACGACACGGTCCAGTACCTCGGGATGAACGCGAAGATGACCGAGGTGTGTGCGGCCATGGGGATCACCAGCCTGGAAAGCATCGACTCGTTCATCGCCTTAAACCGGCGCAATCACACAGCCTACGCCACCCAGCTTGCGGGTATCCCCGGGTTGACCCTCATTCCCTACGATCCATCCGAGCGCGGCAACTACCAGTATGTCATCCTCGAGGTGGATCCGACGGTGTGCCCGCTGACCCGCGATGAATTGCTGCGGGTGCTGCATGCGGATCATGTCCTGGCCCGGCGGTATTTCTTTCCCGGTTGTCATCGGATGGAGCCTTACCGGACCCTGTATCCCGAGGCCGGGGCGAACCTGCCCAACACCGAGCGGCTTTCGGATCGAATTCTCGCCCTGCCCACTGGGACGGCTGTTGGCCCCCGCGAGATTGAACGGGTGGCGGGCGTCATCCGGCAGGCGTTTGCCGAGGCGGCCGAGGTGCGCCAAGCCTTGGCGCGGGGCTGAAAACGGGCGCTTGTTTCGCATGCGAACCCCGACCATTTCCGCGCCGTCCCGGGCGGCGCATTCCCCTCTGACATTCCATTTTACAGGGTCAAAACTTGCCTCCATCTTCTGCGCCATATGACCATGCGTATCCCGCGGCTTCTGATTGCTCTGGCTCTGACGACGGCATCGGCATGGGCCCAGCCCAACGAGGTGCGCAAGAGTTTGGCCCGGATTACCAACACCGCGCAGGCTCCCAATTACCGGATCCCGTGGTTGCCGGGCCAGACTGGCGGCGGCTCGGGCACGGGTTGGGTGGTGGCCAAGGAGCGGTTGCTCACCAACGCGCATGTGGTGAGCAACGCACGGTTTTTGACGGTGGAAAAAGAGAACGACCCCAAGAAGTACATCGCCACCGTTGAACACGTTGCTCACGACTGTGATCTGGCGCTTTTGAAGGTGGATGACCCTTCTTTCTTCAAGGACACCAAACCTCTGCCTCTGGGGGCTCTCCCCGAGATCGAGTCGACGGTTTCCGTGTTTGGTTACCCGATCGGCGGCGACCGGCTCTCGGTCACCCGCGGCATTGTTTCAAGGGTCGATTTCCGCGCGTATTCCCACTCGTTGCTGGATTCGCATCTTTGCATCCAGATCGACGCGGCCATCAATCCGGGAAACAGTGGGGGCCCCGTTTTGCAGGACTCCAAGGTGGTGGGCGTCGCCTTCCAAGGATACAGCGGCGACGTGGCTCAGAACGTGGGTTATATGATCCCCACCCCCGTCATCCAGCGCTTCTTGCAGGACATCGCTGACGGTCGGTATGACCGTTACATGGCTCTTTTATTGAACACGTTTAACCTGCTCAACCCGGCCCACCGCCGCGCCTTGAATCTGCCGGACGACGGTCGGGGCGTTGTGGTCAGCAGCGTCCAATCCGAAGGGGTGTGCGCCGGCGTCTTGAATGAGGGCGACGTGATTCTCGCCATCGACGGATATCCGGTTTTTAGCGACGGCATGGTGGAGTTGGACGGGGAACGGGTTCTGATGGCCGAGGTGGCGGAGCGCAAGTTTCTGGGGGATTCCGTGCGGTTCTCGGTGCTCCGCGAGGGGAAACAGCAGAGCCTGACGGTTCGTTTTGACCGGGCCTGGCCGTATACCGTGCAAGCCAACACGTACGAGCAACAGCCCGATTACGTGCTGTTCGGCGGCCTGCTTTTTCAGCCTCTTTCCCGGAACCTGATCGGCGCCTATCAGTTCGCCAACCCGAGGATTGGCTACTTTTTCGACGCATTCGTTTCCAAGGAACTCTATAAAACCCATCCCAGCGTCATCATTCTCAGCTCGATCCTTCCCGACCCGATCAACACGTATCTGGGAGATTTCAAAGAGGGCATTGTGGACGAGGTGAACGGAAAAAAAATCAATTCCCTCAAGGATTTGGCCGATGCATTCGAGGAAAAGACGGAGTTTTACGTCCTCAAATTTGTGGGGGTTGGGCGACCGCTTGTTTTGGAGCGAGCCGCAGTGGAGACCGCCCGCAGCCGGATCAAGAGACGCTACAACGTGCTCGAGGAGCAGAACGTCTCCGCTTCGTTTTAACCCCAAACGCACATGAACAAGCCCGCTTTCTCTCTCCCCATCCTGCGTTTGCTCGGCTGCCTGCTCGCGGCCGGGGTTCTTCCGCTGGCTGCCCAGAACTCCGACGGTCCACGCGCCAATTCACCGGTGGGCGCGCCGCAGAATCCCTCGGGTGCGCAGCCTGCCCCTGGACAAACGCCCGGGATTCCGCCCGTGGCGCTCAAAACGCAGAGCAAACCCGCGGTGGTGCGGGTGAACGTGACCAATCAACCCTGGGATTTCATGCGGCCCTGGGCAAAACGCGCCCCGTTTTCCCGGAGAGCTGTTGGCGCGGTGCTTTCCGACAAACGGGTATTGGTGACCGGGGAACTCGTCGCCAACGCCAACTTCATCGAGTTGGAAGCGCCCGAGGGCGGCCAGAAGGTTTCCGCCTCGGTCGATGTGGTGGACTATGAAGCCAACCTCGCGCTGCTCAAGGCGGAGGACCCCAAGTTCATGGAAAACTTCGAGCCCCTTGAGTTCACCGAGGCGACGGTGGGCGACACCCTCTCGGTCTGGCAGTTGGAGAACACCGGGACGGTCCTCGCAACCAAAGGGTCGCTGACAACTGCCGAGGTGGCCCGCTATCCAATCGATGAATCCGCCCTGCTGGTTTATCGAGCCACGGTGTCGCTTCAGTTCCGCGACAGCAGTTTCACGCTGCCCGTGGTGAAAGACGGGAAAATCGCCGGGTTGATCATGCGCTACGATAACAACACCAAAAGCGCTGAAATCGTGCCTGCACCGGTGATCGAACATTTTCTCAAGGACGCCGCCCGCGCTCCCTACGAGGGATTTCCTCGCGCGGGCTTGAGTTACTCCAACACGCGCGATCCCCAGTTCCGGCGCTACATCGGGCTCAACGGCGACACCTCGGGCGGAATTTACGTTACCGAGTTGCTCAAGGGCGGGCCTGCCGAGAAAGCCGGCATCCAGCCCGGGGACGTAATCGCCCAGATCAACGGTGAAACCATCGACCAGGATGGAAATTACAACGACCCTGCTTACGGCAAACTCTCTCTCACCCATCTCATGGGTACCCGGCATTTCGACGGGGACACCGTCCAGGTGACAGTGATCCGCAAGGGACAACGCCAAAAAATGGGACTCACCCTGGCCCGCCGCAATCCGGGCCAGTATGTGAGTGAACCTTATGTTATCGATCGGGCCCCGCGGTTTTACATCCTTGGCGGATTAGTGCTGCAGGAGCTCTCCCGCCAGTTGCTCAAGGAGTGGGGGGCCGATTGGTCCAAAAAAGCCCCGGAAGACTTAGTTTATCTGGACCGCTATCAGACGGAGCTCTTCAAGGAGGGCGACCGCAAAATCGTCGTCCTCAGCGGGATGCTGCCCTCCGCTCTGACGGTGGGATACGAGGAGCTGCATCAGATGGTCGTCAAACGCATCAACGGGGTCAGCCTCAACAACATCGGGGATGTGCCCGTGGCTCTCGCCAACGCCGTGCAGGGGCTGCACAAGATCGAATTCGACGGGGATCCCTCCTGTATCTATCTCGATGCCGCGTCTTTGGCGGAGTCGGATGCGATGCTGATGCAAAACTACCGGATTCCTGTCCTCAAACGTTTGGAATAAACGCCTCCCGGAATGAAGCGCCGGGGTGTCCTGCGCCGTGCAGCGGTTTGGTGCGCGGTTGAGCTGGGGCAACCAGCACCGCCTTTCCAATAGTTGTAAGGAGTATGTCCCAGTGGCCTGCAGAAAACCTCTTTGTGAACGCGGAACTCGCTCTTTGGGCGCGTTCATTGAACCCGGATGCCGAGGCGCGTTGTGAACTCTGGCGGCAAAATTTTGCGGCCGATCGTTGGAAAATCCGCTACGCCGCCCCCAGCGGGGCCACGGTGACGCAATGCCGGGCATGGCAGGTTCCCGAGGAATCCGCGGCAGTTTGGAGTCTGGAGATCCGCGGCTGTGCCGGAGTCACCCAAAACATTTTTTTCGGGCAGCGCCTCGAAGCGGCGGACGCGCCTCGTTACCGGCGGCGCCTGAGGTTTTCAGTCGATCTCTGGCTGGAAACGCCCTCCGGCACGGGGTGCGCCGTGCATCTCGTCCTCGGCACGGCAAAAGAGCGGGATCGGTTTGGCGGCCCTTTGAATGAACAAGTTGAGCTTTTGCCGGCGCTGACGTTGGGCGAGCTGCCCTCGGGACGATGGGTGCGGTTGGAGGCCGAGCTCGATTTGAGGGCGGTGAACAGCAACGGGCTCTCCGTGGAACTGGAATTTTCCGCCGGTGTTCTCTCTCAGGTCGGGACCGTTTTACGCATCGCGAACCCTTTTCTCGGCGATGTTTCCGGCAGAGGCGTTCCGATGCCGCGGGCCGCCGCGCTGGAGTCTTTCCTCGCCGAGCGTTATTTCCAGAGGCATTCCGGTCGCCGCATCAATTCCCCGAGCCGGGTTCTGGCCGTGAATGCCGACGAACTGCATTTCCAGTTCACGTTTCCTCCCATGCGCGCTTTCCCGGCATGCACTCTCCCCGAAGGGGACGGCGTTCTGAGGGTGCACAGTCTCGGCGGCGTTCCCCAGGACGGGTTTTTCCTCGATGTCACCCATCGGTCCTGTGGTTCGGTCATGATCCGCGCCCGCAAACCCGGGCACGGTCTCGCGGACGGTTACTTGGCGTTCACCACGTTGGACGGGGCTTTGCTCCTGGATGCCGAGTTGTAAACAGGCGCGGCTTGCCCGGCAGGCTGCGTTTCCCCAACGGGCCATTTCCGCAGGCCCGCTGAAAAGAAAAAGCCGGGGTTGATAACCCCGGCTTTTTTCGTCCCCTTTTTTCCGTGGAAAGAACGCCTTGAGAACAGCGCTCAAAAAACAGAAGCGGGGGAGTTGAAAAGTTTGTTTAGGCGAGCTGCGCGAGAGCCTTGCTTACGTTGCTCTTGTGGCGGGCGGCCGAGTTGCTGTGAACGCGACCGCTTTTGACTGCCTTATCAAGGACAGAAACGAAGCTCTGAGCGGCCAACTTTGCGGTCTCCTTGTTTCCCGAAGCGAGCGCCGCGCGCACGCTCTTCAGCTGGCTTTTGACCATGGTCAATGCCCGGCGATTGTTCAAAGTGCGGCGTTCGGTCTGGCGAGCGCGTTTGGCGGCGGATTTCGTGTTGGCCATAAGTCGTTTTAAAAAAGGTCCGCGAGAGTAACTCCGGAAAATCTCTTGTCAACGTGCCTTTAAGGTGTTTGCGACGATCGCTCCTCCCGATCAACGCAGGGAGCCGGAACGGGGAACGTTTTCCAGCCAACGTTGCCGCGCACGGCGACCGCGGGGGGGAATCGTTACACGCTTTTGTTGCCGAGTTGCTACGGAACTTGCTCTCTTCACTGGCGCGCCCGCCCGTGTTTTGAAAACCTGGACGGTCGGGCGCATCCCATTCCTCTTTTAATCCTCCTGTGTCTCTCTTTCGCCTCCTCCTTCTCCTCCTCGTTGTTCTCGCTTCCGGCTGTGTGCGGGACCGGATCCACACTCTGCGCATCAGTGTCGCTGAACAAAAAATGGTGCTCACCGAGCATGGCCTGCCCATTGCCGCTTATCCCGTGTCGACTTCGAAGTTCGGCTTGGGGGATCGCCCGGGCAGCAATTGCACACCACTTGGAACCCTAGTGGTGAAGGAAAAAATCGGCTACGGCCAGCCTCCCGGCATGAAGTTTAAGAACCGCAGGCCCACCGGTGAAATCGTCCCGGTGGATGCCCCGGGGCGCGACCCGATTGTGACGCGGATCCTGCGTTTGAAGGGGTTGGAGCCCCAGAACCACCGCGCTTACGAGCGGATGATCTACATCCACGGCACCCCCGAGGAGCGCAACATCGGCGTCCCCATGAGCTACGGATGCATCCGGATGCGTTCCGTCGATGTGATGGAGGTTTTTAGCCGGGTCGGTGTGGGGGCGAAGGTTTATATCAAGGCCGAACCTGTGGATAGCCCCCTTGAAGCGCCGCCGGAACCCCTGAAAAAAGGGGCGAATCACGCCGGACATCCTCTCCAGTGAGGCTCCCCCGGCAACGGCGCACGGGCGGCGCGGATTGCTGACGCATCTATCAATCATGATGGGTGAATTTGTGGCTTGATGGCTGCCGCACGCCTGAGTCTATTGCTCCCCCGGTTATGTCTGATTCCCATCATCCTCTCCAAACCCTGCTCCAAAAGCGCATTGTCCTCATCGATGGCGCCATGGGCACCACCATTCAGCAATACAAGCTGACGGAGGAACAATTCCGCGGAGAGCGATTCCGCGATTGGCAGGGCAAGGATCTCAAGGGCAACAACGAGCTGCTCAATCTCACGCAGCCCCAGATCATCCAGGAAATCCACCGGCGTTACCTGGAGGCGGGAGCCGACATTGTTGAGACCAACACGTTTAACGGGCAGTTCATCTCGCTGGCTGATTACGGGATGGAATCCCTTTCCTATGAACTCTCCCGGGCCGGGGCAGAGTGCGCGCGGCGTGCGGCGGACGAAGTGATGGCGGCGCAGCCCGGGCGCCATTGTTTTGTGGCGGGCGCCATCGGGCCGACCACGAAAACCTCCTCCATTTCCACGGACGTCAACGACGCCTCGGCCCGCGGGACGCATTGGGACGAGTTGGTGGCGGCTTACGGGGAGCAGGTGCGGGCGCTGCTCGATGGCGGTGTGGATATCCTGCTGGTGGAGACCATCTTCGACACCCTCAACGCAAAGGCGGCGTTTTTTGCGATTGAAGAAATCTTCGCCGAACGCGGCCTGACGGCGTTGCCCTACGGGGGGCTTCCCGAGCCGGGTAAACGCGTGGTGCCGATCATGGCTTCGGTGACTTTTATTCAGAAGGGGGGCACCCGCGGGGTCACCGGCCAGACGGTGGAGGCTTTCTGGAATTCCATCTCGCATGTGCCCCTGCTGAGCGTCGGGATGAACTGCGCGCTCGGGCCCGAGGAAATGCGGCCCCTGATCCAGGAACTCAGCGCCGTGGCGCCGATTTACGTTAGTGTGTATCCCAACGCGGGGCTTCCCAACCCGCTTCTGCCCACCGGGTTCCCGGAGACGCCCGAGAGCCTGGCGCCGCAGCTGGAGGAATGGGCTCGGGAGGGCGTGTTCAACATCGTCGGGGGCTGTTGCGGAACGACGCCGCCTCACATTGAGGCGATTGCCAAAGCGGTGGCGGGCATTGCGCCGCGGGTGGTGCCCCAGGCCAAACCGTATCTGCGTCTGAGCGGAAACGACGCGCTGACGCTCACTCCGGAGACCAACTTCATCAACATCGGGGAGCGGGCCAACGTCACCGGGTCCCCGAAGTTCGCGAAGCTCATCCTAGCCGGCCAATACGAGGAGGCCGTGTCGATTGCCCGGCAACAGGTGGAAAACGGGGCCCAGATTATCGACGTGAACATGGACGAGGGCATGCTCGATGGCGCGGCCGCCATGACCCGCTTCCTCAACTACATCATGACCGAGCCGGAAATCGCCCGGGTGCCGGTGATGATCGATTCCTCGAAGTGGACTGTGATTGAAGCCGGCCTCAAGTGCGTCCAGGGCAAGGCCGTCGTGAATTCAATTTCATTGAAGGAAGGGGAGGAGAAATTCCTGCATGACGCGCGCCTGGTGCGGCGTTACGGCGCGGCGGTGGTGGTGATGGCCTTCGACGAAGACGGGCAGGCCGACACGTTTGAACGCAAGATCGCCATCTGCGAGCGCGCCTACCGGCTCCTGGTGGACCGGGTCGGGTTTCCCCCGCAGGACATCATTTTCGATCCCAACATCCTCACCGTCGCCACCGGTATCGAGGAGCACAACAATTACGCCGTTAACTTCATCGAAACCGTCCGTTGGATTAAGGCTCATCTGCCCCACGCCAAGGTCAGCGGCGGCGTCTCCAACATCTCCTTTAGTTTCCGGGGCAACAACGCGGTGCGCGAGGCCATGCACTCCGCCTTCCTCTACCATGCCATCCGAGCCGGACTCGACATGGGCATCGTCAACGCGGGCATGCTCGAGGTGTATGAGGAGATCCCCAAGGATCTCCTGGAGCTCGTCGAAGACGTCCTGCTCAACCGCCGTCCGGACGGCACGGAACGCCTGGTGAGTTTCGCGGAGACCGTCCGCAAAAAGGACAAAACCCAGGACGCCGCCACCGAACTCGAATGGCGCAAGGCGCCCGTCGAGGCACGCCTCGCCCACGCGCTCATCAAGGGCATTGTCGATTTCATCGACGTCGATGCCGAGGAGGCCCGGGTCCAGTATGGACGCCCTTTGTTGGTGATCGAAGGCCCCTTGATGGACGGCATGAACGTCGTGGGCGATCTCTTTGGTGCGGGCAAAATGTTTCTCCCGCAGGTGGTCAAGTCCGCGCGGGTCATGAAGAAGGCGGTGGCCTATTTGCTCCCCTACATGGAGCAGGAAAAAGCCGCCACACTCGCCGCCGGCGGCGAGGTGCGGGCCCAGGGCAAGGTGCTCCTGGCGACGGTCAAAGGCGACGTGCACGACATCGGCAAAAACATCGTGGGCGTGGTGCTGGGTTGTAACAATTTCGAGATTATCGACCTGGGCGTCATGGTGCCTTGCGACCGGATCCTCCAGGCCGCCCGCGAGCATGCCGTGGATGTCATCGGGCTTTCCGGGCTCATCACGCCGTCTCTGGATGAGATGATTCATGTGGCCCGTGAGATGGAACGGACCGGGATGAAGCAGCCCCTGCTCATCGGCGGCGCGACCACCAGCAAGGCCCACACGGCGGTGAAAATCGCCCAGGGCTATTCCCAGCCGGTCGTGCATGTGCTCGACGCTTCCCGGGCGGTGCCCGTGGTTAACAGCCTCATCAATCCCGAGCTCAAAGCCGCGTTTACGGCCCGGAACGGCGATGAACAGGCGCAACTCCGCTCCCAACACGCCGGCCAACGCCAGACCCTGGTGCCCTTGGTGGACGCCCGGGCCCGGCGCACGCCCATTGCTTGGAATCCGGCCGATCTGCCGCAGCCCGGCTCCACGGGGCCCCGGGTGCTCGAGGACGTGTCGCTGGCCACGCTCCGCGAATACATCGACTGGTCGCCTTTCTTTCACACCTGGGAGTTGCGCGGCGTGTATCCCCAGATTTTCGATCACGAGAAATACGGAGAACAGGCCCGGAAAATTTTCGCCGACGCGCAGGAGCTCCTGGACCGGATTGTCGGGGAGAACCAGCTCACGGCCCGGGCGGTTTACGGCATTTTTCCGGCCAACTCCGTGGGAGACGACGTGGAGATTTACACCGACGCCACCCGGAGCACCGTGCTCACCCGGTTCCATTTCCTGCGCCAGCAGATGCTCAAAAAGGAGGGCGAACCGGATCGGTCCCTGGCCGATTACATTGCGCCGAAGGAGTCCGGTCTGGCGGATCACATCGGCGCTTTTGCCGTGAGCACGGGGTTCGGGCTCAAGGCGCTCGTCGAGAAGTTCCAGCAAGACCACGACGACTACAACGCCATCATGGCCGAGGCCTTGGCGGATCGGTTGGCTGAAGCGTTCGCCGAGTACCTCCACAAACGCACCCGCGACGAGTGGGGCTACGGGGCGGCGGAGGAGCTCTCCATCGAGGATCTGCTGTGGGAAAAATACCGCGGGATTCGGCCCGCCGCGGGCTACCCGGCGTGCCCGGATCACAGTGAGAAGCGGATTTTATGGGAGCTGCTCGACGTGGAACGGACGGTGGGCATTCAGCTCACGGAGAGCTGCGCGATGTGGCCCGGGAGCAGTGTGAGCGGCTTGTATTTCGCGCACCCGGAGGCGCGTTATTTCGGCCTGGGCAAAATCGATCGTGACCAGGTGTTGGATTACCATCTGCGCAAAGGCATGACCTTGGAGGAGGTGGAACGCTGGCTCGGCCCTAACCTCAACTACGATCCCGCCGCCGTCGTCGCCGATCCCGCCGCGCGGTGCGGCTGCGGCGTGCCGCATCCCTGATGAGGAGAGGGATTCCCGAGCGAAGCCGCGAAGGGATGAAGCCGTTGGCGGCTTGTCGCGAGGCGAGCGGAGGGGCCTGTCGCGGAGTTGGGTCTCTGACCTGCTCAATTTCTCGGAACCGGCCTACCCAAAACCTCGGCCCCTGAGCGAAGGGGGCTGACTGTCCTTGACTGACTCACATGCCTTCTTCGCGGCTTCGCGCGACGCCTCTTTTCTTTTGGAACTGCCGGGGCCTGTCCCGAATGGCGCTAAGATAAGGGCTGTTTGGGACGTTTTGAGGTGGCGGTGTTTCTGTGCGGGAGATTGCCCATTTGGCGTCGGGGCCGGGTGAGGCGGTGATGGTTTTTGGGACGCCGTTTGACTGCCCGGGGTTCGCTG
>JBEIUI010000008.1:0-49259 GCA_040374425.1 Verrucomicrobiia bacterium | reverse complement strand
CTTCACCCGTAAGGCATCGAAAAACACCACCGGATACATCTTTTCCAGGGGCCGATTCTGCCACTCCACCACCGTCTCCAGCACCGAGTCGGTCACCGTGCTGATGAAGTCAGCCCCGATCTCCACCTTATACTGATCGAGTAAGAACCCCTGGATCTCCCGCACGGTCATGCCCCGGGCATACATGGCGCTAATCTTCTCATCGAACCCCTCAAACCGCTTCTGATGCCGCCCAATCAGGAGCGGATCGAAGCTCCCGTCCCGGTCCCGGGGGACCGCAATTTCCATCGCCCCATCTTCTCCGATGATCGTTTTCTTACTGTAACCGTTGCGATGGTTGCCGACCTCCTGCGGCTTCTCGCCAGCTTCATACCCCAAATGATGGGTCAGCTCTCCTGCGAGGGCCCGTTCCACAACCCGTTTGGTCAACTGGGCCACTCACCCGCCCTCGCCCAAAACCGCCTTGTGGCTGAGCCCCGTCTTGGCCAGTCATCCGTCAATTAAGGCATCCGTGTGTGCCTTCTGCGCTTTCTCTTCTTTGGTCATCTCTCTCTTTTCTCATTTTATGACCCGCACACAAAACTCCAGATAGGTCCGCCCCAGCAGCAATGATCGATTCAGGCTTGGCAAAACCCTCAGCGGCTCCGTAAGGGTCTGCTGCTCCCCTTTTCCCTGTATGAAACCAGCCGGCTCCCTCTGCCTCCGCCTCGCCCTCACCTGCGTTCTCTCCGGACTCGTCGCTTGGCCCTCTTTCGCAGCAGATTACTTCCCCCCACCAGACAGCAAAGGCGGTTGGCGTACTCTCAGCGATCCCAAGGACATCCGCGAAAAAGCCGGACTCGATTTAGGGCGCCTCGAAACCGCCTACCAAGTCTGTGAACGCGGTACCCAGAATGGCGGTCTTCTCGTTGTCCGTCACGGATACCTCGTCTTTGAAAAATACTTTGGCCGCGCAAGTCGCAACGCCAATCCCGATATGGCCTCCACCGGCAAGGCCTTCACCAGCATCGCCTGCGGTGTCATGCTTAATGAGTTCAAAGATAAGATTCCCGAGGGCCTCGAAACCAAGGTCTTCACCGAAAAATACCTTCCCCAAGCCTTCCCCTTGAATGATCCCCGCAAGGCGGAGATTCGACTTGGGCATCTGCTCTGCATGTCTGCCGGCTATTGGGGAGAAGGCCAGAGCCCCTCAGGATTCATCCAAGGCAAGCAACAGCCTTTAAAACCAGTCCCTGGACAAAACATCCGCGACTTGGATCGGTCCTCCCTCGATGTCCCCCTCTGGTGCGCCCCGGGTGAAGGCTACTCCTACTCCAGTCCCGCTCCGCACATCGCCTCGATTGTTTTGCGCAATGTCGCAGGCCTCGAACTTCAGGACTATATCCGGACCCGCCTCGGCGATCCCATGGGTTGGGAATCCTGGGGCTACTGTTTGCATCGCGGAGATTTTGACATGCCTCACGCCAACGGCGCCGGGAGTACCGCGCTTCACGCCACCGATGCTCTCCGCTTTGGCTACTGCCTAGTCAAAGGCGGAAAATGGGGCGATAAACAATTGGTGCCGGAAAACTACCTCAAACTCTGCCAACAGATCTCCCCATACAACCCACACACTCCGTTCACTCTCCAGTTTGAAACCAATGCCGATGGACACGTCCTTGCAGCTCCCCGCGACGCGTTCTTCAAATCCGGCTCCGGTGGCTTCGGCATCCTAATCGTGCCCTCTCTGGATTTGGTCATTTACAAACTCGGCGGCAAAGACGGCCAATACAATCCTGCTCTGACCGGCCTGCCTCAACCCGAAATCAAGGACTACTCCCGCGATTCCTGGCAACCCATCCCTCGCTCCGCCTATAACGAAGGCAGCCTCGGCGGCGATGACGGCCTCCGTCGCGTCCTCGAATTAGTCTCCTGCGCCTGCATAGATTAGTCTCTGGCAGGAAATTCCTTTTGGCATACGGATGGGGGGCAGGGACTGAATCGCCGCTGGGCGTTAACCTACAATGGAAAGCCCACATTGGGGGCCGTACAGAAGCACTCGATGAAATCCAACACGGCTAGCCTTGCCTGAGCACGAGTCCTGAAGTGATTTCGGGCTGTGGACCCGGGTTTGAGGGGGGCTCCCAAACGGCTCGATCACGGCGTTGTCATCGCAGTGGCCGCAACCTGCTTTTCTTTAGGGGGTTGCCCTACGGATGTCCCACCCGCCGCGCTAAGGCTCTTGCATGGACAAAATTGTGCGTATCGACTGTTCCGCTGAGATTTGGGCTGCCGTCTGTTTGAGAGCAGAGGAACAGGGGTTGAATGTAGACGAGTATCTGGTTTGGCTGCTTGAAACGGATCTGGAGGGCGAGCCACAGCCCGAATCCGGCCCGGGTTGCCGGGGAATCAAAGCCGAACGTTCGCCGGGATCGGTTCGCAGCAGCGAGACTGGGCCCCGAATACGGGGCTAATAAAAAGAAACGCAAGGGGTTTAGAGGAACTGGGGGCGGTGCGCACAAGCGGATCGACCTCTGTTCAATGGTGCCTTCGCTGTTCTCTTATTTTAGCTCGATTGCGGCCCGGTTTTCCGGGGATTTCGCCGTTTTTGCGCGTGTGGTCGTGGGAATTGCCTTTTCTCTGCCATGTGCAGTGAGCGCCCAAGCTCCTGTCGCCCCCGGGGACTGGGGTGGGGTACGCCCCGTTCTGGAGCAGCACTGCTATGATTGCCATGGCGGCAAAAAAACTAAGGGGGGCGTGGATTTGAAGCGCCTGAACGCGGATCCGAAGGTGGCCGGCGAGTTTGAACTGTGGAATAAGGTGCTGGAGGCCATGAAATCGGGGGACATGCCCCCGGACGACCAGCCCGGGTTGTCTGCGGCGGACCGGCAGAGGTCACTTGACTGGCTGGGTGGGGCGATTGAACAGGCCGTGCGCGCGAACGCCGGAGACCCGGGGTTGGTGACTGTCCGCCGCCTCACCAACGCCGAATACGACAGGACCCTGCGCGATTTGACTGGTGTGGATTTGCAGCTGTCGCGGGATTTTGTGCCGGACGGCGGGGGCGGCGAGGGGTTTTCGAATGTGGGCGACGTGCTGTTTGTGAGCCCCCAGCAGCTGGATAAATATTTCTCTGCGGCGCGGAAGGTCGCCGACCACGCCTCCATCTTGCCCGGGTCGGGGGTTGCGTTTCAGCCGCAGCGGGTGGGGTTGCGGGGGCCGGTGCAGATCAAGGCGCAGGCAGAACAGGGCCTGTATGTGTGGTATCAGAAAATGGCGGCTCCCTTTATTCCCAAGGACGGCGAAGACCAGCGTGAGGCCGAGTACATGCTGGCCTGTTGGAAGTTCAAGCACCGGGAGCTCACTGGGGCGCAATCGTTGGGGCAGTTGGCTCAGGAAGCCCGCTTGGTGCCAGCTTTTCTGGAAAATTGGTGGGAGCTTTTAAATAATCCGGAGCCCAAGTCCCGGTTCTTGGATTTGACGCGGCTGGCGTGGCGCGAGCTGCCCGGGCCGGATTCGGCGCAGCCGCGGGAAGTGCCGGCGGCGGTGAGGGAGCGGCTGGCGGTTATCCAGAGCGATCAGCGTTCGTGGTTGGGGCCGGCGAAAAACCCTGGCTGGGGGGTGCAGCGGCGGCAGCAGGACGCGGACGGCATTCGGGAGTATCCGGTGCAGATCCCGGTGGCTGGAGCGCCACTAGTGCATTTGGTTGCGGGGGATTGCGGGGATGGAAACAAAGGCGACTGGGTACAATTTGCAGGTTTGCAGGTGCGGCATGGGAAGGACGGCAAGCAGCAGCAGCCTTACTTGGAGTGGCTGCGCGGGCAGCTCGAGCGGGACCGGGCGACGCTCAAGTTCGCGGAGCAGCCCGAGCAGATGGGCCCGAGTCCCGATCTTGCCCCGGTGCGGGAGCGGGTAGGGCGGGCGGATGCGCTCCTGGCGCAGGTGGGGCGTCATCCTCTGGGGCTTGAAGCGGCGCCGGATGCGTTTGTGGTGCAGGCACCAGCGGACCTCGCGTTGCCGCTGCCAGCGGGGACAGTGGAGTTCAAGGCCGTGGGGCGCCTGGACCAGCGTGTGCCTGAAGCGGATGCGGCGACGGCGCAATGGACCCTTTTCACGGGGCCCGTGCCGGATCTGACGCGGATCCTGCCCGGAGTGCTGACCGTGTGGAAGATCCAGACCGAGACGGCGCGGAATACGATGCGAGATTTCGGCGCAATGCGGACGGTCTTTCCTGACGAGTATGTCCGGCGGTTGGAGGAGGTATCGCGCAATTTTCATCGTGGGGGGAAAGGGAGGGGTGTGTATTACCTGAGCGACACCCAGCTTTTGGCGATGATCGGGGAGGAGGAAAAAGTGCGGTGGGAGAGGATGATGGGGGACTGGCGTCTGGTCTGGAATCCGACCCCGAGCGCGCAGCAGGGTGCGGCATGGGATGCGGCTCTGAAGAAGCATGTGACGGAGTTTGCGGAGCGTGCATGGCGGAGGCCGCTCGCAGAGCAGGAACGGGCTCAAATGGAGGGGTTCTACGACGGGGCGCGCGGGCGGGAGTTGGACCGGGAATCCTCTGCGCGCGAGGCGCTGGTGCGGGTTTTGGTGGCACCCCAGTTCCTGTTCAAGCTGGAGGACGCCGCGCAGCCCGGGGAACGGCGCTTGGATGCGTGGGAACTGGCGTCGCGGTTGAGCTACATGATTTGGGCGTCCATGCCAGACGCGGCGTTGCGGGCTGCGGCGGCGGACGGCAGTTTGTTGAGGCGGGACGTGCTTTTGCGGGAGACCCGCCGGATGCTTCAGGATTCCCGCGCATCGGCGCTTGCGGAAGAGTTTGCTGGGCAATGGCTGCGGTTTAGCGCGTTTGAGGAGAAGGCGAACATCGACCCGGCCAAGTTCCCCGAGTTTACGCCGCAACTGCGGGGTGACATGCACCGGGAGGCTGCGGAGTTTTTCACCCATCTGATTCGGGAGGACCGGTCGGTGAGGGAGGTTTGCGGTGCGGATTACACGTTCCTCAATGAGCGGCTTGCGGCGTTCTACGGGGTGCCCGGCGTGAAGGGGGAGCAGTTCCAGAAGGTGTCGGTTTCCGCCCAACAGCGCGGAGGGATCCTGGGAATGGGGGCTCTGCTCGCCAAGAACTCGTATCCGCATCGCACCAGTCCGGTGCTGCGGGGCAACTGGCTCTTGGACGCAGTGCTGGGGGCTCCCACGCCACCGCCTCCCAACGACGTGCCCAAGTTGGATGACAGCGCGGCGAAGCCCGCGTCGCTCCGGGCCAGACTCGAGGCTCACCGAGCGGACCGGGCCTGCGCGGTCTGCCACGACCGGATTGACCCGCTGGGATTCGCGCTCGAAGGCTTTGATCCGATCGGGCGTCTTCGCACGACCGACGACGCCAGCCAACCCATAGACGATTCCGCCCAATGGAAGAACGGGCCTGCGTTTCGCGGATTGAGCGGGCTCCGGGGGTTTTTGGCGTCGCGCCAGGAGGAGCTGGACCGGCAGTTTTGCCGGAAGCTGCTGGGCTACGCTCTCGGGCGTACTTTACTACCGACAGACCGGCCGCTTCTCGATACGATGAGCGCGGAACTTGCGAAGCACGAGGGCCGATTTTCGGCCGCAGTTTTTGCGGTGGTCGAGAGCCGTCAATTTCAGAAACGTCGAAACGAATCCCTCCCATGAAGTCCTTGCATCCGAACACCTGTGTCACCCGCCGCCGATTTCTCCGGGGAGTCGGGGTTGCCCTGAGTTTGCCTTGGTTGGAGAGTGTAAACGCCTGGGGGGCGCCTTCCGGGGCGGGCGGAGCGAGTGGCGCACCGCGGCGTTTGGCGGCGGTGTTCATGGGCAACGGGGTGAACCCGCACCATTGGGGGGCTGTGAACGGGCCCGGGGGCATGGAGTTGATGAAGACGCTGAGTCCTCTCGAATCCCTGAAGGATCGGCTGCTTGTGTTCAAAGGGTTGTGGAATCCGACCACGGCTGCGGGACCTGGCGGGCACTACCCGAAGATGAACCTGCTTTCGGGTTTGAGCGTGAAGCAGACCACGACGGACGTGGAGGTCGGTCTCACGATGGACCAGGTGGTGGCGAGGGAGGTCGGAAAACACACGCCTGTTTCAAGCGTGGTGCTGGGGACAGAGGGGCCGGGCTACAGCACGGACAGCGGGTATACCTCGATCTATTCCGCCTACATCTCCTGGGCATCGCCCACCGCGCCGGCTCCGAAAGAAATCTACCCTCAACAGGCCTTCGACCAGCTTTTCGACGATGGCTCCCAGCGGCGGCGCGACCGCAGCGTGCTCGATCTCGTTTTGGAAGACGCAAAATCGCTTCGCAACAAGGTAAGCGGGCGCGACGCGCGCAAGCTCGATGAATACTTTTCCTCTGTGCGGGAGCTGGAACAGCGCATTGAGAAGGCGGAGCAGTTCAGCCAGCAGAACACGGCTGGGGCGGGGTGGCAGCCGAGTGTCAAAACGCCGCGCTTTGCGCGACCGGCGGCTGGGATTCCCGCGAGTCCGCAGGACCATGTGCGGCTCATGTTCGACATCCTGGTGCTGGCATTCCAGATGGATCGGACCCGTGTGGCGACCTATATGATGAACAACGACCTCTCCAATATGAACTTCGGGTTCTTGGAAGGGATCAAAAGCGGGATCCACGAGCTTTCGCATCATGCCAACGATCCCGGTCGGCTCGACCAGTACCAGCGCGTCAACCAGCACCACATGCAGCTCTGGGCTGAGGCGCTCCAAAAGATGGCCGACACGAACGAAGGCGAACGTTCCCTCCTCGACAACAGCATGGTCCTGTTCTGTTCCAGCCTCTGGGACGGCAACGCACACGATTCCCGGCAGTTGCCGGTGCTCCTCGCCGGGGGCGGCGGCGGCTCGTTGAAGGGAGGCAGGATGTTCGATTACAGCGAGGCCAAAGACCGTCGTCTGTGCCGGCTGCACCTCGCTCTCATGGAGCGCATGGGCGTTCGGATGGAGCGCTTTGGAGACGCCGACTCGGCTCTGCAGGATCTGGGTTGATTCTGCAGAAAAACTTGCGGGCCAATACACGCCCAGCGACACGGATTACTGGCAGCACGGGCCCAGCACGGAACGGGATCGCGGTTCAACAACAGCCTCCTATTCACGTTTACGATCAAAACGGCACATCGATCGGAGACGATATCGCCGAATTGCTGATGGAAGGCTGGCTGATTCCTGAACTCAAAACGGCGAAGACAATCGCTCCCGGGCACGAAGCGCATATTTTGGATTACCTCAAATCAGCAAGACTCAAGCGTGGGATGCTCATCGACTTAGGCCCCTAACGCTTCGAGATTCGAAAGTTTGTCTGGAAGGATGCCAAGCCGCAGAGATCGCAAAAACTACGAAGCGCTCCTGAAGTCCTGCGTTCTATGGTCGGTGCGTTCTTTGTGGTTGAAGCAGAAATGTTTGCATGAGTGGTGAGCTGCAGCCTGCCTGAGGGCTGGATCCGGTGGTCTTGCTCAAAAAGGAAGTGGCGGAGAAGTGGTGAGAAAGGGCGAGCGTGTCAGCAAAAGAACATGGGGGGAAACCGTGGGAATACCCATTGATTCGGCGCGATTTTATCACGGAAGATCGGACGCTGGAGGGGTTGTCCGACTCAGCCGGGGTGTGCCCAAAAAGGTGCTAAACCGGCTTTGGCGCGCAATGCCTTAAAAATCCGGAGCGAGGGGGCTGCCTTATGTCAAACAGACTCCAACGTGGACTGCTGGCTTCACTTATTTTAACGCACTGGCCCATTCCTCGCGCGGCTCGCGCTCCCGCGGCGAGATCCGTGGCCCGTACGGGGCGCCGGGCCCGGGTCCATTCGGTGTTTAACGGGGAGCTGATCCGCCCGGGAATCCTCTTAAAAAGAAGGGCTGGCGGCGGGGCGCGTCTAAATCCTCAATTGTCAGGACTCCGCTTGACCGATCCGTACTCACGGCTAGTCTCGCCAATCTCCTGAGTCGCCTTAGACGAGTGAAGCACCATACACCTACCCACGAGTGCGGCGTTTTTGCCGTGTTCGGTCATCCTAACGCAGCCGTCCTGACCTACTACGGACTCTTTGCGCTGCAACATCGCGGTCAAGAAAGTGCCGGAATTGTGACTGCGAACGGCTCAAACACCCCGTTCCTTCGGCATGTGGACATGGGGCTGGTTTCGCAGGTGTTTTCTCCCGCGGACCTTGACCGGCTCAAAGGGACCCGGGCCATCGGCCATGTGCGCTACTCGACGACAGGCTCAAGCAACCTCAAGAACGCACAACCGCTGATGGTGGACTGCGCCCGCGGGCAGCTGGCGATCGGGCACAACGGCAACCTCGTCAATGCGGGTCTTCTGCGCGATGAGCTCGAGCAGAAGGGGTCCATTTTTCAGACGACGGTGGACAGCGAGATAATTCTGCACATGCTGGCCCAGCCGCACGATAGCAGCGGCGTGCTGGCGGCGCTCCGGAACATTCAAGGCGCATTTTCGTTGGTCATGATGAGTGAGCGCGAAATCATCGGGGTGCGGGACCCCTTTGGTTTCCGGCCCCTTGCCTTGGGGAAACTGGATGGCGCCTATGTGCTCTCGAGCGAGACCTGCGCGTTTGATCTCATCCACGCGGAATTCATTCGGGAGATCGAGCCGGGTGAGGTGGTTATTATCAATGAGGACGGCATTCGTTCCGAGTTCCCATTCAAAGAGGAGAAACGGGCTTTCTGCGTGTTTGAATACGTTTATTTTGCGCGGCCTGATTCGGTGATTGGCGATGTGACGGTGGCTCGGGTCCGGACGGAGATGGGCCGCCAACTGGCCCGGTTGCATCCGGTGGACGCCGATATTGTGGTGCCTGTCCCGGATTCCGGGAACTACGCGGCATTCGGGTTCGCCGAGGAGCTGGGAATCGCATACAGCCACGCGTTTGTGCGCAACCACTACATCGGACGCACTTTTCTGCAGCCCACACAGCTCATCCGGGACTTCAACGTCCGGGTCAAACTCAACCTCATCAAGGAGGCCGTCGCTGGGAAAAGGGTTGTGGTGGTGGATGACTCCATCGTCCGCGGGACGACGGCGCGTGCCCGGGTGGTGAACATGCGGGAGGCGGGCGCAAAAGAAGTGCACATGCGGATTTCCTGTCCGCCGCACCGGTTTGCGTGTCATTACGGCATTGATTTTCCGGACCCGGAGAAGCTTCTCGCCAACCAGTGTTCCCTCGAGCAGATCCGGGATTATCTCGGAGCGGACTCGATCGGGTATCTCGACATTGACGGGATGGTGAAAGCCACCGGGCAAGACTCCGAGGACTTCTGTCTTGCGTGTTTTAACGGGAAGTATCCCGTGCCGGTGGACCCCAGCGTTGACAAGTTCATCATGGAGCGGCGTCGGCAAAGGTTAAACCTTCTCGCATCGACACAGGAGCAGCGGGGGCTTTTTGATCGTTTGGGTTAATTAATTTATGGCTAGAAGTCAGAGTTCTCAGAAACGGAATCAAAAGGCATACGCCCTTGCAGGGGTGGATGTGGATTTAGGGAACACGGTGAAGAAGGGGATCCACGCGCTTGTCAAAGGCACCCATGGCCCGGAGGTGTTGGGGAAAATCGGTGGGTTCGGGGGGCTTTTCAGACCGAATTTCAAAGGGATGAAGGATCCCGTCTTGGTGTCCAGCGTCGACGGGGTGGGGACGAAGCTCAAGCTGGCTTTTGCTCTGAACCGGCACGACACGATGGGACAGGATCTCGTCAACCACTGCGTGGACGACATTGCAGTGCTGGGTGCGCGGCCACTTTTTTTCTTGGACTACATCGGTGCGGCAAAGCTTGAGCCGGTGGTTTTCTCTCAGCTGCTCAAGGGATTCGCGAAAGCTTGTAAACAGGCGGGTTGCGCGCTCATCGGGGGCGAGACCGCGCAAATGCCCGGGATGTATCAGGCCGGGGAATACGACGTGGCTGGCACCATCGTCGGCGTCGTGGATCGCGCGCGGATGATTGACGGCAGCAAGATCAAGGCGGGCGACGCGATTATCGGGCTACCGTCCAATGGGCTTCACACCAACGGCTATTCCCTGGCGCGTAAGGTTCTTTTCGAAAAAATGGAGCTCACCCCCAGCTCCAAACTGCCCGGAGTCTCCAAGACCCTGGGAGACGAGTTGCTGCGGGTGCACCGCAATTATCAGCCGCTGCTGGCGAGTCTTCCGCAGGAGAAACTCAAGGGCCTTGCCCACATCACGGGAGGCGGGCTCGTGGACAATCTGCCCCGCGTGTTGCCGGCCACTTGCGACGCGATCATTGAGACGAAGTCTTGGAATGTGCCTGCGATTTTCAGGCAGATTGAACAGGGCGGCGGGATCGATGCTGTGGAAATGTTCCAAGTCTTCAATATGGGCGTCGGAATGACGCTGGTGGTGGCCGCGAAGGATGTGCCTGAGATGTTGAAGCTGACCAAGGGGCGGGTGATTGGCCGCATTGAGCCTGGCAAAGGAAAGGTCCAACTGATTTTTTAGGGTTCAAGGTTCTGGCTCGCTTCGGATTCCGGAGGCCAAAGGTGCCTCATCTCCGGAGGGGAGGTGCATTTTGAAGGAAATCCCGCACTGACTTTGCATGGATCCCCAGAGTTCCACCGATGAGTCAGTTGTGCGCAGGTTTTTGCGGGTCGCTAAAGGGGTAGCTTCGGGGCTTTGCTCCGGCCGGGGTCGTTTCTCGCGGGAAGTCGAGTTGTCGGCGGGACTGTCTCCCGCCAATGTTTCCACCAAACTGCTGCACACCAGTCTGGGGGAGGTGGCTTACCATGAGACAGGGACCGGGCCGCTCTTGATCTTTGTTCACGACTTTTTCCCGGGAGCGTCCTCGTTTGAGTGGTGCAAGGTCTACCCGGAGTTCGCAGCGTCGCACCGGGTGCTCGCCTTGGATCTCATTGGGTGTGGTGAATCGTCCCGGCCTTTGCGGCATTTTAGTGCCCCGGATTACGTGCGGATGCTTGCGGAGTTGATCCGGTCGTTGGAATGGCCTCGGCCGCCCACGCTCGTGGCAAGTGGGCTCTCTGGCGGGCTTTGCGTTTACTTGGCCTCGGAACACCCGGCTTTGGTGGAGCGATTGGTTCTCTTCAGGCCGACTGGAGGCGGGCGGGGATCATGGCCAAAGCTTCTGGCCGAATGGATTTTCCGGGTTCCGGGCTTGGGCCGGGCCGTTTGCCGATCCGTCCTCTGTCACCGGCCGAATCTGGCTCGATGGTTGCGCGGCGTCTGTTTTGTGGACGCCAACCAGGCGACAGACGAGGTGGTTGAGATGTTCTGGGCCTGCGCACGGCAGAAGGGAGCTGAGTATCCACTGAGCAGTCGGCTGGCGGGCCGGCTCAATTTTGATCTCCCCAATTACCTTCGCTGGTGTCGTTGCAGGGTGAGCATCCTCGATGGCGACGCGCGGTTGAGCGCACTCGAGAGTCCGGCAAAGATGGTCACGTCGATCCGTCGCGCTCTCGATGACACGCGGCTCTGAAAGGGTGGGCATCGGGCGTGCGGGCCACCGCTTGCAGAATGCGGTTTTGCGCGATGCCATGGCAGAGGTGATGGCGGTGCCATGGGCGGCGAGGGGAGGGGCTCCTTGTCAGAGGCGACAAATGAATTGTCACACCAAAACGAATTCGTTAAGAGCCGTCGTTCATATGAAGCGACTCTATGTTCCGCTCCTCCTGAGCTTGTCGGTTGTTTTTCTCGGTGCCTGCGGGGCGCAACAATCGGTCACAAAGAAACAGCCAAGGCAGCCCGGGGGATTCACCCCGCCTCCTTCCGTGAGCGAAGAGATCGCGACCACCGAGCCCAGCCCAGGGGAGTCTCCTGTGCAAGAGTCGCCTGCGCCGCAAGTGGTGGAGGACAAACCCGCATCGAATCCCGCTGCCGCGCCGTCTCCGCGTTTGGGGAATCCCGAATACGGAAAGCCTGTTCCGGGCAAGCCGGGCTTCGTGACGAGTCCGTACGCGCCCGCGGCGGGCTTGGTGGACGTGCGCGGGTTTCCTCCGGGCACGGAGGTCAAGGACCCGTACACGGGCAAAATCTTTCTGGTTCCTTAATCTGGAACCGCGAGGTGAATTTCGCGCCCCGGCTTGTGGCAGGCAGTGCCTCGAGCCGGGGCATTTTTTAGAATGAAAAAGGTGGCAATTCTTGGGCCTGGCTTGCTCGGCGGGTCGATCGCCCTTGCGCTTCGCGCTGCCGGTGGGCATTCCATCGCGATCTGGGCCCGCCGGGAGGATGCGGCTCTTGAGGCACTGCAAGGGGGCTTTGCCGACAGGGCTTCGAGCAATTTGATCGATGTGGTCAGGGACGCGGAGTTGATCGTATTTTGCACGCCGATTGATGCGATGCCGGCTTTGGCGCGTGCGATGGGTCCCCATGTTTTGCCGGGTGCTTTGATCACCGACGTGGGGAGCGTGAAGGGGCCGGTGGTCACGGAGTTGGGCTCGATTTTCAGTGGGGTTGCCCATTTTGTGGGGAGCCATCCCATGGCGGGTTCCGAGCGGACGGGCATGGCTGCGGCAAGGGCGGATCTCTTTCATGGGTCCGTCTGCATTGTGACTCCGGAGGAGAATACGGCGCAGGAGGCGGTTGAAGCGGTTTCAGGTTTTTGGAGGGGGCTTGGGTGTCGGGTCATTGAGGCGAGCGCCGCCCTGCACGACGGGAGGGTGGCTTGGGTGAGTCATTTCCCGCATCTTCTGGCGGCTGCCCTGGTGGATTTGGTCGCGAAAGAGGAGCCCGGGGCTTTTGAGTTTTGTGGCCCGGGTTTTCGGGATACCACCCGGGTTGCGAGCGGGGCTCCGGGAATGTGGGCGGATATTTTGTGTTCGAACCGAGGAGCCCTTAAAAAAACGACCGAGGCAATGATTGAAAAACTTCGTGAAATCACGACACTCCTCGATTCCGAATTTCCGGAGCAATCGATGCAAGAATTCCTCAAACAAGCCAAAGCCCAACGCGACCGCCTGCACCTTCCCCGATAGATGTCCGACTGGAAAATCCGCCGTTCCGCGGCAATCAAAACTGAAATCACCGTCCCCGGGGACAAGAGCATCTCTCATCGCGCGGTGATGCTCGCTGCGATGAGCAACGGCACCTGCGTGATCCGCGGGTTTCTGCCCAGTGAGGATTGCATGTGTTCCGTGGGGGCGATGAGGGCGCTGGGGGTGGAGATTGAGAATCCCGAGCCGACCACGCTGATTGTGCACGGAAAACGCGGCCAGTTCGAAGCGCCAAGGGCCGACATCGATTGCGGGAACTCGGGAACGACAATGAGGCTGGTGGCTGGGATTCTGGCGGGGCAACCGTTTCGTTCGCGGCTCATCGGGGACGCGTCTCTTTCCAAAAGGCCGATGCGGCGAATCGTGGAGCCTTTGACGCAAATGGGAGCGAGGTTGACGACGGAAGGCAGTGAAGGGAGGCCGCCTCTTCTGATCGAAGGCGGGAACCTCCGTCCGCTGCAATACGTTTCCCCGGTGGCAAGTGCGCAAGTCAAAAGCGCCGTGCTGCTGGCGGGGATGTTCGCTTCTGGAAAAACGAGTGTCACCGAGCCCACTCAGAGCCGGGATCACACGGAGCGGATGCTGGAGTATTTTCTCGTGCGGCCCCAGATCCAGGACCGGACGGTGAGCATCTACGGGGGACAGATTCCTGAGTCGCAGGATTTTATGGTGCCGGGGGACATCTCCAGCGCGGCGTTCTGGCTGGTGGCGGCGGCGGCGCATCCCAACGCCCATCTTCTGATCAAGAATGTGGGCCTGAATGAGACGCGCACAGGCGTTTTGGGTGTGCTTGTCCGGATGGGCGCCCACGTGAGGGAGGTCGTCGATGTGGATCAAGCAGAGCCGCTTGGGTCCATTGAGATCACGGGCGCACGGCTCAAGGCGACTCGGATTGCGGGCAAAGAGATTCCCAACGTGATTGATGAGCTGCCGATTCTGGCTGTGGCCGCCGCGCTGGCGCAGGGGGACCACGGTCATCGCGGATGCCAAAGAGTTGCGAGTCAAAGAAACGGATCGCATTGCGGCGATTGCCACGAATCTTCGGGCCATGGGAGTGCCGGTGGTGGAAACCGAGGATGGGATGGAAATCACGGGCGGCAGTCCTTTGCAAGGGGCGCAATTGGAGAGTTTTGGGGATCACCGCATCGCCATGGCTTTTGCAATCGCCGGGCTTTTTGCCGAGGGCGAAACCGTCATTAGCGACACCGAATGTGTGTCGACCTCGTATCCGGGATTTGACCGTCAACTGGAGTTGGTGATGAAAGATCATCGCGCATCCCAGATCCCGGTGATCAGCCACGTGCCTCATTAAAAAGGGATGAGAGAACATCTGGTTATCGCAATCGACGGCCCCGCTGCTTCGGGCAAAAGCAGCGTGGCGAAGGCCCTGGCTCAGAGACTCTCATTTTTATATGTTAACACGGGGTCGATGTACCGTGCCGTGACATGGCTTGCGGTGAGCAGGGGGGTTCCCGCAGACGATGTGGCGCGTGTGCTGGCGCTGCTGGATGAGAACGAGGTGCGGTTCGGGGTGACCGACGCCGAATCAAGTATTCATCTCAACGGCGTGGATCCCTCTCCGCATTTGCTCGATGAGCGCGTCAACGCCAATGTGTCGGGCATCGCCACGATCCCGGAAGTCCGCCAGAGGCTCGTCGCGCTCCAGCGTGCGTATCTCGACGAGCACGACCTCGTCATGGAAGGGCGCGATATCGGCTCCGCCGTGTTTCCATCGACGCCTTACAAGTTTTACATTGATGCTTCTCCCGAGGTGCGTGCCATGCGACGCCAGAGGCAGGGTGTTGAGGATTCCATTTCCGCGCGGGACAAACAGGACTCCGGGCGGCGCGCATCCCCCCTGATCATCTCGGAGGATGCCCATGTGATTGACAGCTCGCATCTGACCATTGACGGGGTTGTGGGTGAGATTATCGGGCGATTGAAGCTCAAGGGGTTCCCTTTTCTCCAGAACGGACCCGGCGCAGATCCGCGAGGCCAACGTTCGATTTGACCATCGATTCGGAGCCGGATGGGTGCGATTTATCAGTTCCACTATCAGTTGAGCCGCTTTTTGGCTCGCACCCTGTTTGATTTCCAAGTTGTCCACGGCGAGCGCATCCTAGAACAAGGCGGCGTTATCTTGGCGATGAACCATGAGAGTTATCTCGACCCGCCGCTGGTGGGGATCGCCTGTCAGCGCGAGATTTACTACCTTGCGCGGAAGACTTTGCTCGACGTGCCCTTCCTTGGGTCGGTGCTGCCGCATCTCAACGTCATCCCGGTTGACCAAGAAAAAGCCGATATGAGCGCTCTAAAAACGGTGATCAAAGTGGTGCGCGCCGGTAAGGCCACCGTCATTTTCCCCGAGGGCACGCGGACTTTGGATGGGCGGATCCAGGACGCGCAGCCGGGGTTGGGCTTGGTGATTGCCAAAACGCAGGCTCCCGTGGTGCCTCTGCGGATTTTCGGGGCACATCGCGCTTTTCCGAGCGGAGGCAAACCGAGGGTTTTTAATCCGATCAAGATTGTTGTGGGGCACCCGATTCACTTTAGCCGGGCGGATGTTTCGGGGGATGGCCGCGCGTTTTATCAGGGACTCAGCCAGCGGGTCATGGATCACATTGAATCCATAAAGAACGAGGGTTAGCAGGGGTGTTGTTGTTTTCCGGGAAAAAACGGGCTGGCAGGGCTGCGAACTTGTAACCGGCGGCAAGAGCCTTGATCACTTACCTCGCCGGGGTTGTGGCGTCCTAGGGAAGAAACCTTCTGGGAATGAAGAAGCAAAGGCGGCAGTCTCAGTCTAAATTTTATGATTCAAGAGCACATTGAGCAGATTGCGGAGAAGTTACAGAAAACGGCCGGGCTTTCGGCCGAGACAAAATCGGAGCTGCTGGAGCTTCTCTCCGAGTTAAAGGTGGAGGTGTCAACCCTCTCCCAGACCCACCAGGAGGACGCCCGGAGCGTCGCGCATTTCGTCGCAGCCTCCGCCCACGAGGCGACGCGGGCGGAACGAAAGCCAGAGCAGACCGGGGCCGCGCTGCGCGGGCTGACGGCCTCAGTGGAGGGTTTGGAGAGGTCGCATCCGGAATTGACGGCCCTCGTCAACCGCATTGCTGTGACGCTTTCGAATATGGGCATTTAGCGGGGCAGGGGGCGTGGGGATGTGTGCGCTTCGAACGCACTCAACCGGCGGGGCGTTGCCTGGAATGGCCTGGGACTCAGGTTGCACCGGGAAAACGAGACCCAAGTCTCCTCCCAAGAGGACGTCCCGAAAGTTTTGTCTCACCGCGGGCCATCCCGAACCGCGGAGGATTCCATTGAGAGAACCTGAGAGAACCTGAGAGAACCTGAGAGAACCTGAGAGACCTATTGGGCGGCGAGGGTGCCCTCAACGGGATGCGCGGGTACGGTTTTGGGATCGGCCGCGAAATGGGTGATGAGTTCAATCTGGCCTTGGAAGTCCTCGACGAGCGCCGAAAGGCTCTCAACCCAGTCGCCTGAATTGTAGTAAACCACGTTCCCGATGCTGCGGATGACGGGGGTATGGATATGGCCGCAAACCACGCCATCGACGTTGTCCTGTTGTGAGTAGCGCACAATGCCCTCCTCAAATGCGCCGACGAAGCTTACCGCGTTTTTTACGCTTTTTTTGACCGCGGCGCTCAGAGACCAGTAAGTGAGGCCAAAGAGTCTCCGCATCCAGTTCACCGGCCGGTTGAGCCTGAGCAGCATCTGGTAACCGATGTCGCCCACCAGTGCCAACCACTTGATGTTCTGCACCACGGTATCCAGCTCGTGCCCGTGAATAACGAGCAGCCTTCGGCCGTCCGCCGTTTGATGAATGGCGCGTTCGGCTACGGTGATCGCGCCGTAGTTGCCTAGAAACCCGCCCACAAACTCGTCGTGGTTGCCCGGAATATACACCACCCGGGTTCCTTTCCGTCCCGCTCTCAAGAGCTTCTGGACAACGTCGTTGTGACTCTGCGGCCAGTAGATGCCCCGGCGGAGCTGCCAGACGTCGATGAGGTCCCCCACGACGTAGAGGGTTTCAAACTCGTGTCCGCGAAGAAACTCCAAGAGTGCTTCTGCGTGGCAGCCTCGCGTGCCTAGGTGAATGTCGGAAATCCATCCGGTGCGGAACTTCTTTGTCATCGTGGGCCAATCCCTTCAACCAGCTGAGAGCCGGAGTCAAAGGCTCAAAGCACTCGGCTCTCAGGTTTAACGTATCTGTCACAAAGCCGACGTGAAGAGTTACCGCGGTGGGGTTGAACGTAGCCCCGCTATGAAAAATTGCGCACCGAGAGAAAAAGCGGAGGCGAAGCGTCCCGTGCGGAGATTTCCGGGCAGAGCCGCGAGGATTACGCGGGTGCTTTCGGAGGCTTACCAGAAATACGGGCGCGACGCGCTCACCCGGTTGGCTGTGCGGCAGTGCCTGGCCTAAAATTCGGCCGGCTGAGAATCCCGCGAACCGCTTGGGCGGCTCCTCACGCCTTTATTGGAGCCAATGGGTTCTACCGCCCGATTCCTGAGGGGGGCTTAGAGTTTTCCGCGATTGCGGTTTGCCTCCTCTTGGTCGGCGGCTATCTCTTTCGGGCATGATTTTAGGCTTTATTGGATCAGGGAAAATGTCCTCGGCGCTTGTCCTGGGGATTGTCAAAACCGGCGCGGTGTCGGGGGAGACGATTGTGGTCACCGACTCCAATCCCGCTGCGGCGGCGGATCTGGCGGCCCGGGCCGGGGTTGGCAGCGTCGCGACAAACCGTGAACTTGTTTCGTGTGCGGATGCGATTGTTGTTTGTGTAAAACCTGGGGATGCCGTGGACCTGCTCAAGTCGGTCGATTTGGGGGGCAAACTTGTGATTTCGATCGTAGCGGGCGTTTCACTCGGCGTGCTGGAGGCGGCTGCGGGTGCCTCAGCTCGGCTGGTGAGGGTCATGCCCAATACACCGGCGCTCATCCACCGGGGAGCGGCGGGTTACGCTTTGGGTAAGACGGCCACTCCGGACGATGCGCTCCTGACGGAGAAACTCTTTGGCGCTGTGGGATCGATTGTTCGCGTCAAAGAGGATTTGTTGGATGTGGTCACCGGTTTGAGCGGCAGCGGTCCGGCTTATGTTTGTCTGCTTGTCGAAGCGCTGGCGGATGGCGGCGTTTTGATGGGGTTACCTCGGGATTTGGCTCTCAAATTGGCGGCTCAAACCGTGAGCGGTGCCGCTGAGATGATTCTTCAAACCGGCGAGCATCCCGCGGTTTTGCGGGACATGGTTGCAAGCCCGGGCGGGACGACCATTGCGGGCATCGAAGCGCTTGAGGCCGGCGGCGTTCGCTCCGGACTGATCGCCGCAGTGCGGGCTGCCACGGAGCGTGCTCGGGAGCTGGGCGGCGGCAAATAAGATGCGCGTTCCGTTTTTTTTCCTGCTGCCTTTCTTGTTGGGAGGCGTTTTGTGGTGCGCGCCTGACCCGCAAAATCAGCCTTTGCCGGGTTCGGCGGAGGGCTCGGATCAAAAAAAAAATGCAGAGGCGGTTCAAGCGCTGGCAAAACGTGCGCTGGCTTCCTTCAACAGGGGCAACTTTTCTGAGGCGAGAAAAGACTTCGAAAAAGTCCTGGAGCTTGCCCCGGGCAATGTTCCCGCGCTGATCAATTTGGGGTTGGTCGCATACCGCCAAAGGAAATTCGAGGACGCCGAGGACAATTTGAGTAAAGCCGCCAAACTAGCGCCTGAGAGCCGGGACGCTTGGTTGATCTTGGGGATCGTGCGGTATGAAAGCGACCGGTTCGATGCCGCGCTGGCAGCCCTGGCGCAGGCCGCGTTTCTTGATCCCAAAAGCGCCCGCGCGCATCATTATCTGGGCGTCACGATTGGTAAAAAGGGCTGGTATTCCGGAGCCGAGGAGGAAATGCGGAAGGCGCTCGAACTCGATCCGTCTTACTCGGAGGCGCACTACAATCTGGCGTTGTTTTATCTCCAGCGAGACCCTCCTGCGATTGAGTTGGCACGCCGCCATTACTACAAATCACTTGAGCTAGGCGCCCCGAGCGATTTGGAGATTGAAAAAAAACTTTCCGACTCGAAATGAACCCGAGCTGCGCATCTTTTTTCGGTCTCAACGGCTTGCGTGCATGAAAGAATTCGTCCAGTAAGCCTGCTCAATGAGTCTCCGCATCTTTCCCAACCTCTTTTTCGCACTCCTTCTGGCTTTTGCAGGCAACGCCTCTGCGGCTCAGAAAAAATCCACCCCAAGTGCCAAGCCCCCCGTCAAATCCTCGGTCTCCGAGAAAAAAAAGGCCACTCCGGCGGAAGTCTATGCGGTGGATCCGAGCGGGAAACCGCCCGGAGTGCGCGCGGCGGCTTACATCCTCCTAGACGCCAACACTGGCCAAGTGCTTTTGGAATCCAACGCCGATGCGCAGCGTCCTGTGGCCAGCACTCAAAAGCTTCTCACGTCGCTGATTGTGGCGGAGTCGGGCAACCTGGCCGAGGCGGTGCGCGTGGAGGCTCCCGACACTTGGACGGAGCCTACCATGCTCTACATCAAGCCGGGCGAAACCTACTCGCGGCTCAACCTGATGCAGATCCTGCTCGTGCACAGCATGAACGACGTTGCGCGGTGTCTGGCGCGCGATAATGCGGGCAGCATCGAGGGGTTTGCGCAGAGAATGAATGCAAAGGCCCGACAGCTCGGCATGTTTGACTCGCACTTTCTCAACCCGAACGGGTTACCCGCTCCCGGCCAGTATTCCACCGCCAGGGACATGTCGAAGGTGGGGATGGCGGCCTATCGGAACCGGGTCCTGCGGAACACGGTTTCAATGAAGACGATGAATTGGACGTTTAACGATGGGCGGGTGAAGAACTTCGAGACCACAAACCGGGTTTTGAAAAACTATGCGCTGTGTAACGGGATGAAAACGGGCTACACAAATGCCGCTGGCCATTGCCTCATCTCCAGCGCTTCCAACGGGAACCGGGATGTCATCGCCGTGGTGTTGGGCGCGCAGAAGGGCGCAATCTGGACGGATTCCTACCGCCTTCTCGCCTGGGGCCTCGCGAATGAGTGAAGCGGCTTCTGGGTTTCCGCTCTCGGATAGCACCCGGAGCTCTCGCGTGATTCGAACCGTTTCCGGTTTTTAAAGTGCGCGCCCCCGAGTTTCCTGCGGATGACCCTTCCTGGGCGGACTCCATCGCGGCCGAGCTTCATGCGCTCGAGCAGGCGGCGCTCCTGAGGAAATGCCGTGTCGTCGATTCCCCCCAGCAGCCGGAGGTTGCGCTGAGCGGGAGACGCCTGCTCAACTTCTCCTCCAACGATTACCTGGGGCTCGCGGCTGACCCGTTACTCCGCGAGGCCGCCAAGGCGGCGATTGACCGTTTTGGAGTGGGTGCGGGGGCGTCGCGGTTGGTGTGCGGAACCATGGCACCTCACCGGGATTTGGAGGAGCGCCTGGCCAATTTCAAAAAGAGCGAGGCGGCTCTGACTTTTTCGAGCGGATACGCCGCCGCATTGGGAACCTTGAGTGCCCTGGCCCGGAGTGGGGACGTTATCATTCTCGACAAGCTTTGCCACGCGTCGCTCATCGATGGGGCGCGGCTCAGTGGCGCAACGATCCGGGTGTTTCCCCACAATGACTTGGGCAAACTGGAAAGCCACCTTCGCTGGGCGCGAAAACACTTTCCCTTAGGCCGAGTCCTTGTGGTCACCGAGTCGGTGTTCAGCATGGACGGGGATTTGTCGCCCTTGGAGGAGATCGTGGCGCTAAAGGAACGGCACGGCGCGTTCTTGCTTCTCGATGAGGCCCATGCCGTCGGGGTGCGTGGTCAAAATGGTCGCGGTCTCGCTTTTGAACGGGGGCTCTCCGAGCGCATTGACCTGCACATGGGTACCCTTAGCAAGGCCCTGGGCGGCAGCGGCGGATACGTTTGCGGTCGTCGCCGGTCGATTGAACTGCTCATCAACAAAGCCCGCAGTTTTATCTATTCCACGGCCCCTGGCCCCGCGGCGGCCGCCGCCAGCTCTGCCGCACTGGATTTCCTTCTCACCGAGGACGGCGAGATGCGGCGTAAAAAACTCGCCGCAAATGTCGTCCGGTTCGCGGAGGGTTGCTCTGCGTTTGCGGGGGCTTCCGGCGCTGCTCCGAGTGCAATTATTCCGGTGATCCTGGGTAGTTCTCAGGCTGCTTTGAGCGCCTCTGAGACCCTCTTGGGTGCCGGTTTTTTGATCCCGGCGATCCGGTTCCCTACGGTCGCAAAAGACGCCGCCCGCCTCAGGGTGACCTTTTCGGCGATCCACGAGCCCCACCAGATCCAGGAATTGTGTGCAGTGCTCAACCGGCTTTTGGCACTTTGAGGCGCCCCCCGTAAAGGAGCCCCCGGCAAACTCAGTCCTGCAGTCCGAGTTGAACTCGGCTGTTCTGAGCGTAGGCGAAGCCGCTGAGCCGGGGGGCTTCCGGTAGATTTTTCCCGAGGCAGATCGCTTTGAAACGCGATCCCATCATGGCGGGGTGCATCAGTGTCTTAAACGCCCTGGTTTCGGCTTCGGTGCGCGGGCGGCAGCCGGGCGAGTTCACAAAGTGCAAAGCCGCGAGTCCCACCACGAAATGGTGTTGATCGGTGAATCCATGAAGGCGCGCCCCTGCGGCCTCGGCCTGCTCGGCAAGCGTCGTGAAGTCCACGTGCGCGGTCAGGTCGGAGTCTCCAGGATCGAGGAGCGGATCGCTCGTGCGCCGGTGTCGGCAGTAGCCACTGAGCGTTCCCCCGGTGCGCTCCGGGCGATAGTAATCCTCCCGCGAAAATCCGTAGTCGATAGCGAGGATACAGCCCGTCTCCAGTTTGCTCATGAGATCCGCCGCCCAAGAGGCGGCCCCCACGTTGACTTCGGTGGTGTATCCGGCGGGATAAGGGCCTTTGAGCCGGCCTATGAATGGTTCCAGGATAGGGTCCGAAATCGCGCGTGCGACGAGCTGGAGCGCGCCGTTTGCGAACTCCACGTAAAGTTCCTCCCATGCGGTGCCGTTCCACACGACCCGATGAACGGGAAAAGCGTCCAGGAGCTCGTTGGAGAAATGAATGCCGGTGAAGGGGACAAGATCCGCGTTGGATTTCACCCATTGCACGCGGCGCGGGTTTGCACGCTGCGCCAGGGCCCGCTCCTGGGCCGCTTGGAGCTTGGCTGAGGGTTCTACGATGGTGACTTGGAGCTGCTCATAACATTCCGGGTGTTCGTCTCGAAGCGTTTCGAGGACATCCCCCATGAGTTGGCCGTGGTGCGCTCCCTGTTCAATGATCTGGAACGGCGCTCTGCGCTCCAGCCGCTCCCAGAGCTCGGCGATTTGGTGGGCAATGAGCGCTCCGAAAAGTGGGCCGACACTGACACTCGTGAAAAAATCGCCGTCCCGGCCGATCTGCGCCCGGCCCGAGGAATAAAAGCCCAGCGTGGGATGATAGAGGGCCGCTTCCATGAAGTCGCGAAAGCGCAGGGGGCCACGATTGAGAATGGCGTCCCGGATCCAGTCGGCGAGCGTGGGTTGGTTTGGGGAATGCATTCTTTGAAAAGGGCGCTCGGAAAGAACCCCGTTTGTATGGGCGGCTCAGGAATGAATCACGCGGGCTCGGTTCCGGATCTGGGCGGATTGTTTCATTGCACAAGATTTCATTTCATGGGAGCAACTGTCGCCCAACTTGCCGTCTGCCATGTGGGAACCCGTTCATCCTAGCAAACCGTTTTACCTGCGCCCGTGGTTTCTGGCCACCCTGGGATTGTGTATTGCTTTGGGCGGTGTGGGGTTGCTTTGGGGATGGGCTCAGAAACGCGAATGGGAGCGGAGAGCCCAGGCATTCGATTACAAGCGGCTCAAAGAGATGGAGTCTGCGAGCATCATTTACGACCGGGCAGGGCAGGTTATGGGGCGGATTTTTACGCAAAACCGTGACCAAGTGGGGCTCTCCGAGCTTTCGCCCGCACTGTTGACGGCGTTGGTGGCGGCGGAGGATGCGCGCTACTATCAGCACCAGGGCGTGGACTTTGTGGGGATTGCCCGGGCCATGGTGAAAAACCTCACCGCCGGCCGGACACGGCAGGGGGCGAGCACGCTCACTCAGCAGCTCGCTCGCAACACGTTCCCGGAGCAGTTGCCCGCGGCGGACCGCAGCTATCAGCGCAAGCTGCTTGAGATGTTCGTCGCTTTTGAGATCGAGAAACGCTGCGACAAAAAGGAAATCCTCGAGCTCTATCTTAACCGGGTCTTTTTCGGGTCCGGTTTCTACGGGGCCGAAGCGGCTGCCCGCGGGTATTTTGGAAAACCGGCCCGGGATCTCAACCTCTCGGAAGCGGCGACTCTGGCCGGTTTGTTGAAAAGTCCAACGCATCTTTCGCCTTGGCGGAACCGTCAGGCCTGCATCGAACAGCGCAACCACGTTCTTCAGCGGGCACACGAATTGGGGCGAATCAGCGCAGAGGATTACGAACGCACCCTTGCCCAGGATCTCATCGTTAAAAACCGGAAACCCATCCACCAGGAATCGTATGCGGCTGACATGGTCGCGCAGCAGGTTGAAAAACTCGTGGGTCGCGATAGCGCAGTGAGCGACGGTTACCGGATTTACACGACCCTTGATTCCGGGCTTCAGAAAAAAGCCGAACAGGCGCTCCGGGATCAACTTCTGGCCACGGAACACCGGGACGGGTTCGGGCACCAGACGTATGCCGAGTATGACCGCCTTTTTAAGGCGAATGCCAAGTCAGCGAATGCATCCGTCGAACCCGGCGGAATGGCTTTGCCGGAATACCTCCAGGGTTCGGTGGTGGTTCTTGAGAACGCCACGGGTGGAATTCTCGCCTTGGTGGGGGGGCGGGATTTTCAGCACAGCGCATACAACCGCGCCGTGAGTGCTCGGGTTCCGGCAGGAACGGCTTTCAAACCGTTGGTTTATGCAGCGGCGTTTGAAAATGGTCTCTTCCCGGGGACCTTGCTCCAGGACGCGGTGATCGATAACCGCCAGGTCATGATTGGTGGAACGACGGGCATCCTGGGAGAGTGGGGGCCGGAGCGCGCGGACAACAAATATGAAGGCCTGATTACGGCCCGCGATGCGCTCGTGAAATCGAAGAATGCGGCAACGGTCCGGCTCGGCAATCTCGCCCGTTTGGATCGGGTGCTTGCGATGGCAAAAAACTCGGGCATTGAGAGCACGCTGCGTCCGTTTCCCGCCACGTTTCTCGGGAGCAGCGAGGTGAATCTGATGGAAATGACACTGGCTCAAACCCCCTTTCCGAATGGCGGTTGGCGGCCATCCAAGCCGTTCATTATCCAGCGGATCGAGGATCAAAATGGGAATGTCATTTTCCGGGCCAAGCCCGAGACCCAGAGGGTGATGAAGCCGACCACCGCTTATGAGGTGCATTCCTGCCTCTCGGAGGTGCTCACACGAGGCACGGCGGACAAAGCGTTTACGGAGTTGGGGCTTAAGAAGTTCGAGTTGGGGGGGAAAACCGGCACGGCATACAATTTCACCGATGTGTGGTTTGTTGGCTACAGCAGCGCCATCACCTGCGGGGTTTGGGCGGGGTTCGACAAGCCGCGGACCTCGATTTATCGCGGGGCGTTTGGCAGCGAGATTGCATTGCCGGTTTGGGCGAACGTGATGCGGCATTCATTTGCCGATTACAAACCCGCTCCGATTATGGCTCCGAAGGGCCTGATTCGTTGTGAGTTATGTGCTGTGTCGGGGTTGCTTGCGACCGACAAGTGTCATGAGACGGTCGAGAACAGGCAGACGGGAGCCAAAGAGCAACGGCGCACCACTTTTTTTGAAATGGCGACCGAAGAGCAGGCGCCCAAGGACGCCTGTGATGTCCACGGCGCTCAGGGCAGGAGCTTTGCGAAGGTGATTCCAGGCCAAGAATGGCCTCGTGCGGCGCTTGCCGTGGATGTGGCCGCCCATGTGGCCGTGGTGCTCAAAGCCCCCTCGGTTGTCGGTGCCGCCGACCCCTATAATTCGATCCAGAGCGTTCAGAACCTGGTGAACGCACAAAAGCTCAACGGGCAGATCGCACCTGTAGATAGCACGCCCGACGTTCCCGAGCCGGTCCAGAGCCCGGCAAATGCGCCCGAGGTGCGCAGGGCGGAACCGGTGAGTCCAGCGGAGCAGATTGGGTTGCGTCCCGCTCCCGTAACGATCGAGCCTCCAGAGGCGATTCGATTCTAGAGGCGAGACGGTTCCGGAGCGATCCGCGGGATTCCAGCTCAACCGGGCGCAATTTCCTGGTCTTCAAACACCGTTCTCAGTGCGCGGAGCGGATTTGGCCACGGCTCCGGCCGGAAGCGCAATCCACCCGCCTCAGGCCTCTAGCCCTCGATGGTGTTCATTTCGACCGGCTCCACTTTTACGCCGACCTCCTCCAGCCAGGTGATCGCCTTCTTGATGTCGGATCTTTCCCCGGTCAAAGAGAGGGAAACCAAGCCCACCTCCTCCGTCACGCTGGCCTGACGGATGTTGGGAATGACGGGGAATTTCTGGGCCAACTCCCAGATAACGGGCCGAGTGATTAACCGCGTTGGAAACATCAGCCAGAGGCGGATTTTGTCTTCAGCCATAGAAATTGGACGGATTGAGGAGTCAACCAGCGGCGAACGGTGCAAGGAAATCGGTTTTGATCCAGAGGAGCCACAACGGAGAGCGCAATTAAGATTCTCCCGGGATCGCTCAGTTGGATTGCTTCATTCAAAATTCTGTCGAGCCCGGCTCGGACTAACCTCCCGCAATCGCGGGCACGATGCTGATTTCATCCGAGTCCTTTACGGGCGTGGCGTTCTCCTCAAGAAAGCGGACATCTTCCCCGTTCACGAAAATGTTCACGAACCGGCGGATCGTACCGTTTTCGTCACAAATCCGATTTTTCAGCCCGGGAAAGGCGGTGTCGAGGTTGTCTATGAGTTCACCGATTGTGGCGCCTGCGGCATCCACGGTATCGAGTTCGTTGGTGAGCTTGCGCAGGGGAGTTGGAATGAGAACAGAGGGCATGATGATGGTTAAACTGAAGTGCTTGAGTGTGCTTCGGAGCGGGAGTCAGGCTGGTAAATCTGATCTTCGAACTCCCTGAGGCTCGGGTTGATGATCCGGGGGCTGCCGCATTTGCCCTGAATGGCTTCCTGCGTCTTTAACCCATGTCCCGTGATGCAAAGCACGGCACTGCCTGTCGCAGGAATGGCCCCGGAAGCGATGAGTTTTTTCGCACAGGCGACGGTTACGCCCCCTGCTGTTTCGGCGAAAATACCGGCATATTCCGCAAGAAGACGGATGCCATCCACGATTTCTTCATCCGTGCAGTCCTCGGTGGTGCCCCCCGTTTTCCTCATCGAATGGATGGCGTAGTAACCATCGGCCGGAGTGCCGATTGCCAGGGATTTGGCGATGGTTTTTGGGGCGGACACCGGTTTAACCAAGTCGCTGCCCCGCTTCATCGCATGGCTAATTGGGGCGCATCCGGTGGCCTGCGCTCCGTAGATTTTGTAGGGCGTCTCGCCGACCAACCCCAGCTGCACGAATTCGCTGTAGGCCTTGTGGATCTTGGTCAGCAATGAACCGCTCGCCATCGGCACAACGGTGTGTTCCGGAAGTTTCCAACCCAGTTGCTCGACAATCTCGAAACCCATGGTTTTCGAGCCTTCAGCGTAATAGGGCCGCAGGTTTACGTTCACAAACCCCCATCCGTATTTACCCGCAATCTCAGAGCAGAGTCGGTTGACTTGGTCGTAAGCCCCCTGGATGCCGATGACTTGAGTGCCATAAACCAGCGACCCAAGCACCTTGCCCTGCTCCAGATCGGCTGGAATCAGAACGTAACTCTTCAGGCCGGCGCTTGCTGCGTTGGCAGCGACCGAGTTCGCTAAATTTCCGGTTGAGGCGCAGGCAACCACCTCAAAACCCAGTTCGCGAGCCCGGCTCAACGCGACGGAAACCACGCGGTCTTTGAATGAAAGGGTGGGATAGTTTACCGTGTCGTTTTTGATGAAGAGTTCCCGGATCCCCAGAGCCTCGGCTAGCCGGTCTGCTTTCACAAGGGGAGTGAACCCGACCTGAGTGCCCACGGTGGGTTCGCCGTCGATGGGAAGCAACTCCCGATAACGCCACATGGTTTGGGGCCTCGACTCGATGAGTTTCCGGCTCAGCACCGATTGAATCGCCGCGTAGTCGTAAGCCGCCTCCAAGGGGCCGAAATCGAAGTCACAGACGTGGATCGCCTGCTTCGGGTAAAGCTGACCGCACTCGCGGCACTTGAGGTTACTAAAAAATGAGGAAGCCTTTTGCATAACAGGTAGATTCCCTCATCAAGAACGCCCAAGCGGACGCATTTTCTGAAGAAGAAGAGGTCACTCGCCGGGAGGCTCGATGACACCCTTCATCTTCCCCCCCAGTAAACTGAAGAGCTGGATTTGGCACCTGGTCCTTGAAAGCAAATCTTGCTCTCCAAGCGGTCGCCGTGACGTCAACGGGCCAGTCCCTCAGTCACTCTTGATGAAAGTAGGTGGGAAGATAGGACTTCGAATCGGAGCGTCAATTGTTTTCTCAGACCTCGTCTGCCCCACCGATACCAAAGGCTCAGGACAAACTCAGGAAGGCTCTGAAGGGCAAGGGACAAAGGTCCATCGCAAACCGGGCGGAATATGCCCCCGATTCACGGCGCTCGACCTCAAGCCAACTCGCTATCGGCCCGGCGCCAGCTCGAAAAGGTAGCCCTTGAGATACTCGGTTTCCGGCAAGGTGGGGACGATGGGATGATCCGCCCCCTGGCTGTAGATATCGAGCTGGCGCAGCGTCTTTTTGGCGTCCACAGTGGCTTCATTGATGGACTCCTTGAAGGTCTCCGCACCGACGTGATGAGAACAGCAGTAGGTGGCGAGTAACCCTTCCGGAGCGAGCAGCCGCAGGGCGCGGAGGTGGATCTCTTTATAGCCGCGCAGGGCGTCGTGGAGTTTGCCCTTGGACTTGGTGAAGGACGGTGGATCGAGGATCACGAGGTCGAATCTCTCGTCGGCGCGTTCGTATTCTTTGAGCACGTCAAACACGTTGGCTGCGCGGGCCTCGACTTGGAGGGCGTTTCGCCGGGCGTTGGATTGGATGAGCTCCACGCACTCCGCGCTGTTCTCCACGGCGATGACTTCCCGGGCTCCGGCTTTGGCGCAGGTCAGCGCAAAGGCGCCTTGGTTGGAAAAACAATCCAACACCCTCCGGCCTTGGGCGAACGGGGCGAGCCTTGCGTAGTTCTGGAGTTGATCCAGGTAGAAGCCGGTTTTCTGACCACGCACCAGGTCCACCTCAAAAGCGATTCCCCCCACTTCAATTGCAAAGGGCGCGGGCGGTTCGCCCAACAGCATCGAGGTGGCCGGCTCGAGTCCTTCCGCTCTGCGGATCGAGGATTCGTTGCGTTCGACGATGGATTGCGGCTGGAGCAGAGAGCGGACGATGTCGGCGATGAGTTCCTTGCGCCGGTCCATGGCCAGGGTAAGGGTTTGCATGACTACATGCGGACCGTACCGATCCAGAATCAGGCCGGGGATCCCGTCACTTTCACTCCAGACCAGGCGACAGAGCTGGGGGTCGATACCGCGTCGGATGCGGTATTGGAGCGCCTGCTGGATGCGGCGTTGGAAAAAGTCGGCATCCAGATCCTGTTTCTGACGCGAGATGCGGCGGGCGACGATTTGGGATTTGGAATTGAAGATGGCGGAACCCAGGGAGCGATCGGCGCTGTCTTTGAGGGACACCACATCCCCGTCCACGGGGTTGCCGAAGGATTTGAGGACCTCACTTTGGTAAACCCAATCGTGGCCGTGGAAGAGACGCGAGCGCGGTTTGATAACGAGGCCAGCCATAAAGAAGGCGGGAGGTTAGGGCGGAGAGGGGCGAAGTCAACGAGCAGCCTTCCGGAAAACCAAGGCACACGGGTTTAAATGCACGATGAGAGGCTGGAACCCCCGGGGCATTCGCCCTTTCAAAGCACGCTTCGCTGGGGTGCCGCGATGCATCGCCAGGGGCGGAAAGAGTCACGGCCGCTCGGCTTCTTCCCCCGGAAGCCGCGGCGTGGGATGGCTTGGACTTGGGGTCCCGTCCGATTAGCAGAAATTAGTTTTGAAATGGGCTCCGGTCTGCGTGTCCTATCCCACTGCCATGTTCTTGCGCTGCATTTGCCGAAACGTTTTTGCCTTTCTCTTGGCGGGCGGTGTGTTGTTGACCGGCGAGGGCGCTTTTTCAGCAGAGCCGGGTGCGAGCCTCTCTCCCGAGAAAGACGCGGAAAAGGGCGCCAACAAGGCGGCTGCCGCCATGGGATTGCTGCGCCAGATTGAGGAGGGGTTCGTTGCGGTTTTCGAGAAGGTGGCTCCCTCGGTGGTGGTGGTCGATGCTCTGAAAAAAAGCGCGCCCGAGGAGGATTCCGACGTGGGGCGCGGCTTCGACTTTCTTTTCAGCGATGAGGACGAGCTCTCGGGAGAGGGGAAAACGCCCGGGCGCAACCGTTTGTTTCGACTGCCAAGGGCTCCGCTTCAGAGCGAGGGCAGCGGCTTTGTGATGCGAGCAGACGGTTATATTTTGACCAATTTCCATGTGGTGGCGGACTCGGAGAAAGTGGAGGTCCGGCTCAGGGACGGCCGGATTTATCCGGCGAAAATCATCGGGGCGGATGACAAGACCGATATTGCCGTGCTGAAGGTGGAGGCGCGGGATTTGACTGCGGTGGACTGGGCCAACAGCGACGCTCTCCGAGTGGGCCAGCTGGTCGGGGCGATCGGTTCGCCCTTTAATCAGGATTACAGTTTTACTTGCGGCTGGGTGAGCGGTAAGGGGCGTTCGAATCTCACGGCTTCGGCCTCCAACAACGTCCTTTACGAGGACTTCATCCAGACCGATGCATTTATTAATCCCGGCAACAGCGGGGGCCCGCTTTTCGACGTCGAAGGCCGCGTGGTCGGGATGAACACCCTCATCAACGGGATTGGCCGAGGGCTGGCGTTCGCTATCCCCTCGCAAATGCTGCGCGAGATCAGTCGGCAACTCATCGAGAACGGAAGGGTGCAGCGTGCTTGGCTGGGGATTCGGATTGAGAGTCTCAGTACAAACAGCGCGTTGCGGGAGCGGTTGCGGTTGGAGCGCGGGATTGTGGTTTTGACCATCGAAGCAAACGCTCCGGCGCATCGCAGTGAGTTGCGCACGGCCGATGTCGTCACGGAAATCGACGGCGTGAAGCTGGGTACCGCTCAGGAACTTCAGAAGGAGGTGCTGAAGAAAAAAATCGGACAGGTGGTGCAGTTAACCGTGTCCCGGGACGGCACCCCATTGATGGTTCCGGTCACCCTTGGCGAGTTGCCTTCCGACTACAACAAGCTGGGTTCTGGGGGAGCCGCCAGGCCCGATGAGACGCCTCGGGAAATCGCCGGGATGCGTTTGCGGGACGCTCAGAAGCCCGGAGCGCGTGTCGTGGAGTTCACCCCTCAGAGCGCGGCGGCCAAAGCCGATGTGCGGCCCGAGGATCTCATCTTGGAGGTGGACGGAAAGCCCGTGGCCAATGTGGCGGAGGCCGTTGCAGCGTTGCGAGCTTCGGATGCGCGCGACAACAAACCATGGGTTCTCAAGCTGGAGCGCAAGGGCCGGCACGCTTCTGTGAGTATTCAAAAGAAGCGCTGACCCCTCACCGATCACCCCTGAGCCCTCGCCTGCGCCTCCATAAGCTTGGCGTAAAACGCATCGAGGGCCTCAGGGAGCACGCGGGTATCGGCGATCACCGGCATGAAATTGTTGTCGCCTTCCCAGCGCGGCACGATGTGGAGGTGCAGATGGTCAACCACACCGGCTCCCGCGCACCGGCCCAGGTTGAGGCCCAGGTTGAACCCCTGCGCCCTGACCACTTCGCGCAACAGGGTTTGCCCGTGTTCGGCCAGTTCCCAGAGCTCGAGTTTCTCGGCGTCGGTGAGCGCCCCGAGTTCAGAGACCTTCCGGTAGGGAACCGCCAGCATGTGGCCCATGGCGTAAGGATACCGGTTGAGTAGAAGGAAAGTGTTTTTCCGCCGGCTAACCACATACCAAGCGGCATCGTCGGTCGTATACGCGGCTTCCAGCAGGAAATCCGAGGTGCCGTTGGTTTTGAAATATTCAACCCGCCAGGGGGCCCAAATCGCGGAGAAATCCATGGGCAGCAGTTTTCATTTGCCGTTCCATTCGTCGAGCCTGGGTTCGTGGGCGGGGCGGATGGGAAGCACAGAGGGTGAATTTTTTTGCTGGCGCAGCACTCCCCGCAGGCAATCTGTTAGGTGAATCGATGGATCCAAAACCTGAAGTTTCCTTGGTGGATTGCCCTTTGTCTGTTCCCCGAAAAGCGGGCGGCACCGGGATGCTCTATTTCTGCTCCATACTGGGGTGGGGGGGCATCTGGGGCCTTTTGGAAGGGGGGCAATGGATGTTTCAGGAAGCCGATTCCTCCAAATCCTTGGGCTGGGGACAGAGTGGCGGCGTGGCCGGGCTGTTTGTTGCACTGGGTTTGGGTTGGCTCGGGGCTTTGATCCTCTCCCAACAACGGCAGCTGAAAGCGCTGCACCGTCAACTCCGGGAGCTCGATGACCGACAAAAGCAATACGCCAAGGGGGTGTCCCGGCATCTGGAGCGGATGGAGGCGGAGTGGGGGCGGCTGCATGCCAGGGAGGAAGCCATGGCTGAGCCGCTGTTGAATTTTACCGGGGCACGTGTGGAATCCAACGCGCTCCACATTCGCTTCGAGAACGTGGGCGCCACTGTCATGGAGCTTTCCGTGGTCTCTGAGACACCGGGCTGTTTCGCCGAGGTGCAGCCCCGCGTGGCTTTGCGCACTGGGGATCCGGGGCGCCTAGTGGTCGTGCATCCGGGCGGGCAGCCTGAGGCCGATCCGACGGTGCGCCTGAGCTACGTTACGCGCCTTGGAGTGAGAAAAACTAAGCAGTATACGGTCCCCACCGATGGAGCAGGCTTGGTGGAGGTGGTGCCCGATTAGATCCGCTTTTGGGCGCCGCTGAACGCTCTCCCGAGGGTTCCCGAGCCAAACGGGCCGCATGCCTGCAGAGCGCAGAGACCTTTATTTGTCGGGCAGTTGATTCAGCACATAAGTTTCCTTCGGTTTCCGGGTTTCCACTTTTCGCGGAGCAGCGCTTTATGTGTAACTCGCTGGTTCTAGCCGTTTCCCCAAAAAAATTATGACATCCTTCGGAACTCTTTTTATCGGATCCCTCCTAGCCGCGGGCGCAGTGCTCAACTCGCGCGCGCTGTCTGCCGACGGCAAGCCCCTGGGCCACCAAGACACCCCCCTGAGTCCCGGCACCCAATGGCACGTGCATGACGGACTCCGGCCTCAGCCAAAGGTGGTGACTCCGGGGACAAACAGCACCGAGGAAAAACCGGGAACACCGCCCAGTGATGCCGTGGTGCTTTTTGACGGGAAAGATCTCTCCAAATGGCTTTCTGGCAAAGGCGGCGAGGCTCGGTGGAAGGTGGAGAACGGCTACGCTGAGATCACCAAGACCGGTGAGATCGTTTCCAAGGACGAGTTTGGCCCGGACGTCCAACTGCATGTGGAGTGGGCTGCGGAGAATCCGCCTCGGGGCTCGGGACAGAGCCGTGGGAACAGCGGCCTCTTTTTCTTCGGGCTTTACGAAATCCAGATCCTCGACAGTTATGAAAACCCGGTTTACCCGGATGGCCAGGCAACCGCGATTTACGGACAAACGCCGCCTCTGGTGAACGCCTCGCGCAAGCCCGGCGAATGGCAGACCTACGACATTATTTTCAATGGACCGCGTTTCAAGGACGGCAAACTCGAGAAACCTGCTTACGCGACCGTTTTCCACAACGGGGTGCTTGTTCAAAACCACACCGAGCTGTTGGGTAATACGCCGCACAAAAAAGTGGGCAGCTATCAGCCGCATCCTGAAAAGGGCGTCCTTCGAATCCAAGACCACGGCAGCGCGAACCGGTTCCGCAGTATCTGGCTGAGGGAACTCAAGCCGGTGGATTCTCAGTAATAGGCAGCGGCGTATCTGGTCGGAGAAAGCCGATCCTCGGTCGGAGAGATTGCTCCGGTCCGCAGGCTCGGCTTTCTTATTGAGCTCCTACCCATCATGAATTCCCGAGGTGATTCACTGCGAGATTTGCGCGAGCTCTGGGGCTATGTGCGCCCTTGGCGGACCGGATTTATCCTGGCCTCGGGGGCGCTCCTGGTTTCGATGAGTTTTGGTCTGATGTTCCCCTGGTTGGTGGGCCACTTGTTGGATGCTGCGATTCCTTCCGTAAAAAAGATCACCACCACCGGCTGGCGCGGCGACGTGAACAGTGTCGCTCTCGCGCTTCTTGCTACTCTCGCAATCCAAGCGGTGCTCACTTTTTACTCCTCTTGCGCGTTCACGCGGGTGGGCGAACGGGCCATTGTGGAGCTGCGAACCCGGCTTTACGGGCATTTGATTGCGATGCCGATGAAGTTCTTCGGAGAGCACCGCGTGGGCGAGCTCTCGAGCCGCCTCTCAAACGATCTCACCCTGCTTCAGGACACGTTGGTAGGCGTGATGCCTCAGGCTATTCGCCAGTCGATGCTGCTGTGCGGCGGGGCGGTGGTGATCGCCGTGACGTCCTGGAAGCTCTCCCTCGTGATGGTTTGCTCCTTTCCGGGACTCCTGCTGCTTGCGGTGCTTTTCGGACGCCGGATCCGGAGGTTTTCCCGCCTCGCCCAGGACCGGCTTGCGGCAACCGGCACGATTGTGGAGGAAACCCTGCAGGGCATCGCCAACGTGAAGGCGTTTACCAGCGAGGGGTTTGAGACCCGGCGTTACCGGTCCGGCTTGGAGGCATTTCTTGAGATCTCCCTGCAAAACGCCCAGTACCGGTCGGCATTGATCGCATTCATCATCCTCGGGGTGTTTGGCTCCATCGTTCTGGTTCTTTGGCAGGGAGCCCGCCTCATGCAGTCTGGGGATCTCAGCCACGGGGAGCTGACCCGTTTCATTTTCTGTACTGTTTTTGTCGGAGGCGGCGTGTCGTCGTTTGCCGAGGTGTTTAGCACCCTCCAAAAAGCGCTCGGTGCCACGCAACGGGTGCGGGAGCTTCTTGAGGAGGCCCCGGAGCGGGTGTCGGCGGGGCCGGTGGAACGGCTCAAGGGCGAGGTGGAGTTCGATGCCGTGGATTTTAGCTATCCGTCCCGGCCAGATCTGCCTGTGCTGCGCGGGCTGTCGATCCATGCGCGGCCGGGCGAAAAAATCGCCTTGGTTGGGCCGAGCGGCTCTGGGAAATCCACTTTGGTGTCTCTGCTCCTGCGCTTCTATGAGCCCGCGTCGGGGCATTTGCGGTTGGACGGGAAACCCGCGAGCCGGTATGCGCTTCAAGCCGTGCGTGCCAACATGGCGGTTGTGCCTCAGGAAGTCCTGCTTTTTGGCGGCTCCATCCGGGACAACATCGCCTACGGCAATCCGGCTGCGAGTGAGGAAGCGCTCATTGAGGCCTCGCGTCGGGCCAACTGCCATGAGTTTATCGAGCGGTTCCCGGAGGGATACAACACTCTGGTGGGTGAACGCGGTGTTAAACTCTCCGGCGGCCAGCGGCAACGGATTGCGATTGCCAGGGCGCTTTTAAAGGACCCGGTGATTCTCATCCTGGATGAGGCCACGAGCGCCCTCGACAGCGAGAGCGAGCTGCTCATTCAAGAGGCTCTCAACACTTTGCTTGATGGCCGCACCGCTTTTATCATCGCGCATCGTCTCTCGACCGTGCGCAAAGCGGACCGGATCTGTGTGATTGAATCCGGCACAGTCACCGAGAGCGGTTCACACGAGGAACTTGTCAGCCGGGAGGAGGGCACCTACCGGAGGTTGACGCAGCTGCAGTTCGTGGGGGCCACTGAGGCGGAACTCAGTTCCAAAGGGCTTGGAGGTCCGGATCGATCCGGGCGTTTTTTCTCACCTGGGAGTTGATTTGGATCGCGGCGTTCATGCACCGGCGCGCCATCGAAAGGTCTCCAAGGCGCGCTTCATAGCAGGCTAGGTTGTAGTGCAGGATGCCCGTCCGCCTCAGCCATTCAGGGGCCGCAAGAAGTACTTGGACGGCTTTTTCGCCCTTTTGCATCTGATGCAGGGAGAAGGCTCTTTGGACGGTGAACTCGTCCATCTCGGGATATTCCCGGCCACCCTGTGCAGAAAGCTGCTCCGCCGCTTTCCAGTGCCGTTCATGGAGCAGGATCCGAATTCGGGCGAGGAGCACATCAGGATCGTTCTGCTCGTCGTCGGCGATTTGCTGGAGTTCTTCGGCGGCCTCCTTGGATAGTTTGAGGTAGAGGTAGCCTTGAGAAGCCCGAAGCGCGCGCTCGGTCTCTGGGCTGTGAACGCGATTGCGATTTGCCAGGTAGAGCATTTTTTCAATTGGGTTTTCAGTCCGAACACCCTTCCAAGGCGGCGGGCTGCGGGTTCGATTCCTCCCTCTTCACGAGGGTGCCCCGGAGGCTTGGGCCAACCAAGTGGGCTTTGGGGGAGGTGCATGGGTTCATGGCGGGCCTCTCCCCAGTGGGCAGCATTGGCCATACCAAGAGCGAACGCATCCCGAAGGCTCCTCCGGAAATGGGAAGGCCGCCCTGCACGCTTCGAACCAGCCAACTTGAAGGCCCAACCCGTACCCACTGGTGCCAAACGCCCTTTAATGAATCAGAGTTTTGGCAACGCTTTGAGCAATGGCAGCTCAAACCGCACTTTCAAATTTCCAGCGGGTGTTGAGGAATCCCGTATGTCACACGGACCGCATCCGCACCGGATTGGCGGCTCTCAAACCGGCAGGTTCTTCTCCAAAACAGCAAAAAAGTCGGGCACCCGGTACGGCTTGGTCAGGTAGCCTGCCGCCCCCAGCGCGAGAGCAGACTCCACCCGTTCACCGACCATCGCACTGAGCATAACCACCGGAATGGATCGGAGCTCCGGGGTCTGTTTGAGATGGCAGAGAACGGATTCTCCGGTCATGTCCGGCAGGTTGAGATCCAGGAGGATAAGGTCAGGGCGCTGATTTTTCGCCATTTCCAGAGCGAGCTCTCCCAGGGGCGCACTGAGCAGAAGGTAATCCTCGCGGTTTTGAAGGATGCGTTCCACCAAGCGCAGGTTGAGTTCCTGATCCTCCACATAAAGGATCTTCTTGGGCGCGGCGGGAACCTGCGGTCGGGGATGTGTAAGCTCAAATGCGCCTTCCGTGCTCCGCTGTGGAGAGCGGCCGAGGCCCGTTTTTGCGGAGGGTTGTGCGCCGAGAAGCACTTGTCGGAGGGTTGTCTCGCTCGCCTCCGGAGAGAGCGCATCCGCGTGGTTTCTGGCAACACTTAACACCTCGTTAATGAAGGAGAGGAGTTGCCTGCCTGCCTTGAGGATATGGGCGACACTCTCGGCTTGGCTTGGAGTGGGCTGGTCGATTTCGAGTAACTGTGTGAACCCAAGAATCGCATTGAGCGGGGTCCTCAGTTCGTGGCTCATGCGGGAGAGGAACTCGCTTTTGGCACGATTGGCGGCTTCGGCTTTTTCCTGCGCCAATCGGATCCTTTCCTCGGCACGCTGCCGGTCGATCGCCGCCGCGAGCACGTTGGCGATGGCCTGGAGGAAGTGGACGTCATCCTTGGTAAATGCCCGGGGCTGCATGGACATGGCTGAGAGCACGCCAAAGGGCGAACCCTCGCTTTGAATGATCACCGTGATTGCGCTCACCACGCCGATGCGGCGGACGGACTCCGAGATCTCAAACCGTGTCTCCGTGGCCATGTCCTCAACGATCACCGGTTCGCCCACCATCAAGGTGTATCCCGATTGCGAGGAGCGCCCTGCCGGGACTCGATTACCCGCCTCTGTTTCGGGCCAGCCCGAGGCCCCGACCACCGCCAGGGCTGTGCTTTCCTCCAAGTTTTGTAGGACTGAACACAACAACCCCTCCAGAGTGGAGCGCACCAGGTCGGTGGCCGATCTAAACAGGTCGGTGAGCGTGGCTCCGCTCAGCGCCTTTTGTCCAAGGATTGCGACGGCTTCCTGTTGTTTGGCCCGCTCTTGGATGGCGTTGCGGATCAGAACTGGTTCACCTGCGCGTGCATCCAAGCCGTTACCCGAGGGTAATCCAGATTCGAGGGCTTTGGTTGGCACAGACGTGGAAACCGTTTGTCCACCCCGCAAGGATTCATGGATGGGGGCCTCGATTGGGACAATACCGCCCATCCAGTTTTCAACAATGCCGAGCTCATTTTTCTGTGGGGAACCCGACTCAGAAACCCAGCAGAAGCGGCCGTCAGCGCGGCGTAATCGGTAGGAAACCCGGTACAGACTCAGCGAGTCGCGAGCGGACTGGATCACCCCGTTTCTCTCTGACCGGTCGTCCGGATGAATCCGCTCGAGCCAGAGGTCGGTTGTGGCTGTTTTGTTCTCGATGCCAAGGAATTGTCTAAAGCATGAGTTTAGAAACGGGTCCTGACTCCCAAGACCCCGACACCATGTCATCAACGGGAGGGCATCCAATGTCTGATGAAGGGAGGGAGTACACATGGGTGGAGGTTGGCGCGGCGAAGGAATCGGTCGTTCCCGCGGCCGGTGAACCCGGATCCGCGAGCTAAGGGGATCGACCCGCCCGAGGGAAGGCGAAACCAAGACGGGGCGGTGCTTGAAGGTTTCGAACACCGCCCCGCGACAGGCTTCTTGATCGGGTTGGGCGACTTAGTCTTTCTGACCCACCACGACGTAGCGACTTGCGCCCTTACGCGAGATGCGCAACAGGACCTTTTTCTCCGCCTTGAGTTTGTCGCTCAATTCAATGGCTTCTTTGGAGTTCGACACCGGTTGACGGTTAATCTCATGGATGAGGTCACCGCGCCGGATGTCGGCTGCCGCACTGGGAGAATCGGGATCCACCGCCGTCACCAAAACTCCCTGGGCGTCTTCGGGGAGATCGAATTCTTTGCGAGTGGCGGGATCCAGGTCCGACACGGTGACCCCGTCGAGCACATCGGGCACTTCATCCTTGGGCTCCTCGACCTTGTTGTCGGCTTTCGCTGCTGGCAACTCCCCGAGTTCCACGGTGAGCACCTTTTCTTTCCCATCGCGCATCAGCTTCAACTCAACCTTGCTGCCAGGCGCCATGCTGCTGATGTGAAGGCGCAGCTCGCGTGGGCCTTCCACTCTTTTTCCGGCTACCTCGAGGATTACGTCTCCCACTTCAATGCCGGCCTGTGCCGCCGGTGTCTTCGGTTCGACTCGGGAAACCAGAGCGCCTCTGCGGTCTTTGGTTTTGAAAAATGGAACGAGATCTTCGGTGATGGCGTCGGGTTGCACGCCCAAATATCCCCGAACCACGCGGCCGTTCTTGATCAGGTTGTCCATGACGCTGTGCGCCAAATTGGCCGGCACAGCGAACCCGATCCCTTGGTTGCCTCCGGACCGGCTGAAAATCGCTGTATTGATCCCGATCAACCGGCCTTCGAGATCCACCAACGCGCCCCCGGAGTTGCCCGGGTTGATGGAGGCATCGGTTTGAATGAAGTTTTCGTAGTTGACGATGCCCATGCCGCCTCGTCCCAGAGCACTGATGACCCCCATGGAGATCGATTGAGTTAAACCGAACGGGTTCCCAATGGCCAATGCGACGTCGCCCACTCGGAGTTTTTCGCTGTCGCCGAAGGTCACTGCTTTGAGATCCTTGGCGTCGATTTTGAGCACTGCGATGTCGGTGCCCGGGTCGCCCGCAATTTTCTTCGCTTTGTATTTCTGATCGTTGGTGCCGATAGAGACGAGAATGTCATCCGCGCCTTCAATGACATGGTTGTTGGTCAGAATCATACCGTCGCCGCTCACAATGACTCCCGATCCCAGCCCTAAATCCTGCTTCTGCATTGAATCGTTTTTCTGGCCGTTCCCACCTCGCTTCGGCGGAGCCGGGGGTTGATCCGGGCTGGGGTCGGGTAAACCGAAGAACCGCCGGAAGTTCGGGTCGTTAAAGAGCGGGTTTTCCCGCGATCCGTTCCGAACATTTTTGGTGGTGGAGATCGTGACCACGCTGGGAGCCACCTTTTCAACGATGGGCGCGAAACTGGTGAGAACCCCCGCTTTTGTTTGCACTGGCACAGGGTCGATTTTGACCTCCGGGGGAGTGATCTTTTCCGGCTGCTGCGCAGTCACAGAGAATGTCGGGGCGGAAAAAAGCGCCGCTATGAGCAGGGTTTGAATGCTGGACTTGAGGGCAAAGGTTTTCATGGGTTGTGGGTGCGTGAGACAGGCAGCCTGTCCGGCTGTTCAATGTGCGACGGCGTGTTTGGGGTGAAGAGAGGATTAGGCTTCTGGGTGAGTTGAGTCGGATGTCCACGTGCGCCGTCGCAGCCACACATCCAGCGGAAAGAGGGCCAAAGCGCCCATCAAAAACGCATCGCTTAAATTGCGCATCCCTTGTCTCTGTTTGGCAACGGGTCCGACCGCGTTTCGCCCGCCGTGATCGCGGCGGAACACGGATTCCGGGACGGGATCGAATTCGCCGTGGCCGATCTGGGCCATCAGGCGGAGCAGGGGCTCATTGAGGGTGTTGCTTAAGAATTCCCGGGGATATCCGCGCGTGTGACCAAAAACCGTCCCGCCATCGGGCAGATCGGGGGAGGAGAGGGCGAAAAGGGTGGTGCCCTCCGGCGCGAGATCGAGGGTCACGCTGTATTGGCCGGGCGCAACCTGGCTCGGGGTGAACATCCGCTGAGCTCCGTCCGGGCCGAGCGCGCTTAACTCCATGGGCAGCCGGTTTCTGAACCGGCCATCGGGTTTGACGGCATCGATGTGGAGGGTGAGCTGGTCCTGCGTCTCCTGAGTCTGGACGGCGAAACTTGCCTGGTCGCTCTTGCGCATGAGACCCCGCACCACCTGGGTCCAAAACTGGCCGTATCCCGGCCACTCCAGCCATTCCGACGCCCACCGGCTCTTCGCGTCGCTGGTGAACGCGGCCGCCTGCCCCAATCCGTAGCGCCAAGAGGCCAGCAACGGCTCCCCCCGTTCGGTGGCCAGCAACACGTCGGCTGTGGGCTTGGGTTTCGTGGCGTTGTATCCCAGCAAAAGCGGGGCTTGGGCCCAGTCGACTCCCGCCACCAGCGGCGATTTTGCCGCAGGCACGGCTTGGAAGGGTTCTTCAATCAGACTCGACTGGGCGACTTTCATCGTCTCGGTGCTGAAGATCTGCGGCAGGGTGGTGGCATCACTGGTCAGGTAAAACCGTCCGTTGCCGCGCTCGGCGAGTTGTCGCAAAAACGCGGTATCCTTATCCGTTTCAACTCCGAGACCCACCACTGAAGTCGTGATTTTGGCGGAAAACATCGCCGATGCGAGGTCGAGAGCGGATCCGCCGGTCCGTGTGCCGTCGCTCATTTCGCCTGCGGCTTTTTCCTCCGCGTCTGCGGCGTCGGAGAAAAGAATGACGTGTTTGATTTTGGCAGGGGTGTCACGCAGGAGTTGGAAACACTCCGCGAGGGAGGTGTAGATGTAGATGCCGCCGCCGCCCGCCGTGACGCTGAGAATTTTTTGTTCGACGGGCCCTTTGGCGAGGTGCTGCTGGAGCGGAGCTACCACGTGGGAGCGTACGTCGACGGCGAGCACCCCGAAGAAGTCCTTGGGTTGAAGCACCTTGAACGCCATCACAGCGCCCTGGTTGGCGAGGGAGATTTTGGTTTGTCCTTGGGTAATTGCGCTCATGGAGCCCGAGCGGTCGAGCACGACGAGAAGCGCAAGGCTGGGGATATCCCGCCGGTCCTCGTGTTCCATCCGCACGGGCAACAGCTGCTCGATCGGTGTCCGGAAATACCCCCCCACACCGTAACTGTTTTCGCCTCCGAGCATGAGAAAGCCCCCGCCGAAATCTTGGACCCAACGCCGGTAAAGCTCCATTTGTTCCCGGTTGAGCGCGAGCGCGGAGACGTCGCTGAGCACGAGGAGATCATACTGCTGGAGGTCTTCCAATGTGTTCGGCGCACCCAATGGGCCCCGGGTTTCAATATTGATTTTCTCTTTGCGCAGCGCCTCGGCCATGGGACGCAGCTTGGTTTCATCGGTATCAACAAGCAGCACCTGGGGTTGGCCCCGAAGGCTGGCCGTTGTTTCCGCCCGGTTATTCTCCAGGACCGTGTCGGCCTCCGGGAGCGGGATAATCTCCAGCTCATACGTAAGGAACTGCCGTTCGGCGGGACGCAGGTTGGGGAGCGTCAGCTCGTTTGTACCGGGTTTTAGGGCGAGTTCTTTCTGGGTAAGCAGAAACTTGTTCTCATACAGCTTCAGCGTCACGGAGGTGGCCGTGTTGCTCTCAATGCGGGCTTTTAGATCGAAGGGTTCACCCGCTTTGAGCCGACGCGGCGCGTCCACCCGTTCCACGAGCACCTCAGGCTGGCGCGCGTTGCGCAGCGGCACAGTAAACACCTCGATTCCTCGCAGGGCGAGCTCCTGGGCGACTTGGCCCGCGCGCGCTTCGGTGTCGTTTCCGTCGGTGAGCAACACAAGCCGCTGGGCCTTTCCCTCCGGGAAAAGGGCGCTTGAAAACTTCAGCGCCCCGCCGATGTCCGTCGCCGAGTCCTGTTTCTTTTCAACCGGGATGGAGCGGATCGGCGGCTGTGTCGGAGGCGGATCCATTGGCTGATCCGATTTGGCGGCCGGCCTCGGGGCAGTGATTCCTTGGGCGTCTTGTCCGGGTGCCGGGAGACTCCGGAGGTTTTCCGTAGACGGCAGCCAGAGCTCCGCCTTTTTTGCGAAACCCACGACGGCCGCGGTGTCGCCGGAGTGCTGGTGGGCCAAGCTTTTTTCGATGAACGTTTTTCCCTGGTTTTTGGCTTCTGGTGACAGGCTTGCGGATTGGTCCAATACGTAGACCACCGCTAACTCGTCGGAACGCCAACGCACGTTGAGTCCGGCGAGAGCCAGAATCAGGAGGGACAAGAGAAGGAAACGGACCGCGACGCAGACCTGTTTCTGGAGACGGGTCATGCCCGCAAGCGAGCGGCTCAGGCCCCAGATCAGAACGGGCAAAACTCCGATGGCGAGCCACAGGAAGAAAGGGTGAGTGAACTCGATCATGGCCGATCCAAAAAAGAAAGCCGAGGTTCAGAGGCGAAGAGGGTCATTCGGTGCGGCGACGATGGAAAAGCCACCATTCGAGTGTGGAGAGTAGGAGCGCAGCCAGCGCGAGCCCTTGCCAGAGCGGTCTGTCAGCGACGGATTTGAGCGAAAACCCGGTGGGCAGAATCGCGGCAGCGGGTTCGGCGGGGGCAGCACTGCGGAGATCCGATTCGGATTCGCTGAAGGTGTTAACGGCCAGCCAAGCCGGTTTCTGGCCGGGTTGGGAGATCAGATAATAACCCTGCTTGTGAGGCTGAAAGAATGCCTTCACCCATGGGCCCCCGGGCGGCGGTAATGGTTTTTGAGAAGAAGTCAGGGGCTCGGGCCAAAGGCGCTGCTCGGGGCCTAGCGCCAGGGTTTGACCTGCGCGGATTGCAAGGGGGATCACCGGTTGTTCCCCGGAAAGCCAGTGCACGGTGTTGGCCATCAAAAGAGGAAACGCGATGTGCAGTGGAAGATCGGATTCCGCCGGATCAAATGCTAGGGCGGCCAGGCGTTGATCCCCGGTGGAGGTTTTCCGTGTGCCCGTGATCAGAAGTGGGTGATCCATCGCGCGGATCGGTGTTTCAAACGTCCATCCATCAGAAGTCGCTTCGGGCAACTTTAAGGGCGTCGCTCGGGCGATGGTAATGTTTTGCAGGTTCACCAGAAGCAATGCCGGATGTTCGGACTGCGTTTCAGTGATCAGCGGCCGTTCTAAATTGGGCTGGCTCTGGTTGAAGGGGGTGTTTTTTAGAAAGAAAAAGTTCCCTGCTGTGGCTCCCATCCGGAATGTATCCGGGAGAACCTGGTCGAGAATCACGGCGTCAAACTTGGAAGCCATGGAGAGCTCAAATGCTTCTGGGGTCAGTAAATCGAACGCGACTCGGGGATCCGCCGCGAGGAGCTTCTCCAGAAACCAGTTCCCTTTGCTCACCAGCAAGACCCGGTGTGGATGGGGTTGCGGCAGGAGCGCGTAAGCCACGTTGTCCAAAGCCAGGGCATCGGCGACGTCGAGCTGGGCCTTGAGCCAGCCCCGGGAATTGCGAAGGGCGTTTCCCGGCACCGCTGGGAAAAGATCCAGTTTGCGTTCCCCGGCCCCGAGCTCAAAGGGTTTGGCGTCCAGCAGCCTTCCATCGAGCGAGAGCTCCAGGGTGCCTCGGATCGGGGCTTTGCCGAAATTCCGGATCTCAATGAGGACTTCACTGGTCTGGACGCTGTTAAGCAGTGGCCGCGTAGCCAAGCGGGTGATTGCCGCGTTGTCCTGCGGCGTGCCCACCGAGAGCACTTTCAAGTCCGGATAGGCTCGGCTCAGTGCGGGCTGGGGGGCGTCTGTAACCAGAATGATGCGGTGCTGGCCGCGCCGGGCGGCGAGAAGGGTGTGGGCAAGTTCAACGGCGCTTTTTAATTCCCCTTCCGCATCGCCGGGCTCGAGCCTGTCGAGCACCTCATTCATCGACTTTTCCTCCGAAGAGAAGGGCACAGCCACGGCATCCGACGCGCCCGCCGTGATCAATGCAATCGGCGTTTTTGCGGTGGCTTGGCGCGCTGTACTCCTTGCCCAGCGTCGCGCTTTTTCAAATCGTGTCTCGGCTCCTGACTCCAAAGCCTGCATGCGCGCCCGGGTGTCGAGGATGATGACCGTGGACGAGCCGCTGCTGATCCAATGGCCCAGGGTGGGTTTGGCAAGCGCCCCCAAGATCAGCAGGAAAATGAGCAGCTGCAGCAGGAGCGAGAGCAGGTTGCGCAGCCGTTGAAATAGTGCGCGCCGGCGGTTTTCCTGAAGGATGCGCTGCCAGAAAATCAGGGTGGAGACCTTGACCGGCTCGCGTTTGAGCTTGAGCAGGTAGAGCAGGACAATCAGGGGGATTCCCGCGAGAAACCAAGCAGCCCATGGAGCGAGGAACGTCATGGGCGCTGTTCGATGCGGATTTTCCCATCCCCGCGGGCAGAGCCGCAGTCAACGCAAGTGGGAGAGATGAAATGAAGGGCCGGCATCATTGGAGCATTCTTCCTTCTCGGAGAACCCGCAGGACCAATTCTTCAAAAGGCACAGAGTTCAGTGCCCGTACATAACCGATGCCGCGTTTCATGCAGAACTGCGCGGCTTCCTCAAGAAACCGATCGACCTCCTGTTCATAGCGCCGGAGCAAGGGGTCGTGAGCGGTGACTTCGAGCGCGGCTTGGGTTTCGACTTCAATCAGGCGCAGATCTCCGCTGAGGTCGGGGCGAAGTTCGCCGGGGTCGAGCACATGGATTACGTGGATCTCGAACTGGCTGTGCCGGAGCAGGTCAAGCGCCTCCTGGTAGCCGGCGGGATCCAGCAAATCACTGAGAATGAACACCAGTCCCCGGCGTTTGAGGCGCTGAGCAAAAGTGCGCATGCTGGCCGTAAACCGGGTGTCTCCCTCCGGCGGCGGAGGCGTCCGTAGGAAATCGAGGACCTTGTGAAACTGGCTCTTGCCCCGGGAAAGCCCCATGTCGGCGCGTAACGCATCGCCAAACCAGTGCAAATTCACCCGGTCCAGGTTAGCCAGCCCGATGTAGGCGAGCGAGGCTGCGATACGGCAGGCGGCGTCAAGTTTGCTCGGAGGCGACGTTCCGCTGCGGGCCTTGGGCGCCTGCCAGCGCATGGAAGGCGAGGCGTCGATGAGGAAGTCGATCTGCAGATCCTGCTCTTGCTCGAAGAGTTTCACCACGAGCCGGTCCAGTCGGCCGTAGATATTCCAATCCACCGCCCTGAGGTCATCGCCCGAGGTGTAGTTGCGGAAATCGGCGAACTCCAAGCTCGACCCCGTCTGCCGGGACTTGCGTTCGGCATGGTGTTCGCCCCGGAAGAGCTTTCGAGAGAGCAATGAGAGTTGCTCAAGCTTCGAGAGAAACGCCGAATCGAAGATGGGGGGGGAGGTGTGCAAGGCGGGTTAAACGTTGACTACGTTCATCAACCGAATCAACGCCATGGTTTGGTTTTGCTTCAATCGGCGAATCGGGTCGGGACGATTTCTTGAAGGAGCCTCAGGCTACTCCGGTTTCCCGGATTCTCACCCCGGGGGGGTAACCGGGCTCCGTCTGCGTTTACGCGGTGTCCTTGCGTTTTGCGGGGACCCCGGAACCCGACTCGTCCCGGACGGGCGACCCGGGCGCCCGAGTGACAATGGAATGGCGCACGGCCTCTGCGATGGCGCGTTGGTTACGGTCGAATAGAAAGAGGAATGGATGGCCTTTCTCCGAGCTCCTGAAAACAAGGTTTTCACTGAGGAACCGTGGCTCATGCGTCACGGTGTGTCGGGAGAGATCAATTGCACGCACCACAGTCCGCCAACGACCCCGGGCGATAAACCACACGGTTTCGGGGGCCTCCTCCGTTGCCACCAGGTAGCCAAACATATTCTTAGGGACGTTCTCGCCGGACCCGCACACGCAGCGCGCCGCCCAGAGAACCGTTCCCGCCAAAAATGCGCCGGCTTGCAGGGCTTGCGGCAGACTCTTGCTCAAGGTGGCTTCGGCTTGGTTGCTGGGGGGAAGCCCTGCTTTTTTCCAGAGTAACCAGAGCTGCACCTTGACTGCGCGCCAGAGTCTCGGAGCGCCGTAGAGAATGGATCCCAGAATCAGTCCGAACGCACCCAGCGCCCAGAGCGGTGCCTTATGAAGAAATGTGAGGCCGCCGATCACCGCGGCGTCTTCAACCACGCTCAGGGCGATGTTGGAAAAGGGCTCTGGCGAATGATTGACCAGCAACCGGGTGCTGGCCTTGGCGGAGTGCGTCAGTAAACCGGCCCCGCCGCAGACCAGCGCGACGCACACCTCGAACACCGGTTCGCTTGAACCCAAGACGCGGACGGCTAATAGGGCGGCGCCAAGGGGGCGGATGAAGGTGTGGATTGCGTCCCAGAGGCTGTCCACCCACGGGATCTTATCTGCAATAAACTCCAGAAAATAAAAGACGCCCGCGATGGTGACAATCGCCGGGTGCCCGAGCAGGGCGAGGTCGGAGTAATTGGGCGCGAGTTCGATCCAGTGCTGCTGGATTGCCAGGCCGGTAACAAAAACCGTGAGGTAGAGGTTGATGCCGGCCAGTGAGGCGAGTCCGAGAGCGATCCCCAGGGTTTGGATTGTTTCCATGAGAAAAAAGGGAGCTGCCGGGGCGGGTCAAAGCCGGAAGCGGGAGCCTCCGAAAGGGGCACCTTCTAGGGCAACCGGGTTTTGAAGCGCGCCGATGCGTTCGATTTCCACCGTCACATCGTCACCTGGCTGGAGAAACCGAGGTGGGTTGTGTGCCATTCCAACCCCCTGAGGCGTCCCTGTCAGGATCACCGTTCCAGGCAGAAGCGTGGTGCTGCCGCTCAGGAACTCGATGAGCGTGGCCACGTCAAAAATCATGTCGCTCGTGGAACTGTCCTGGAGGATCTCTCCGTTAACCCTCGTCCGGAGTTTGAGGCTCTGCGGATCTGGAATTTCTTCCCGGGTCACCAAAACCGGCCCGAGGGGACAGAACGTATCGAACCCCTTGCCTCGGCTCCACTGGGTGCCGCCCCCTTTTTTCTGCCAATCCCGCGCACTCACGTCGTTGGCGCAGGTGTATCCCAAGACGTAATCAAGCGACTCACTCCGAGCCACATTTTTGCAAAGCCGCCCAATGACCACGGCCAGTTCGCATTCGAAATCAACTTGGGCGCTGGGCATCCACTGCGGAATGAGGATGGGTTGGCCCGGATGTTGGACGGTGTGAACGCCCTTCATGAAAACCACCGGATACTCGGGCACCGGCGCGCCGGTTTCCCGGGCGTGTTCCCTGTAATTGAGTCCGATACAAAACACGCTGATGGGATCGAGCGGGGAAAGCCATCGGTGCACAGGGACGAGCCGGTCGGTGAGCGTCAGCCCGTCGAAGAGGTCGCCTTCCAGGGCCAGAGCGCCGCCGTCGCTCTGTCGAGCTGCATACGTGATTGCACCGTCGGGAGACTGGATCCGGAGGATTTGCATGTGCCCCAATATCCAACCATGTGCCCCGCGTGAAAGCCGAGATTTTGCCGGACACAACTCTCGGCTACGCCACCCAGGAGGCGGGTGTGGCGCATCGAAATGACTGCAGGAATCGCCATTTTTTTGTGAGGTTTGTGCCGTTGTCGGGTTAGCACGCATCAGCACCCATTTTGGTCCACCGTATGCCCGCCGTTCTGCTCCCGGCTTTCCTCAACGTTTTTACCACTCTTGTAATCTCCTCCGCGACCGCTGGCCGCCCGGGTGTCTTCTCGTATCGAGACGACCCGGGCCGGAGTCTCGAGGTCCTGTTCGACGGTAGGTTCGTGGCCCGGTCTATGGATTCGGGAGATGTTGCGACGCCCGAAAAGCGGGTGGAGAACTACAGACCCTACCTGCATGTGCGCGACGCTGAGGAAAGGGAGTCGATTGCCAAAGGGCCCGGCGGGGATCACCCCCATCAACGGGGAAACTTTATCGGGCGGTCTAACCCCAATATTTCACCGTTTTTTGGTTGCGCGGTCTGACGGAGTTCGTGGAACGAGTTTTGGCGCTGAGCGAGGGGCCCGGCGCGTTTTCTGGGGGATCGGAACGCCAAATATCGCCTCCGAGGAACACCGGCCCCAACCCACATCCGCTCAAACGGCACCGGGGCAGTGCCTTTCTGCCATTCAAGTCCGAAGCGCGAACGCCCCCTGCGCAAACAGCCCCTGATACGGACACGCGCTGCTCAACATCACCCGGATCCTCCGCGTGTTGCGCACGATCACCGCCCCGATTTTGAGCAGCTTGAGCCGGATCGTTCCCACCTGCGCTCGCGCCAATTGCGTCCCCTCCAACGCCACCCGCCGCATCGTTTGCATAAGCACGTAGGCCGCAGCCGACAGCAAAACCCTGAACTGGTTGGCCCACCATCGGTGTGCGGAAGTCCGGTCGCTAAAAAGCCCCATCCACGTTGGTCACCACAAAGCGCGGGTTGTCCCCCTTTCTGGGTCCCCTCCGCTTTGAGGGTGACGCGCCGCTCCCGCGCCCAGCTCGCGGCCCCGTAATCCAGATCGCCAAACAGACGGTCCTTCTCTTGGCTCTGCGCGTGCAGCGCGGGCGCCTGCTCCAAGAGCGGCTCCGCCATCGCCTCCAAACGCTTGTTCCGGGCCAAGCCGATCACGTAATGCACGCTCGCCCAATCACACCAGGTGAGCATCCGCTGACGGCAAAACCCGGAGTCCGCCCGCAGGAGGATCCGCACCTGCGGCCATTGCTCGCGCCACCGCAGGACCAGCAGTTTGAGGATCGCCCTGGCGTGCCGGGCTCCCTCGATATTGCTGGGACGCAGATAACTCACCAAAAGTTGGTCGTTGCAGAAGACAGGCAGGGGAAGGAAGCAGTAGTCCCGGAGTATCCGTGAAAAAAGCGGCCCTCCTGATCGCCACGCTCGCGGTCGTCGGTGGCGTCAAAATCGAGGGGCAACTCGGTGGGGGCCTCCTTGAAGTAGGCGATGAACTCGTCCAAAAACACCTTGTGAATGGCCAGGGCGCTTTGGTGGTTGGCGCGTTTTTCGAGTCGGCAGAGAGTGGGGCTGGAGGCGAGGGGCGTGTCGCGGTTGACCGCGGTTTGCCGGAGCAAATCATGGCGCAGGGTGTCATGATCGCTGAGATCTTCGTAGCCTTGGACGAGGCCCAAGACGCGCTGGCGAAAGAGCTCCTCCTCGGAGTGGGTGATGAAGCTCGGGTGGCGGTCGTCGGGCACGGCCTGGCTCAAATCCCTGATGAGCCCGAGGCGCGCATCCATCTGGCGGACGAGCAGCAGGCCGCCGTCGCTGGAGACGTCGCCGCCCTCGAATGAAACCTCGATTTTTCTGCGGTCGAAGCTGTGAAAATGGAAGTCGGATGGGCTACAATTTGCCATCGGCAGGGTTTCTTTTGGTTTGCGATGTAACACAAAGAACCATAGCAGTTTACTGCTGAAGCCCCGCCAATATTTATGCCCTAGTGTGGAAGATCCGGGTGAGGCAAAAAAACATGTATATTCCAGCCGCCAATCATATCGACGACCATCAAAAAGCTTTCGCGCTCATTGAAAGCTATGGTTTTGCGACTGTCGTCAGTCAAAAAGATGGGATTCCTTGGGCTAGTCACCTGCCTGTTCTTTTAGACCGAAAAGAGGCGTTAGTCGGAAGGTTGAGAAGCCATATGGCTAGG